>SCTX01000051.1 GCA_004298385.1 Betaproteobacteria bacterium | reverse complement strand
CCACGCCGTCAGCGGCTGGTCGGTCGCGTAAGTGTGGCGCTGGTTGTGCACCGCCAGCAGCGTTTCCTGCACCAGATCCTCCACGTCGTCAGGTAATCGGGCGAGGCGTCTCCTCAGAAAGGCGCGCAAATGGGCGCTCAGGTCCTTGAGGAAAGCGTGATACGCTGCGCTGTCCCCCGCAAGCCCGCGCACCATCAAATCCCGCAAACGCTCTTCTGTCGCGCTCAAGCTGCCTTCCATAGGTCGATTCGTCGCATCGGCGCATCTGGTTACAGCCACGCGCCAAAAAAAAGGCCGGATAGGAACGAATTGTGCCCGAGACGTTATCCGGCCGCCAAATTCCTACGAACCAGCTTGCACGCGGCCTGCGCCCGCGCCATTGCGATCTGGCTCGCTATTCAGGCCGGTCCCCGCGGGTGGTGATTGCGCAGGAACGCCTGCATGTGAAAACGCGCCTGCGCCGGCGCATAGCGGTAGTCGCGGCCAATCGGACAGGCATGTCGCGCGAGGCAGCCGACATCCATGCAGGCCAGTTCCGGCGTGCCTGCAAGATGGCGCACGCAGGCGGGAACGTCGTAAGTCTTGCCGTCGAATGCGCCTGCCGGACAAGCGCTGAGACAAGGTCGATCGGCGCAGCTCACGCAGGGGCTGGCGCGGCGCTCGGGCGGCGGCAGCTCAATTGCCGCGGCGAATAGCAGCGCCCCTCGATAGCCGTGCCACAGGCCGTAGTCCGGATGGATCAAGAGGCCCAGCGGTGACGTATGGCAGGCTTCGGCGCGCATGGCCCAGCGCTGAAAGGGCAGATAGGGACTCTCGAACGGAAATACCGCACGCGCTCCCAGCCGCGCGGCAAGCTCGGTCAGGACCTGTGCGGACCACTCATCCAGGGTCATCAGGCGCCCGGCGCGCGTGGCGTCGAAAGCCCGCCACATCAGCGGCCCGGCATTGCCGGCCAGGACCACAGTGCGCGCAGGGGTGTCTGGCACGAGCGAGGGCACCCCATAGCCGGCGGCAGGATGAAACGCGCCGCGCGGGCTAAGTCCCGCGTCCTGCAATGATCGCTCTATTTCTCCCAGTTGCATTCAATCCTCCTCGCGGCGCCCGAATCGACGTTTTCCGACCGCCAGGCGCGGCCGCCTATGATCGCAGAAACCGCATGCCACGCATGCCACGTACTCCTTGAGGACTCCGGGCAAGCAGCATAAACTTACCGAAAAACGCATTGTGCCGCGCCAGGCTGCATCGACCCAGGGAGAACGACATGACAAACATCGATCCTAACGCAGCGCCCGCGTCCCAGGCCGGAACCTTCCGCACCGAGGGGCGCGCGGTCGGGGCCGGCCGCGGCTGGGACTGGATCGTCGAAGCCTTCGCCTTGTTCCGCAAGCAGCCCGGCACGTGGATCCTGACGGTTGTCGTGCTGGGCGTTGTGTTCATCGTTATCAGCATGATCCCGGTTCTGGGCTCTCTCGCAAGCGCGCTGCTGTTTCCCATTTTCGGCGCCGGCCTGATGCTCGGCTGCAAGGCGGCGGACCAGGGCGGCATGCTCGAGATCGGCCATCTGTTCGCCGGCTTCAGGCAGAAGACCGGCGACCTGGTGCTGGTGGGCGTGTTCAACCTGGTAGGCTGGGTGGTCATCGCCTTCGCCGTGGCCGCCGTGATCGGCGGCGGGGTGTTCATGGGCATGATGCGCGGCGGCATGCCGGGCGCGGGTATATCCATTGCGTCGATGCTGCTCGCCATGCTGCTGGTCGCGGGTCTATCGGTGCCGCTGTACATGGCGGTCTGGTTTGCCCCGGTGCTGATCGTTCTGCACGACTTGGCGCCGGCGGCGGCACTCAAGGCGAGCTTCTTCGCCTGCCTCAGGAACTGGATGGCGTTCCTGATCTACGGCGTAGTGCTGCTGGTGTTGGGCATAGTCGCCGCGATCCCGCTCGGCCTGGGTTACCTGGTTCTCATCCCGGTGCTGATCGCGTCCGTCTACACTGCCTACCGCGATATTTTCTGCGCCGGCCAAGCAGCGTGAGCACGAATTCGCAGCGGCTGCGTCTGGGCATACCCAAAGGCAGCCTGCAGGAAACAACGCAGAAGCTTTTCGTCCGCGCCGGCTACGATCTGCGCATCTCCGGCCGCTCCTACTACCCCGACATCGACGACGCGGAGATCGAGTGCATCCTGATCCGGCCGCAGGAGATGGCGCGTTACGTCGGCCAGGGGATCCTCGACTGCGCCATCACCGGGCTCGACTGGATCCTGGAGAGCGACGCCGACGTGGCCGATATCGCCGACCTGCGCGCGCCATGGCCGAACTACGGCCCGGTGCGCTGGGTGATGGCATCCAAGGACGACTCGCCGTTCCACAGCGTGAAGGACCTCGAAGGCCGCCGCATCGCCACCGAGGCGGTCGGCATGACCAGGCGCTTCCTCGCGCAACACGGCGTGCAGGCGAATGTCGAGTTCTCCTGGGGCGCGACCGAGGTCAAGCCGCCGATCCTGGCCGACGCGATCGTGGATGTGTCCGAGACCGGCGCCTCGCTGCGGGCGAACAATCTCAAGATCATGCACGTCGTGCTGGAGAGCACGCCGCGCTTCATCGCCTGCCACGACGCGCTCAAGGACGGCTGGAAAAGCGCGAAAATCGAATGCCTGCTGATGCTGTTGAAAGGAGCGATTGCCGCCGCGACGCGCGTGCTGCTGTCGATGAACCTGCCGCGGGAGAAAGTGGACGCGGTGTTGAAGCTTCTGCCGGCGCTGGCGACGCCGACGGTTTCGACCCTGGCCGATCCGCACTGGGTGGACCTTTCCACCGTGGTCGAGGAAAAGAAGGTGCGCGAACTGATCCCCCGGCTCTACGCCGCAGGCGCGCGCGGCATCATCGAACTGCCGCTGAACAAGATCGTCGAGTAGGCGGCCCGAGCGCAGGCCGGGCCCGGACCACGCATAGGTGTAATTACACGCATATGCTATGATCCCGCCATGTCGACTGCCTCCTCTGTCCCGACCTTCGGCTGCACCTGTGCCCGGCTGCGCAAGCTGACGCGCCGGCTGACGCGCATCTACGACGCGCACCTGTCCGCTCAAGCCATCAAAGTCACCCAGTATTCGCTCCTGGCCAATGCCGCCCGCGGCGAGCGCGCCCTGTCCGAGTTTGCCGCCGAATTGGAAATGGACCGCAGCACGCTCAGCCGCAACCTGGCGCCGCTTGCCGCGCAGGGCTGGGTGAGCATCTCGATCGGCGCCGATGCGCGCAGCCGCAGCATCAGCCTCACCGCCGCCGGCAGGCGCAAGCTGAAGGCCGCCCTGCCGTCATGGCGCAAAGCGCAGTGCGAAGTCGAATCCATACTCGGCACAGAGGGCGTAGGCGAACTGCACCGCAAAATCGAGCGCGCGCTCGCCGCGCTCCCCGTGCCCTCTGGAAAACGCGCATGAGCGCCAAGAGCCAATACTGGACCCTGGTCATTTCCGCGGCTCTGATACTCGCGATAACCATGGGCATACGCAATGCGCTGGGCCTGTTCGTGTCTCCGCTCAATACGTCCACCGGCCTCGGCATCGTGACGGTGAGCTTCGCGCTCGCCGTAGGCCAATTCGTATGGGGCGCGGCCCAGCCCATCTTTGGCGCGCTGGCCGATCGCGCCGGTTCGGTCCGGATCATCGTCCTGGGCGCAATGCTGCTGGCGCTGGGACTGGCGCTCACGCCGTTCATGCATACCGGCCTCGGCCTGATTCTGTTTCTCGGCGTGGTGACCGCGGCGGGGGCGGGCGGCGGCAGCTTTTCGATCCTCCTAGGCGCCGCGGCGCAACGCCTGCCGGCGGAACGCCGCGCCGTTGCATCGGGCTTCATCAACGCCGGCGGATCCTTCGGCCAGTTCGTGTTCGCGCCGCTGGCGCAGGCGCTGATCAGCGCCTTCGGCTGGATCACCGCGCTGCTCGGTCTGGCCGCCTCCGCTCTACTCACCATTCCGCTGGCGCTGCCGCTGCGCGACAAGCACAGCGGCAGTCCAACTGTGCATATCGGCGGCATCAGCCTGTCGGAGCAGACGCTGATCGCCTTCAAGGACCGTAGCTACTTGTGCCTGCATGCGGGGTTTTTCACCTGCGGCTTCCACATCGCCTTCCTGGTGACCCATCTGCCGGGCGAGGTGGCTCTGTGCGGGCTCCCCGCCTCGGTATCGGCCGCGTCGCTTGCGATCATAGGCCTGGCCAATATTGCCGGCAGCCTCGGCGTAGGCTGGCTGGCGCAAACCTACCGCATGAAATTCCTGTTGTTTTGGGTCTACGGCATCCGCGCCGTGGCGATCGCGTTCTACCTGATGGCGCCGCGAACCCCGCTCACGTTCTATGTTTTTGCGGCCGTGCTCGGGCTCAGTTGGCTCGCCACCGTGCCTCCGACCGCGGGCCTGGTGGGCAAGCTGTTCGGCACGCGCTATCTCGCCACCCTGTTCGGGCTGACGCTGCTATCGCACCAGATCGGCGGCTTCTTCGGCGCTTGGCTGGGAGGGCTGGCGGTCGACTTGAGCGGCAACTACGACTGGATGTGGTATGCGGACATTGCGCTCGCGACCGCTGCCGCACTGGTCAATCTGCCGATACGCGAAAAGCAGCCGAAATTCGCTGCCGCGGCGGCGTGAGCGTGGGATCCGCCTCGTTTTCAGCACGCGCGCAGAACCATTTTGATCGAGGGCGAACGCATGAGCGGAAACAAGCAATCCCGGCGGCCGGCGCGGGCGACGCGACCGGCGGCGCGATCGCGCCGCGCTTCGCGCTTGAATGCCGCATCGCCTGCGTCACGCGGCGGCATGCGGAAAGGTTAAACGAGGAAACGCAATGGAAAAACAAGTCGAGTTCTACTTCGATTTCGGCAGTCCGTACTCCTACCTGGCGTACAAGGCGTTGCCCGGGATCGCGGCCGCGCACGCCGCGCAAATCGTCTGGCGGCCGCTGCTGCTCGGCGGCGTGTTCAAGGCAACCGGCCATAACAGACCGGCCGGGAATCGGGCGAAAAGCAAATGGATGCACGAGGACATGCAGCGCTGGGCGGCGCGCTACGGTGCGGTGTTCAAGCGCAATCCTCATTTCCCGATCAACACGCTGGTTCTCATGCGCGGCGCGCTCGGCATGCAGATGCGCGGGCCGAACTTTCACAAATATGTGGCGGCGATTTTTCACGCCATGTGGGTGGAGCCGCGCAATCTGGGCGAACAGCAGGAACTCGCCGCAGTGCTGCGGCAGGCCGGGTTCGATGCCGACGCCTTCCAATCGTTGGTGAACGATCCGGCGGTAAAGGAGCAGCTCAAGAAGGACACCGAAGAGGCGGTGGCGCGCGGGGTATTCGGCGCACCGACTTTTTTTGTCGGCGGCGAAATGTTCTGGGGACAGGACCGTCTCGATTTCGTCGCCGAGGCGTTAACCAGATAGCGGATTGTTGCGGGAGCACCTACTCGTCGGTACTCCGACAAATTCAAATGCAGCAATAGCCGCCGCGGCGACAAATAGCGTGCTAATCTTCATGTATATGACAAGAGGGCGCATATTCCTTGAGGATTTCGAACCGGGCGTGACCCACGAAAGCCCGCCGCACGCGGTGACCGAGAAGGAAGCTATCGAGTTCGCACAGCGCTACGATCCTCAGTACTTTCATCTGGATCCGGAGGCCGCCAAGAACTCTATCTTCGGCGGTCTCATCTGCGGCGGATTCCAGACGGCGGCGCTCGCTTGGGCACTGGCTCTCAAGTCGGGCAGGTTCGACGACTGTGCGATAGCCGGCATCGGCATCGACGAGTTGCGCTGGCTTGAGCCGGTGCGACCAGGCGACGTGCTTCGCTGCCGCTTCACCATGATGGAATGGCGGCCTTCCGGATCGCGTCCCGAAGCCGGCGTTTGCCGCATTCGCTACGAGGTGATCAGCCAGGACGATCGGCCGGTCATCACCATGGTGATGATCCAGTTGCTGCGCCGGCGGCGCCCGAGCGGTTCAACGGAATATACTGATACCGTCGGTCTGGCTTACCCGGCCGCCGTTCGGCCGGACTAGCGCGACCGTGACCATGGCCGAGTATTCCGGCCCGACCGTCGCGACCGGAGAGCCCGTCCGGCGCCTTATGCGGCATAATGCGCGTTTTCGGCTGCCCCGAAGGCGAACCCCATGAGTGCCCCTGCTACCCCTCCCGGCCCTGAGTCCACATCGGTAAGAGAACTCGCGGCACGGATTTATGTCGAATTGGTCGGCCGCGTCATGCTCACAACCGAGCAGACCAAGCCCAACCCCGTGGACCTGGCCAAGTTCTGCTACAAATTGGCCGAGGCGTTTCGCAGCATCGAGGTCGACGCTCAGAAAGACGCCGTCGCGAAAATGGCGAAGTACGATGTCAAGGTCGACGACATGACGAGCTGGAAAAAATAGTCCGGCGCATCGACGCAGCGCCCCCGTAGTAATACAGGCGTATCCGCAGTGAAGCGATATCCCGCGTCGCTACTGGTCCACCTTGATATTCGCCTCCGACACCACCCGGGTCCAGCGTGCCCGATCCGCGCGGACGCGCGCGGCCAGTT
The DNA here is from genome assembly GCA_004298385.1 of Betaproteobacteria bacterium. Taxonomy (GTDB): domain Bacteria; phylum Pseudomonadota; class Gammaproteobacteria; order Burkholderiales; family SG8-39; genus 2-12-FULL-64-23. Next base: position 28,442 of record SCTX01000051.1, on the reverse strand, counting down.
CCTCCGGGCCGGCTGCACTCGGGGCGAGTCCCGATTTCTCGAACCAGTCGCGAACTTCGGGCAGATCCAGTTGTTTGCGTAATTCGGCATAGAGCTTCTGCGTGATTGCGGCAGGCGTGCCCGCCGGCGCCCAAATGGCCCAGTAAGCGTTCGCTTCGTAACCGGGAAAACCGGATTCGGCGACGGTCGGCAGGTCCGGCAGCAGGGGCTGCCGTTTTTGCGACGCCACCGCCAGCGCCTTGAGCCTACCGGAATTGAGGTACTGCATAGACTGCGTAATGCCGGCGAACATTACCTGCACCTGCCCGGCGACCAGATCCGGGAGCGCCTGGCCGGTTCCCTTGTAGGGCACATGGGTGATATCGAAGCCGCCGCGCTGCTTGAGCAACTCGACGGCTAGCTGGTGGGTGCTGCCGATACCGGTGGACGCATAATTGATCTTGCCCGGCTGAGCTTTCGCGAGTTTCACCAGTTCCTGCAGGTTGTTCGCCGCCACCGACGGATGCGCGAGCAGCAAAATTTCGATGACGGTGACCAGCGCCACCGGCTCAAAATCCTTTTCGGTGTCATAGGGCAGCTTGTACAGTACCGGCGCGATGGCGAACTGGATGTCGGTGCCAAACACGAAGCTGTAGCCGTCGGGTGCCGAGCGGGCGACGTTTTCCATCGCGATGCTGCCGTTGGCGCCGGGACGATTGTCGACCACGAACTGGCCGCCCAGTGCTTTGGACAGATACGGCGCGAGTTTCCGTGCTATCAGGTCGCCGCTCGAGCCGGGCGGATAGGGAACCACGAAACGGACAGGTTTAGATGGCCAGGCGGCCTGCTGCGCGCTGGCGATGCAGGGCGCCAGCGCGAGTCCGAGTGCGACAACCAGCGAGCCGATCAGTGTGACGGGTTTCATCGTGTCTCCTCCTTCGGTAAAACGATGGAAAATTCAATCCTGCTCTTTTCGCGCCTCTGGCCGGTGGCGACGGTTTGGCGCTGATTCAGCGCTGCCGAACACTGCGCCGGGAAGCATATTGCGCCTGCGCCCGGCCGATTGCAATGCCGGTTAGGTCAAAATGGGCTGATTGCAGCGCCGCTTACGTCCAAATGGCGCGAATCCCGAGAGGCGCGGGGCGGTCGCATAGTACGAGAGGGAAGTGTTACCACACTTGAAATACGCACCGAGCCACAAAGGGGGTAAGATAAACACTGGAAGTCATTTTCATGAGCAATGAAACAGTGAGGCGCAGATGGCGAAAAAAGCGATCAAGAAGTCCGTGAAGCGGCAGCCCTCCGCTAGGAGAACCAAGGCGGCGCCGCGCAAGAATCAGGCGGCGGCACCCCGGAAGAAACCGGCGACGCGAAAACCTTCGCTGGCCAAGCGACTTGAGGATCTTGAAAATCGTCTGAATGATGTCACCCGTCGACTCTCGGCGAACGAACAAAAACCTGGACCTCAGGGCCCGGCCGGGCCTAGAGGTATCAAGGGCGAGGATGGCGCCACGGGCGCGACGGGGCCTCAAGGGTTCGCAGGCGCCCCGGGCCCCAAGGGCGAGAAGGGCGACGCCGGTCCACAAGGGCCTTCCGGACCCAAGGGTGACCAGGGGGATCAAGGACCGGCCGGACCCATTGGTCCGAAAGGGGAGAGGGGAGACGCCGGGCCGCAAGGTCAGGCAGGACCCAAGGGTGAACCAGGAGCGCAAGGCCCTTCGGGACCTCCCGGGGCGAAGGGCGATCCAGGTGCTTCAGGCTCGACTGGGCCGAAGGGAGATCCGGGTCCCAAAGGCGACCCAGGTCCGCAAGGTCCTTCGGGACCGCCCGGCGTGAAGGGCGATCCCGGTGCTTCAGGCTCGACTGGGCCGAAGGGAGATCCGGGTCCCAAAGGCGACCCAGGTCCGCAAGGTCCTTCGGGACCGCCCGGCGTGAAGGGAGAGTCTGGGGCTCAAGGCCCGACTGGGCCGCGAGGTGAGAAGGGGGATCCTGCCCCGCAGGGTCCTTCCGGATCACCAGGGTAGGAGCCCGATCCTCAAACAGCAGTAGCGCTTCAAATTCGAGCGGCGGCGTTGGAATGGTTCCAACACCGCCGCGACCTGGTATGCGCACTCTTCGTTGGCCTTGCATCGCCCGAGCGGTCAACTCAGCCACTCGCATTCGATCCGGCGATTTCGCTCGTAGTATTCTGCTTCGCTCTGGCCGCCGCGATTCTTCTGATCTATGTCATACCGTCCCCGCGCATTGCTCGGCACTGTGCCAAGTTCCAAGGTACCCTTGTAACTTAGGAAATAGTGAACCTACACACGCAAAACCCCGCTCATCCCGCCCTGTTCAAACTATAGTTCTTTTTGGCGCAGCCGGCGGCGCTTCCGGTAGACTAGCGCTCCTCCGGTCCGATCCCGGTACCCTGCCCCATGCGTGAACCCGCACCCAAGACCATTTACCTCAAAGACTACACGCCGCCGGCGTTCCTGATCTCGACCATAGCGCTCGATGTCGATATCCGCGACGACCATGCGCTGGTGCGCGCGACGCTGGCGCTGGCGAGAAACCCGAAAGCCGCCGACGCGTACGCGCCGTTGGTGCTCGACGGCGATGAAATCGAACTCGAGTCGGTGGCGCTGGACGGCCGGGTACTCGCGCCGGGAGATTACAGGCTCGGCGAGGAGAGCCTTTGCATCGACAAGGTACCGGAGCGGTTCACGCTGGAAACCGTGTCGCGCATCCGCCCGCAGAAAAACACCAGGCTCGAGGGCCTATACGCATCGACCAACGGCTTTTTCACGCAATGCGAGGCCGAGGGCTTTCGCCGCATCACCTGGTTCATCGACCGGCCGGACGTGATGGCGCGCTACACCAACACCATCCACGCCGAGCGCGAGCGCTATCCGCTGCTGCTCTCGAACGGCAACCTGGTCGCCGCGGGCGAGGAGGCGGGCGGGCGGCACTGGGCGAAATGGGAAGACCCGTTCCCCAAGCCATCCTATCTATTCGCCATGGTGGCGGCGAAGCTGGAAAAGCTCGACGACAGCTTCGTCACCCGCTCCGGGCGCGACGCCAGACTCGCGCTGTATGTCGAACCGGGCAAGCTCGACCAGTGCGGCTTCGCCATGCGCTGCTTGAAGAGCGCGATGAAATGGGACGAGGAGGTGTTCGGTCTGGAGCTGGACCTGGACGGCTACATGATCGTGGCCGTGGGCGATTTCAACTCCGGCGCGATGGAGAACAAGGGCCTCAACATTTTCAATACCAAGTATGTGCTCGCCCGGCCCGACACCGCCACCGACATCGACTACCAGAACATCGACCGCGTCGTCGCGCACGAGTATTTCCACAATTGGACCGGCGACCGCGTCACCTGCCGCGACTGGTTTCAACTGTCGCTGAAGGAAGGCCTGACCGTGTTCCGCGACCAGGAGTACGGCGCCGACAGGTACTCGCGCGTGGTGCAGCGCATCGGCGAAGTGCGCGGGCTGCGCGCGGCGCAGTTCCCCGAGGACGCGGGTCCGATGGCGCACCCGGTGCGCCCGGCCGCCTACATGGAGATCCGCAATTTCTACACCATGACGGTGTACGAGAAGGGCGCGGAAGTGGTGCGCATGCAGCACACGCTGCTCGGGCCGAAGGCGTTCCGCGCCGGCATGGATTTGTATTTCGAGCGCCACGACGGCCAGGCGGTGACCACCGACGATTTCGTGCAGGCGATGCAGGATGCGAGCGGCATCGACCTCGCCCAGTTCCGCCGCTGGTACGAACAGGCGGGCACGCCGGTGGTGCAGGTGGAGGGCAAGTACGATGCGGCCACCGGGCGCTATGCCCTCACGCTGAGGCAATCCTGCCCGCCCACGCCGGGGCAGGAGACCAAACTGCCCTTCCACATCCCGTTCGCGCTGGGGCTGGTCGGGCCGGACGGCAAGGACTTGCCGCTGATGCTGGCGGGCGAAGCGCCGGTTGAACCAGCCGCCCCCGGAGAGCGGGCAGGGGAAATTACGCGCGTGCTTTCGCTCAAGCAGCCGCAGGAAAGTTTTGTGTTCGTCGGCGTGCCGGCGCCGCCGGTGCCCTCGCTGCTGCGCAATTTCTCCGCGCCGGTGACGGTCAAATACGAATACAGCGAAGCCGAGCTCACCCATCTGATGGCGCACGATGCGAACGCCTTCAACCGCTGGGAGGCGGGGCAGCGGCTCGCGCTCGCGCTGATCCTGCGCGGCATCGAAGCGCGCCGCGTGCAGCCTTCGCGTGAGGACAATGCGGCCGGCCGCGCGAAGACGCCGCAGGCCTTTATCGAGGCCTTTGCACGGGTGCTGGCGGACGCGCCGCGAGATCCCGCCTTCGGCGCGGAGGCCCTGGCGTTGCCCTCCGAAACCTACATCGCCGAGCAGTTGGACGAGGTCGATCCGGACGCCATACACGCGGTTCGCAACGCTGTGCGCCGCGATTTGGCGCAAGCCTTGAAGAGCGAACTGCTCACCGCCTACCACGCGCACGCCGTGCCCGGCCCTTACAGCCCGGATGCGCAAGCAGCGGGCAAACGTGCGCTCAGGAATCTGTGCCTCGGCTACCTGATGGAACTCGATGGTGCAGATGCACGCGCGCTCGCATTGCGGCAGTTCGAGCGCGCGGACAACATGACCGACACCATGGCCGCGCTGGTCGCACTCGCCAATTGCGACTGCGCCGAGCGCGCTCAGGCGCTGGATGCCTTCTACGCGAAATGGAAAAACGAGCCGCTGGTGGTGGACAAGTGGCTGGCGGTACAGGCGGGCTCGCGCCTGCCCGGCACGCTGGGCGAGGTGCGCAGGCTGCTCGCGCACCCGGCATTCGACATTCACAACCCGAACAAGGTGTACGCGCTGATCCGCAGCTTCTGCGGCAACCACGTGCGCTTTCACGCCGCAGACGGCGGCGGCTATCAGTTTCTCGCCGAACAAGTAATCGCCATCGACGCCTTTAATCCGCAGGTCGCCGCGCGCATGGCGCGCGCCTTCGACCGGTGGCGCAAGTTCGACGCCGGGCGCAAGCGGCACGCGAGCGCCGCACTCCTGCGCATACGCGAGGCGCAGGGACTGTCGAAGGACGTGGCCGAGATCGTCACCAAGGCGCTCGTCTAGCAAGGCTACGCACAAGGGGGCGATACCCCCTTTTATATCCCCAATTCTGGGCTATTGAAAAACGTTTCCCTCTGTGAGATTGCCTCGCGTAATGAATTTTTCGCGGACGGGAAGCATTTTTCAACAGTCTGCCAATGTATCTGCGCAGCTTTCTTCTGCACGCGCTGATCGAAGCGCTCGAGGGTGATCACCACGCGTTCATGCGTGCCGTCGCCGATCGGTTCGATTGCGTCCGCCGCGGAAACACGGAACGTCAGCAGGCGCCCTTCGATCCTGATCAACTTGGCTTCCGCGCTCACGCGCATACCCACCGGCGTCGCGGCGAAGTGGCGCAAGTCGAGGTGCGTGCCCAGCCTTTGCTGCCCCGGGGCCAGAGCATGCGCGCGCGGCAGCGCGCGGCGCCTGGGGGTAAAATAGCGCACCAGCAACGCCCCCGGAGTCGTTCCGCTTCATGCGCATCGCCGACATACGCCAGGAATACATGCGCGCCGGCCTTGTCGAAAAGAATGCCGACGCCGATCCGTTCAGGCAGTTCGATCGCTGGTTTCACGACGCTGTCCACGCCGATCTGCCGCTGCCCAACGCGATGACGCTCGCCACGGCCACGCCGGCGGGTCGGCCGTCCGCGCGCGTGGTGCTGCTGAAGGGCGTTGACGATCGCGGCTTCGTCTTCTATACCAACTACACCAGCCGCAAGGGACACGAGCTCGCCGCGAACCCCTATGCCGCCCTCGTGTTCGCCTGGGCCCAGCTCGAGCGCCAGGTGCGCATCGAAGGCGCCATCGAAAAAGTGTCGGCCGAGGAATCGGACGCGTATTTCGAGACGCGCCCGCTGGGCAGCCGCCTCGGCGCCTGGGCTTCGCCGCAGAGCATGGTGCTGCCCAACCGCCTGACGCTGGCGACGAAAGTGGGGGCAATCGTGCTACGCTACGGCAAACATCCGCCGCGGCCTTTGCACTGGGGCGGCTACCGCGTGCTGCCCGAGGCGATCGAATTCTGGCAGGGCCGCAGAAACCGCCTGCACGACCGGCTGCTCTATACAAAGCAGGCCGAGGGCTGGAAGATTGAACGTCTCGCGCCATAAACCCTTGAACAATTTCAACCGGGAGGAGTCATGACCGATACCATCAAATACCTGATCGACGAGACGCGCATACCAAAGTACTGGTACAACCTCGCCGCCGATCTGCCGGTGGCGGCGCCGCCGGTGCTGCATCCGGGCACGCTGCAGCCGGTGGGACCCGCTGATCTGGCGCCGCTGTTTCCAATGGACCTGATCATGCAGGAGGTCGCAACCGAGCGCGAAGTCCCGATCCCCGAACCCGTGCGCGAGGTGTATCGCCAGTGGCGCCCGTCGCCGCTGTTCCGCGCGCGGCGCCTGGAGAAGGCGCTGCAGACGCCGGCAAAAATCTATTACAAATACGAAGGCGTGAGCCCGGCCGGCAGCCACAAGCCCAATACCGCGGTGCCGCAGGCCTTCTACAACAAACAGGCCGGGGTGAAGCGGCTCGTCACCGAGACCGGCGCCGGCCAGTGGGGATCTTCACTCGCCTTCGCCGGCGCGCTGTTCGGGCTGGAGGTCAAGGTGTTCATGGTGCGCGTCTCCTACGACCAGAAACCCTACCGGCGAGCGCTGATGGAAACCTACGGCGCGAGCTGCACGCCGTCCCCGTCGAAAGAGACCCAGGCCGGCCGCGCCATCCTCGCGCAGCGCGCCGACCATCCGGGGAGCCTGGGCATCGCCATTTCCGAGGCGGTCGAAATCGCGGCGCAGCGCGACGACACCAAGTACGCGCTCGGCTCGGTGCTAAACCACGTGCTGCTGCACCAGACGGTAGTGGGCCAGGAAGCGATGGCGCAACTGGAAATGGCGGATGACTACCCTGACGTGATCGTCGGCTGCACCGGCGGCGGCTCGAATTTCGCCGGCATTGTGTTCCCCTTCCTAGGCGCGCAATTGCGCGGCGGCAAGAAGGTGCGCATCGTCGCGGTCGAGCCGGCGGCCTGCCCCAGCCTCACGCGCGGCCAATACGCCTACGATTTCGGCGATACCGCGCATCTGACGCCGCTCACCAAAATGCACACTCTGGGGTCGACCTTCACTCCGCCCGGATTCCACGCCGGCGGCTTGAGATACCACGGCATGGCGCCGCTGGTGAGCCACATCAAGCAGCTCGGTCTGATCGAGGCGGTCGCCTATCACCAGACCACCTGTTTCGACGCGGGCGTACTGTTCGCGCGCGCCGAGGGCATTCTGCCCGCGCCGGAGGCGAACCACGCGGTAAAGGGCGCGATCGACGAGGCGCTGAAATGCAAGGCCGAAGGCAAGTCGCGCACCATCCTGTTCAACCTATGCGGCCACGGCCATTTCGACATGCAGGCCTACATCGACTATTTCGGCGGCAAGCTGCAGGACCTCGACTACGACGAGGCCGAGCTGGCGATGGCGCTCGCCGGGTTGCCCTCGGTCAAGGCAGCAGCCTGAGTTGCGGCATTCCGCGCCTTAGAATCAGCACATGGAATTCCGCACGCTCAAGGTCGCGCTCGCCGGGCCTATCGCGACCATCGAGCTCAGCCGGCCCGAGCGCGCCAATGCGATGGAGCTCGCCATGTGGCTGGAGTTGCGCGAGGCGATGCGCTGGCTCGACGAAACCGCTGCGGCGCGCATCGGCGTGATTTGCGGCGCCGGCAAGCATTTCACCTCCGGCGTCGACCTGGATATGCTCACCGGGATGCGGGCGCAGATCCGCGACGACTGCGACGGCCGCGCGCGCGAGAAGCTGCGGCGCTTGCTCCTTGATCTGCAGGATACGCTCAGCTCCATCGAGCGCTGCCGCAAGCCGGTGATCGCGGCGATCCATGGCGCCTGCGTCGGCGGCGGCATCGACCTCATCTGCGCCTGCGATCTGCGCTATTGCTCGGCCGATGCTTTCTTCTCGGTCAAGGAGATCGATGTCGGCCTGACCGCCGATGTCGGCACGCTGCAACGCTTGCCCGGCCTCATAGGCGAAGGCGCGGCGCGCGAGCTCGCCTACACCGGGCGCAAAGTCGGCGGCGCGGAAGCGAAGGAGCTGCGCCTGGTCAATGATTGCTATGCTGACCGGGCAGCACTGATGGCGGCAATGCGCGAACTCACCGCGACGCTCGCGTCGAAGCCGCCGCTCGCCTTGCGTGGATGCAAGGAGATGATCACCTATGCGCGCGACCACACCGTGGCAGACGGCCTGAACTACGTCGCTACCTGGAACGCCGCGATGCTCTTGTCCACCGACCTCGACGAAGCGCTTGCCGCGAGCAGGGAAAAGCGCGCGGCGAAATTCCGCGACTGAATCCGACTCCACCCGCCGTCGCAGCGTTGCGATGTTGCGCGGATGAAAAGCGCATCCGCGTGCAATCGACGATCTTGGATAAAACCCCCACGCTATCCTTGGTTTTAACAATAACCGTGTTTTCCGTGCGGATACGTTTTTCATCCGCGCGGAAAACACGGTTGGCGCGCACGGCGCGCAATTCCGCTGCTGGCATGCGACAGCAGTTAAGGTGCCGTAGCTAGCTCTTATTTCTTCAGCTTGCCGATGAAATGCTTGCGGAATTTTGCCACCTTGGGCTGCACTACCATCATGCAATAAGCTTGGTGGGGATTGCGCTGGTAGTACTCCTGGTGCTCGCCCTCGGCGGCATAGAACCGGCTCGCGGCCGTGACCTCGGTGACGATGGGTCGGTCCCATAGGCCGGCGGCCTCGAGCTTGGCTATCACCTGCTCGGCCGTCGCGTTCTGCTCCGGCGAGTGATAGAAGATCGCCGAGCGATACTGCGGCCCGGTATCGTTGCCCTGTCGGTTCTGCGTGGTCGGGTCGTGGATGAGGAAAAACACTTCGAGAATTTCGCGAAAGCCGACCACGGCCGGATCGAAGCTGATCTGCACCACTTCGGCGTGTCCGCTGTCGCCGCCGCACACGTCCGCGTAGGTGGGGTCCTGCAAGTGTCCGCCCATATAGCCGGATTCGACCGCCTCCACGCCCTTTAGCTCGTCGAATACCGCTTCCAGGCACCAGAAGCAACCGCCGCCCAGGGTGGCGATTTCCTTTCCGTTTTGTGCTTGCGCCATGTAGTTCACCTTTCTTGCGGGATGCCCGACATCCAGTTTAGTCTGGCGGGACGCAGAAAACTTGCATATGATATCGAATCTTCGCCTGACGTCGCCGGAACTGATCACCAGGTTCGAGAAAATGAGACCCTTTCCCAAATTCCTGCTGCTGAGCTGCGCGCTTTGGCTTTCCTTGCTCTCGGCGGCCCAGGCCCAGCCCGCCGCTCAGGCAAGGGCGATTTTCGCCGGCGGCTGCTTCTGGTGCATGGAGCCGCCGTTCGACAAACTCCCCGGCGTCATTTCCACCACGTCTGGCTATGTCGGCGGGCAAAAGAAAAATCCGACCTACGAAGAGGTCTCGGCCGGGACGACCGGACATACCGAGGCGGTGCAGGTGGTCTACGATCCGAAGAAAATCAACTACCAAAAGCTACTGGAAGTATTCTGGCGCAATATCGATCCCACGGTGAAGAACCGCCAGTTCTGCGACGCCGGCACGCAGTACCGCAGCGGCATTTTCTACCTGGATCAGGAGCAAAAGCGGCTGGCCGAAGAATCGCGGGCGGCACTGGAAAAATCCAAACCGTTCAAGGATCCAGTTGTCACCGAAATTACCCTCGCCACCGAATTCTGGCCGGCCGAAGAATATCATCAGGACTATTACCTCAAGAACCCGCTGCGCTACGCGTACTACCGCACCGGCTGCGGCCGCGACGCCAGGCTGAAGCAATTGTGGGGAAGCGTAGCCCAATAAGTATGAACACCCAGAAAAAGAAGGGAAGCTGAATGGGAACTCTGCATCTGTTTCGTAACGCACCGGAAGTCCTTCCTGTGGCCGCCGGCGAATACATTTTCCGCAAGGGCGACGTGGCCAAGGTGATGTACCTGATAATCGAAGGCGAGGTCGACCTGATGCTCGACAATACGGTGATTGAAACCGCCAAGGAAGGTACTTTCATCGGCGAGATGGCGCTGATAGACGAGGAGCCGCGCAGTGCGTCGGCGCGCGCCAGAAACGACTGCCGCGTGTTTCCTATCGACGAAACACGCTTCCAGTTGCTGGTAAAGGAAACGCCCTTTTTCGCCGTGCAGATGATGAAAACCCTGGCGCGCCGGCTGCGAAAAATGGATGCGCGCATTGGCGCCGCGCCGAGAACCAGGAAGACCAAGGAAAAGACCTGATCCGCGCAGGGACTTGACTCGGCTCGCGGACAAGGACTAAATTGCCCCTTGCACGGGCAAACATTGCGTCAAGATCCTGCCCGCCGCAAACTCGTTCAATCCGACGTAAAGGGGATTTCGATGAAAAATATTTTTATCCGCTATATCTGCCGCATGTTGATCGTCTGCATGGCCGCATTCCCGTTCAGCACTTACGCCGGCATGGTCGGCACCGATCAGGTGGTCACCGCGGCGCAGTCTCAGGGCGCGCGCGAACAGTTGCGAGATCTTATCGGCCGCAGCGAAGTGCGCGATCAGCTTCGGAGCTATGGCATCAGCCCCACCGCGGCGCAGGCGCGCGTCGGCGCCATGACCGACGCCGAAGTGGTAAGCCTCGCCGGACAGATCGACAGCCTGCCGGCGGGCGGCGCGAGCGGCTGGGCCATAGCCGCAGGCCTGCTCGTCATCGGCCTGATTTGGTACTACTGGGTCAAGTGACCGCGAAGTCCAGTTGGTCTTTAGCCAAAGCCCGCGCAATCGCGGGCTTTGTTTTTGTGCTCTTCCTTTTGGCCGGCTGCGTCAGCCTGCCGCAATCCGAGGCCCTGAAACGGGAAAACGCCGCGGGCCTGCCGCCGCGCGTGGAGCTGGATTCGGTGCCGTTCTTCGCGCAAGAAGAGCACCAGTGCGGCCCGGCCGCGCTTGCCATGGCCCTGAACGCGGCCGGCGTAGCCGTGACTCCCGATGAGCTCACCGACGAGGTGTATCTCCCGGCGCGCAAGGGCAGCCTGCAGGTGGAGATGCTTGCCGGCGCGCGGCGCCACGGCCTCCTGGCCTACGAACTCGCGCCCGAGCTGAAGGATGTGCTCGCCGAAGTGGCCGCAGGCAACGCGGTGATCGTGCTGCAGAACCAAGGGTTGTGGGCATTCCATCCCTACTGGCACTACGCCGTGGTCATCGGTTACGACCTGGAAAAGAAACAAGTCCTGCTGCATTCGGGGACCCGGGCGCGGCGCGCCATGGCCCTCGGGCTGTTCGAGTTCTTGTGGATCGACGGCCGGCGCTGGGCCATGGTCGCCCTCGCCCCCGGACGCCTGCCGGCGAGCGTGCGCGAGGCCCGCTTCGCGACCGCCGCCGCCGCACTGGAGAAAACCGGCCGCATCGCGGAAGCGCAGCGGGCCTATGCGGCCATGCTGGAACGCTGGCCGGGTAATCTCGTCGGCTTGATGGGCTTGGGTAACACGGCCTACGCGCAGGGCCGTTTGGCAGAAGCCGAAACGGCATTCCGCAGGGCCACCGCCGCGCATCCGCTCGCGGCAGCGGCATTCAACAACCTGGCACAAACGCTCGCCGACCAGGGCAAGCTGGACGCGGCGCTGAAAACCGCGCGCGAGGCGGTGAGTCTGGGAGGGGCCAGCCTGCCGGCGGCGAGGGCGACGTTGGAACAAATTCTCAAGCAGCGGCGGTAGGCCTTAGCTCGGTGGAGGTCACAGCTACCCTTGGTTGTCACCGCGGAGGATGCGGAAAAAGAAAAACAATGTCCTCCGCGTCCTCTGCGGCATGCGCATGTCAGCCCCGGGCGATACCTTGCTGCATCCAATCGGCGACGCTCAGGGCACGCGCGTGGCTAAGCGCCGGGCGGTTTCACTCGCGCTCAGTCGGTTCAGTCGCTCCATGCCGCCCCCTGACCTCAGCTTTTCTTTTTCTTCTTCTTGACGTTAAGTATGGTGCCCTTGCAACGACGCGCGCCGCAGCGGCACTGATATAGCCGCTTCAGTTCCGGCGTATGCCTTTCCTCGAGTTCGATGCGGTAGTCGTAGCAGAGCTCCTCGCCCGGGCGGATCGCGCGCAGCGTCTCGATGTAGATGCGGTCCTCATCATCCACCGCTTCGCAATTGGGCGCGCAGCTGTGGTTGATCCAGCGGGCGCTGTTGCCCCCGCTGGTGGCATCGATCACCATGCCGTCGTCGAGCGCAAACAGGAACGTATGCGGGTTGTCGTCTTTCGCGTAGCGCTTGTCCGTCTGCGCCTCTGTCAGGCGCTCGCCCTTGTACTCGATCAGACGGGTGCCGGACGGGATACGGGTGGTGGCGAATACGCCTTTGCCATGTATGCCAGAATTGCGCACGACGAAACGGCGGCGCGGCTTGCTCTTTCTGGTAGCCATTGATCTCGCGAAGTGTGTTGTAAGCAGGGCTGCGATTTTAGATCATTTTGCAGCGGGGTGGCTGCTTTTCCCTCCTCTTCACTGTAGACTTTGAGTCGGAAGTACGGAAGATCATATTTGAAAATTCCAGGGAATCTGTCATGAACGATCGTGCCACGGTGCCATTGGACCAATCAAGCAACCAGCCGCCCCTGCTCGCCGGCTACAACGCCTGGGAGCAAGACGCGATCCTGCGCGCGGCGGTGGAGCGCGAAGGCGGGGCTTGGATTGATGAGCGGGCGCAGCGACTGGGCGAAATGGTGGGCAGCGAGCGCATGCAATTGCTCGCCGACCAGGCCAACCGCCATCTGCCGCAACTGCGTACGCATGATCGCTTTGGCGAGCGCATCGACGCCGTCGACTACCACCCGGCCTATTACGAATTGATGGCGCTCGCCTTCGGCGCCGGGCTGCATTCCGTCGCCTGGAAAGCGAGGCGCGACGGCGCCTTTGTCGCGCGCGCGGCGCTCAACTATTTATGGAATCAGGCCGAGAACGGCACCTCCTGTCCGGTCACCATGGCCTTTGCCGCAGTGCAGGTGATGCGCAACGATGCGCAACTCGCCGCCGAGTGGGAGCCGAAGCTGCTCGCCGACGCCTATGATCCCAGCCCCCTGCATCTGTCGCAAAAAAGCGCCGTAACCGTCGGCATGGCCATGACCGAGAAACAGGGTGGCTCGGACCTGCGCGCCAACCAGACCGTCGCCACCGAACTCAATGACGGCGCCTATGCGCTGGAAGGCCACAAGTGGTTCTGCTCGGCGCCGATGAGCGATGGTTTTCTCACGCTGGCGCGCACCGGCGCCGGCGTGACCTGCTTTTTCGTGCCGCGCTCGCTTGCCGACGGCAGCCGCAACGGCATCCGCATCCAGCGCCTGAAGGACAAGTGCGGCAACCGCTCCAACGCCTCGAGCGAAATCGAATACCACGGCGCCTGGGCGCGCAGGATAGGCGCGGAGGGACGCGGCATCGCCACCTTGATCGAGATGGCGCACCTGACGCGTTTCGATATCGTTGTCGCCTCTGCCGGCATGATGCGCGGCGCGCTCAATCAGGCCCTGCACCATTGTGAGCATCGCCGCGCGTTCGGTCGCCGACTGGTGGAGCAGCCGCTGATGCAGAACGTGCTCGCCGATCTCGCCCTGGAGACCGAAGCGGCGACCCTGCTCGCCTTGCGTCTGGCGCGAGCACTGGACCGCTCCGCGCACGACCCGCAGGAACGGCTGCTCGCGCGCATCCTCACTCCGGTAGCCAAGTACTGGCTCGCCAAACGCAACCCCGCGTTCATGTTCGAGGCGATGGAATGTTTGGGCGGCAACGGTTACGTCGAGGAAGCGCCAATGGCGCGGTTCTACCGCGAGGCCCCGGTGAACAGCATTTGGGAAGGCAGCGGCAACGTCGCCTGCCTCGACGTGCTGCGCTCGATGCAGAAGCAGCCCGACAGCGTCGCGGCGCTGCTTGCCGAGATCCATGCCGGCGCCGCCGGCGACCGGCACCTGGCGATCTTCGTCAAATCGATCGAGAAGCAACTCGCCGAGAAGGACGGTATCGAGCAGCGAGCGCGCCGCATCGTCGAGATGGCAGCGCTGGCGCTGCAAGCGAGCCTAATGGCGCAGCATGCCGCGCCCGCCGCTGCCGACGCCTTCTTCAGTTCGCGCGTGCAGGGAGACTGGGGACACGCTTTCGGCACACTGCCCGGGGGCACTCGCTGCGATGAGATCATCGCGCGCAGCAGACTCGGCGGAGGCGGCCATCCCAGCAGAACCGGCGCCCCGGGTTCCCTCCGCCTGAGCGGCCATGGCGCCGGTTCGGCGGAATTAGGGACAGACGTCGGTTGCGGCGGCGTATAATTGCGACTTGGAGTCCACTATGCGCATCGAAGTACACGTACACGGCACGATCCCCCTGCGGGCCGAGGCCACCCTTTCCCAGGTTGAAGCCGCGCTACGCCCCTGGCTGCGTTATATCGACGAGGAAAACCTCGTCGACGCAAGGAGCGTCTACGAAGACGAACCCGGCATCGCCTTCGACGCGAAGGGCAAGACCCTGGAGATCTGCTGGACGGGCGATGTCGGCCGCGGCTTCCGCGAATTGATCGAGGAGGCGCTGCAAGCGCTTTGCCCCTATTCCGAGTCGGCCGTGGAAATCGAGGTCAGCTATTACCACGACGACGGCCAGGACGAATTCGGCATGGTCTTCGTCGGCCCCACGCCCGAGTCCATCCACGAGCGCCAGAAGAGCCGCATGATCGACGATGTATCCGGCATGCTGGCACGCCACTTCACCGAAGCCGAGATCGGCGAAGTCTCGGCGCTGGTGAACCAGTTGTTCGAACGCAATTGGACCGAGAAAACCGGCAGCGCCCAGTCCGGCGCCACCAGCGCCCCGCGCGGCCTGACGCCGGCGCAGCGTCGGCGTTTGCACTAGTCCTCACCAAGGCGCCAAAAGCAAAAAGCCCCGGCTGATGGCCGGGGCTTTTTGCTTTTTAGCTACCCGGCGATGCGACTGGCGTCACAACCGGTACACCAGGGATACGTCCACTCCGCTGCCAATAAAACGACCGCACTCAAACGACGGTGATGCGCGCGAATTTGCGCTTGCCCACCTGCGCCACCGCGACTGCGCCCTTGGCGAGCTTGAGGCCGCGGTCGCTGACACGCTCCCCATCGAGTCTGACGCCACCTTGCTCGATCATGCGTATCGCCTCGGATGTGCTCGCGGCCAAACGCGCCTGCTTCAGCGCCTGCACGAGCGGCAGACCGCCGCCGTCGGCCATGATCTGCACTTCGGGCATGTCCTCCGGCAACGCTCCCTGGCGAAAGCGCGCTTCGAAATCGGAGAGCGCGCGCGCCGCCGCCGCTTGGTCATGGAAACGCGCCACAATTTCCTGCGCGAACGCGACCTTGATGTCGCGCGGATTGCGCCCGGCGGCCACTTCGCTCTTCCACTTGGCCACCGTCTCGATCGGCTCGAACGACAGCAGTTCGATGTAGCGCCACATCAGCTCGTCGGAAATCGACATCAGCTTGCCGAAAATCTCCTCGGGCTTCTCGTTGATACCAACATAGTTGCCTACGGATTTCGACATCTTGTTGACCCCGTCCAACCCTTCGAGCAACGGCATGGTGAGAATGCATTGCGGCGGCTGGCCGTAGTGCTTCTGCATCTCGCGTCCCACCAGCAAGTTGAACTTCTGGTCGGTGCCGCCGAGTTCAATGTCGGCGCGCATCGCCACCGAGTCGTAACCCTGCATCAGCGGATAGAGAAATTCGTGAATCGCGATCGGCTGGTTCGCCTTATAGCGCTTGCCGAAATCGTCGCGCTCCAGCATGCGCGCGACAGTGGAGGTCGCGGCAAGTTTGATCATGCCGGCGGCGCCGAGCGCTTCGCCCCATTTCGAGTTGAAGCAGATTTCGGTCTTGTCCGCGTCGAGAATCTTGAATACCTGCGCCTTGTAGGTTGCGGCGTTAGCCTCGATCTCCGCGCGCGTCAGCGGCGGCCGCGTCAGGTTCTTGCCGCTGGGATCGCCGATCAACCCGGTGAAATCGCCAATGAGGAACATGACGTGATGCCCCAGTTCCTGGAACTGGCGCATCTTGTTGATAAGCACGGTGTGCCCCAGGTGCAGGTCCGGCGCGGTCGGGTCGAAGCCGGTCTTGACGCGCAGAGGCCGGCCGTCGGCAAGTTTGCCAGCCAGTTCTTCCTCGATCAAGAGCTCGCCGCAGCCGCGTTTGATGATCCGCAGGGCGGTTTCAATTGCATTGCTTGTCATTGCACTCCGCATCTGGCACGCCGGAAAGGGGCTGTGCTACACTTGCGCCGGACCAAAAAAGCCCAACTGGATGAATAAATACGAAAATCGGATTTTAGCGCAGTTCGGCAGCCGGCGAGACTCAAAACTCCGCCTGCGCTGGATCGTCACCCTGTGCAGCCTGCCTTTTTTTGGCATGGTCGCCGCCTTCGGCACCGCGCCCGACACCGTGTTCTCGTTCGTCCCCACGCTAACGGTAGTTGAAAACCTCGATGTCGCCCGCACCGAGCAGCCTGCCGACGCCAACCAGGTGTTCTGGCGCGAAGAACGTTTCGGGCGCGGAGACACCGTTTCCGATTTGCTCGCCCGCATGGGCGTGAACGACGAGGAAGCGCGCGCTTTCCTGCTTCGGGTGAAGGCCGGTCGCTCGCTGCAGTTGCTGCGCCCGGGCGCCATAGTGCAGGCGCGTACTACCGAAGACGGCACCCTGCTCGCGCTAAGCTATATCACCGAAAAGGGCCGGCGGATCGGCTTCGAAAAACAGGGCGCGGAATTCAAGGCGGTCGAGCAACAGCTCTCACTTTCGCCACAGCAGCAGATGAAATCCGGCGAGATTCGCAGTTCGCTATTTGCGGCCACCGACGCGGCCGGCCTCTCGGACAATGTTGCCACCCAACTCGCCGACGTATTTGCCGGCGATATCGATTTTCACCGCGACCTGCGCCGCGGCGACAAATTCACCGTGATCTACGAGATGTTCTATCACGAGGGTCGCGCCATAAAGACCGGACGCTTGCTCGCCGCCGAGTTCATCAACCAGGGCAGGAGCTACCGCGCGGTCTGGTTCCAGGACGCCGAAGGCAAGGGCGGCTATTACACGCCCGAGGGCAAGAATCTACGCAAGAGTTTCCTACGCTCGCCGCTCGAGTTTTCCCGCATCACTTCCGGCTTCGCCATGCGCTTTCACCCGATCCTGCACCAGTGGCGCGCGCACAAAGGCATCGATTACGCGGCGCCAATCGGCACCCACGTCAAGGCCACCGCGGACGGAACGGTCGAGTCCATCGGTAGACAGAGCGGCTACGGCAATTTCATCATGCTCAAGCACCAGGGCGGCTTCAGCACCTCCTATGCCCACCTCAGCGGTTTCGCCCGCGGCCTGCGCAAGGGCGCGAAGGTGCTACAAGGCGACGTGATCGGACGTGTGGGCCAGACCGGGTGGGCAACCGGGCCGCATCTGCATTACGAGTTCCGCGTCAACAACCAGGTGCGCAATCCGCTCACGGTCGCGCTGCCTGCGGCGCTGCCGATCCCCGCCCCGCAGTTGGCGGCATTTAGCAGGGCGTCCGCGCCGCTCGCGGCAGAGCTGAACCTGCTCAGGCATACCAACTTGGCACTGCTCGAGTAAGTAGTGATTTCAAGATGAAGGGATCCAGGTAGTAGCGAAAGTGCCCCACCCGTTCCTCGCTCCCTCATGCTCCCCTAGCTCCGAGGCCATTGCGATAATTCCGAAATCGCCTCGGAGCACATGCTTCGCGTGACTGCGCGCGACCTGTTCGTCGGATTGATGTCGGGCACCAGCCTGGACGGCGTGGACGCGGCGCTGGTCGATTTCGCGTCCGACCGCGCAGTCGTGCTCGACACCGCCTATCTGCCCCTCCCCGGCCCGCTCAAGGCCGAACTGCACGCGCTACAGGCGCCGGGGCCGAACGAACTGGATCGCGCCGCAAGGGCCGGCAATGAGCTAACACGGCTGTACGCCGAGGCAGTATTGGCGCTGTTCGATCGGGCCGGCATCGCGCCTACCGCTGCACAAGCCATCGGCTGCCATGGTCAGACCATCCGCCACCGCCCGGACGCCGGCTACACCTTGCAGATCTGCAACCCGGCACTGCTCGCCGAGCTTACCGGCATCAGCGTGGTTGCGGATTTCCGCAGTCGCGACATCGCCGCCGGGGGGCAGGGCGCGCCGCTCGCTCCGGCCTTTCACGTCGCCGCGTTCGGATCCGCAGCCAAACATCGCGTCATCGTCAATATCGGCGGCATCGCCAACCTGACCGATCTGCCGGCGCGCGGTGCAGTCACAGGTTTCGACACCGGCCCGGGCAACGTGCTGCTCGATCTGTGGATCCATCAGCATCTAGGCAAAGACCAGGACGACGCTGGTGCCTGGGCACGCGGAGGTTCGGTGCTGGCCGGGCCGCTGGCGGCGATGCTGGCTGAGCCGTACTTCGCGGCGCGCCCGCCCAAAAGCTGCGGCAGGGATCTATTCAATGCCGCTTGGCTGGAAAAATTTTCGCTAGGGCAAGCGGCACCGCGGGACGTTCAAGCCACGCTCGCCGAGCTCAGCGCCCGTTCGATCGCTGACGCAGTTGACCAGTACTGCCCGCAAGCGGATGAAATTTATGTCTGCGGCGGCGGCGCGCACAACCTCTGCGTACTAGAGCGCCTGCGTCAGAACCTGTCCCGATGCCACATCGCCACCACGGCGGCGTTGGAGATAGATCCGGATTGGGTTGAGGCCATCGCCTTTGCCTGGCTGGCCAAGCAAACGCTAGCTGGCAAACCGGGCAACCTGCCGGCAGTCACCGGCGCCGGCGCCGGGCGCGTGCTGGGGGCAATTTACCCCGCGTAGCCAACCCTCTGAGGTACCACCCCCCAAAAAAACAGGAGCCGCAGCTCCCGTTCGACCAGCCAGGCTCGCGCCTTAGCTGGAAAAAGACGATCCGCAGCCGCAGGTGCTGGTCGCGTTCGGATTCTTGATCACGAATTGCGCGCCCTCGAGTCCTTCCTGGTAATCGATCTCCGCACCGACCAGATACTGGTAGCTCATCGCATCGATCAGCAGGGTGACTCCGTTTTTCTCCATTGCGGTGTCATCGTCGTTCTTTACTTCGTCGAAGGTGAACCCGTATTGGAAGCCGGAACAGCCGCCGCCGCTGACGAATACGCGCAGCTTGAGGTCGTTGTTGCCCTCTTCCTCGATCAACTCCTTCACCTTGTTCGCCGCATTGTCGGTGAACAGCAACGGGGCCGGCATCTCTGCTACTGCGTTCATGTTTTTACTCCTAAAATAGTCTAACCACCACGTTCCCGCTCAATTGCGCGAAGCAATCTTCAGTTCCACCGTCTTGCCGCCCTCGGTGACGCTGGAACTGTGCACCAGGCGGCCTTCCACGACGGCACCGAGGTGCATTTCCAGCGTATTGTACTGCACATCGCCTTTGACGCGGGAATGGGCCTGAAGTTCGAGAAATTCCGCGGAATAGACGGGCCCGTTTATGGACCCGTTCACCACCAGATGGGAGACGTGGATCTCGCCGTCGATGCTGGCCTGCTCGCTCACCACCAGCGTGCTCGGCTGGTCCCCAGCGGCAATGACATTGCCCTTGATCTCGCCATCGACGCGCAGGCCGCCGGAAAAGGTGATATTGCCTTCGATCCTGGTGCCGGCGCCGATCAGGCTGTCGATGCGGTTTTGCGGCTTGTTCGCCTTTTTGCGGAACATGAACTGCCCCCCCCAATCACGGTTCTGACAAAGCGAGGGAATATCCCCCGAGGAGACTTTCCCCTCAAGGGGGATCGAGACCTTCGGGGCGCATCCCCCTCGCGCTCTCCTAAACCAGAAGCTGTCACGAGACGCTTGTGACGGCTATCTAAGATAGATTGAAGCTCTGCGTCGCCCGCACCTGGGTGGAGCCGCCTTCGAAAATTCGCACCTGCACCATCTTGACGCGGGCGCCCGGCGCCACCCGGAACGTGCCTTCGACCCGCTGGAAGTACTTGAAACTGATCTTATAAGCCGGGGCCGCCCCTTCTTCGGGAAGTGCAATAATAGCAGCTTTGCCGTCCTGCTGCAGAGTCACCAGTAACTGCAGATTGCCTTGGAACGGCTTGTCTCGCCGGCCGCCCTGCAACAGCAGCAAGCGGTAGCGAAACTCGCCCGGCAGCGCCCCCGGATCGACGCGGAAGCGGTTGATCAACAGTGTGTTGTCGCGGTGCTCGCCCGGGATCAGGTTCTCGAAAAACGCCAGATCCTCCTTCAGCCGCGCGTTTTCGTCCTCCAGCGCCTTCACCTGGCGCCCCAACTGGGTCTGCGCGGCACGCTCGATCTGCAGCTTGCTTTCGCTCGCGTTGACGTTGGCGTGAAGGCTCGCGGTTTCCTGCGTCAGCTTGCCGACGCTTTCGCGCAACTGCGACAACTCCTGTTCGGCCTCGCTGCGGTCGAATCCGGCGAAACGCCGCCCAGCATCGTACATCCACGCGGCCAGGGCGAGCGAACAGGACAGCACAGCGACAAGGCCGAGCATGCGCCAGTACCAGGCGACATGGGTCGTTACCGTCATGCGCGGCGCCGAGATGCCGAAACGTTGGCGGAATTTTTTCAGCAGGTTCGGCGGCATCGCGGCGACTACGGAAGAACCGGCACCTGGCCGAGGCCCAGCGACTCGTCCAGGCCGAACATGAGGTTCATGTTCTGCACCGCCTGGCCCGAAGCTCCCTTGACCAGGTTGTCGATGACCGAGAGCACCACCAGGGTGTCCCCGCCCTGGGGCCGATGCACGGCAATGCGGCAGGTGTTCGCGGCGCGCACCGAGCGCGTGTCGGGATGGCTGCCTCCCGGCAGCACGTCGACGAAGGGCTCGCGCGCGTAGCGCTCCTCGTACAGTTTCTGAAAATCGAGCTCGCGGGTGACGCGCGCGTACAGCGTGGCATGGATGCCGCGGATCATTGGGGTCAGATGCGGCACGAACGTCAGGCCGATGTCGCTGCCGATGATGTGCGCGAGGCACTGCACGATTTCCACCCCGTGGCGATGCCCCGGCACGGCGTAAGCCTTGAAATTATCGGAGGCCTCAGAGAACAGGATGTGCGTCTCCGCCTTGCGCCCCGCCCCGCTCACCCCCGACTTGGCGTCGGCGATCAGATGCCCGGCATCGACCGAGCGCGCTTCGAGCAGGGGCAGCAAACCGAGCTGCACCGCAGTCGGATAGCAGCCCGGGTTGGCGACGATGCGCGCTTTGCGGATCGCCTCACGGTTGACTTCGGGCAGGCCGTAGACTGCCTGCGGGATCAGTTCTGGGCAGGCGTGCTTCACCTTGTACCATTTCTCCCATTCGGCCACGTTCTGGATGCGGAAGTCGGCCGAAATATCGATAAGGCGCGCCCCGGCGTCGAGTAAGCGCCGCGCATCGTTCATGGCGACGCCGTGGGGCGTGGCGAAGAACACCACGTCGCATTGATCCAGCGCGGCCACGGCGGGGTCGGAAAAGGCGAGATCGACGTGACCGCGCAGGCTGGGAAAAAGCTCGCTCACCGCCAAGCCCGCTTCCTTGCGCGAGGTGATTGCGCGCAGTTCAGCCTGCGGATGCTGCGCCAGTATGCGCAACAGCTCTACGCCGGTGTATCCAGTGCCTCCGACCACGCCGATTTTGATCATTTGCGGCTCCGTAGGTGATGCCTAGTACTGGTTTGAACAAGGGGCCTAAGGAAAGGGTGAGACCGTTCCCTTCCCACCCGGCCCCCTTGTCCCCCAAGGGGACTTCCTTCGGGGCGTCCCCCAAGGGGACTTTCCCGTCTTCCCTCTCCCGTCTCCCGTCAAGCGGGACCGAGGAAGCGGGACCGAGGAAAGGGGATCGAAACCTTCTGGGCGTAAATTCCCCGATTAAAAGGAAGCTCTGATTGCGTCACCGACTTGATCAGAGCGTTTCTAGTCTAACAGTCGATCAATACGCCCGCAAAAAAACAAAAGCCGCCTCGAAGGGCGGCTTTGTCTTGCTTCCTTGGGCGAGGGTTACCGCTTGGAGAACTGCTTTGCACGCCGCGCCTTGTGCAGGCCCACTTTCTTGCGTTCGACCTCGCGCGCATCACGCGTCACCAGCCCGGCCTTGGACAGCGCAGGCTTGAGCGCGGGGTCATATTCGATCAGCGCGCGGGTGAGGCCGTGACGCACCGCACCGGCCTGGCCGGATTCGCCGCCGCCATTCACGTTCACCTTGATATCGAAAGTCTGCAGATGATCGGTCAGCACCAGCGGCTGGCGCACCACCATGCGGCCGGTTTCGCGGGCAAAATAGTCGTCGAGCGTCTTGTCGTTCACGCTGAACTTGCCCTTGCCGGGCTTGATGAACACGCGCGCCACCGAGGTCTTGCGGCGGCCTGTGCCGTAATTGTGGTTGGTTTCAGCCATTGCTTAGATCTCCAGCGCTTTGGGTTGCTGTGCAACGTGCGGATGCTCGCCATCGGCGTACACCTTGAGTTTCTTGAACATGGCATAGCCCAGCGGCCCCTTGGGCAACATGCCCTTGACCGCCTTTTCCAGCGCGCGTCCGGGAAAGCGCGCCTGCATCTTGCCGAAACTGGTCTGGGAAATGCCGCCCGGATAGCCGCTGTGGCGATAATAGGTCTTGTCGTCGGACTTGTCGCCGGTGACCCGCAACTTGGCGGCGTTGACCACGACGATGAAATCGCCGGTATCCACGTGCGGGGTGTAGATGACCTTGTGCTTGCCGCGCAGGCGCCGGGCTACCTCGGTGGCGACACGTCCGAGCACCTTGTCGGCGGCATCGATCACGAACCAGTCGCGCTTGACTTCATGCGGCTTCGCGGAAAATGTTTTCATGGGGTAAACGGCTTCGCGCAAAAGGGCGTAATTGTAGGTCAGCGACGCGCCCATGTCAATCAAAAGTCTATTCAAAAGTCTATTCCAAGGTTTATTCCAATGCGCTATCTAATGCGCTTGGCGACCGGAGACGCATAAGCATAAACGGCAATCCACGGCGTGTCATGACGATGAGTGCCCGGATCGGGACGATCCACTGCTTGGCGCGACAAGGGAAGCTGGGGCCGCTGTTCACCCGGGTTCGGGTCGATAGCGGCCAGTACATGTAGTCTAGTTCCAGTCTATCGTCGTCCGTCCCGCGACGTGCCCGGAGGCGTTCAATCCTAAGAAATCGCGCGCTCCAGTTCCGGGCGATGCGACACTACAACGCCGAGGTTCCAGAGCGCCCAGTGGAGCTCCATGTCGGCGTTGCGCAGCATCATTTCGATCTGCGGAAGGTCGCAGTTTTTCATGGCCGCGGCAATCAGCGCGCGTGCCTCGTTGATGCGGGCGATTTGTTCGTTCATGTCCATGAATGTCCTCTCTAGCGATCAAGCGCGCGGCGGAATCCCTTCGGGCGCTCGTCGATGATGCGTTTGGTCTTGAGCTCGTAGCGCGGCAGGCTTTCCGGTGGAACGGAAACGGTGCGCAGGCGCACGTGCAGGGCGGCATGGATACGGTCGCTCAGCCGCTTGGCGATGTCGTCCCATGCGTCGCGCCTGTCGGCAAGGGCTTTCACCGGCTCGAACCGGACGGTCATGACGTCGTTGTCCTCCTCGCGCGTGAGCACCAGCTCGTAGGAATTGCTGATCTCCGGCAGTTGGCCGATCAGATTCTCGACCGCAGTCTGGTAGACGTTAGTACCACGGACCGTCACCATGAAATCCGTGCGGCCGAGCACGGTGCCCTCGAACTTCGTCCAGGTGCGGCCGCAGGAACAACCGGACCTGCGGCGAACCAGGTCGTGGGTTCGATAGTTGAGAAGCGGCTGCGTGGTACTGGCAAAACCGGTGACGATGTTCTCGCCGATTTGGCCGTCGGCGACCTCCGCTCCGGTGTCGGGATCCATCGACCAGGCAAAGCAGTTCATTTCGTTCAGATGCACGCCGTCACCGTTGGGGCACCCCGGCGCCATGGCATCGACTTCGGCGACGCCCAGCAGCTCGCCCGCCTTGGCCCCCCATGCTTTCTCGATCGCCTCGCGCATCGCCGGCAGCGCGGTCGGTCCCGGTTCGCCGGCGTGATAGGTATATTTGACCGACGAACTGGCCAGATCGACCCCCATTTCCGCCGCGACCGTCGCCATGCGCAGGGCGAAGGTCGGCGTAGAGATCAGGACGGTCGGCCGCAAGCGCATGATCGCGTTGATGTGGCCCTTGGTATCCAGTCCTCCGCCGGAGATTACCCGGCAGCCCAGCCGTCGCGCGCCCCAGTAGGCGCTCCAGAAGCCGGCGAAATTTCCCCACCCAAACGCAAAATAAAACGAATCCGAGGGCCGAATTCCGAGCCCCCAGAACCCATAGACCCAGGATTCGCCGTAACGAACCGTGTCGTACATCGAAAACGGGAGGGAGAGCGGCTTGCCGCTCGTGCCCGAAGTCTCGGCGTGGTGGGCGACGAATTCAAGCGGCAATGCGAGCGTCGGGCCGTAGGGCGGATCGGCCAGTTGCAGATCGATGAATTCGCTCTTGTCAGAGAGCGGAACCTTGCGCTTGTAGTCTTCCAGCGTTCGGATATCCTCCGGCTTCAGCCCGATACTGTCGAATTTCTTCCGATAGAACGGGCTGCGCTCATACACGTAGTGGACCAAACCCTGCAGCCGGTGCAGATGAAGCGCGTCAATCTTGTCGCGCGGCATGGTCTCGGTGTATTGATTCCAGAACTTGCTCTCACGCGAAGCCTTGCCGAGCGTGGATAACTGTGCGGATGTCACTTGCGTTTTCTCCTGTTCGTTGCTCTTACTCCGCCATCGACCCCGATACGACGATCGATCGCGGCACACGGACGATGTCCGAATCGATTAATTTACCGCGGTATTAAGCACTCATCACCGCTTTTTATCAACTGTGCCGACCAAACACTCATAAGCGGCAATACACGGCGTGCCATGATGATGAGTGGTCCAGCATCGGGACGATCCGGTCTGCGTAGCCCGAGCTCCCGGAAAACATCTTCATCTTCATGATGCTAGCTTCGCGCCGAGGCCGGGGCGCGCGCCAAACGGACGGCGGCGAGGAAGGAAATCGCGAGAATCGCCACCGCGACCAAACCGAAGGCGAATTGCCTGCCTTCGCTGAAGCTGTCCACCGCCGGGGAGAAATACTTGAGGGCGCCATGGGCGGCGACCAGCAGGCTCAGTCCCGCCACCGCCAGACCCATCACCCGGGACGCCACGCAGGCGAGTAGATCGGCCCGGCGCAGCAGGCGCGCTATCCACAGGCCGTTCACCCCGTCGGTCACCATCATGCCCGCCGTGAACAGCAGGCCCAGCAGTGCCGAGTGCGCGACGCCGCCGAATTGGGTTCCGGTCAAGGCGAACAGCGCGGCCTGGCTCAGGGTGTCGAAGGACAGGGCAAACAGCGCGCCCACCAACGCGACGAGCAACGGGTTGGCGGTGCGGGCGAACCGTCCCAGCAGCCGGCCCTTGAGGCCGACGGGGCGCACCACTTCGTGAGGCTGCGCGGAGAGCACGGCGGCGAGATTCAGGACCCCAAGCACGGTAAGAAAGCCGATGGCGATCCAGGCGCCCAGATCATCCACCCATCGCGGCGCATGCCAGGTTCGGGCGAGCGCGCCCACAGCCACCGCGATGACCATGACCACCATGCCGTGACCCAGGGAGAACAGAAAGCCGCACCAGCGCGCCACGCGCCTTCCGGCATTGAAGCGGGTGAGTCCGTCAATGGTGGCGAGGTGATCGGCGTCGAAGCCGTGCTTGAGCCCCAGCGTGAACACGAGGGCAAGCAGGGCGAACCAGTCGTGGGGCAGCGGGTCCATATGCAGGGCGCGTCAGAGATCTCTTGAGTTTGGAAACAGGGAATACTACTCAAGCGTCCGACGCGGAGCGGCGAACCGGGCCGGCGGCCGGGCGCCGGGCGACCGTGTATGCGAGCGCCTCACACCGCCGCCAATCGTTTCCCCTCGGGCTTCGGCGCGCCCAACTGGTGGATGGCGGAGGCGAAGTCGGCCTCGGTAAGCGGCGGCATCTCCTTGTAATCGGTGCGTTTCAGCGCGTTCATACGTGCCTGCACGCACACCCCGTGGATATCGGCCCCGGACCAGCCCTCCGTCTGCTGGGCCAGGCTCGCGAAAAGCTGTTCCGCGTTCACTTTGAATTTCAGCCCGCGCGCCTCGATGGCGAAGATTTTCACCCGGTCGTCGTAATCCGGCAAGGGAATGTAGAGATGCATCCCCAGCCGGCCCAGGCGCACCACCGAGGGGTCCACCAGGTCAATGCGGTTAGTGGCGGCAATCACGGTGACGCCGCCTTGCATCGATTCCATGCCGTCCAGCTCGGCCAAAAGCTGATTCACCACCCGCTCGGTGGTGCGCGAGCCGGAGTCCGCGCCACGCAGCGGGGCCAGGGCATCCAACTGATCGAAAAACACGATGCTCGGCGCGAGCTGCCGCGCCACGCGGAAGATGTGACGGATCGCTTCCTCCGACTCCCCCAGCCACTTGGTGAACACCTCGGGCCCATCCATGGCGAGAAAGTTGACGCCGCACTCCTTCGCCAGGGCCTTGGCCAGCAGCGTCTTGCCGGTGCCCGGGGGGCCGTAGAGCAGGAGGCCGGTGGGCGGCGTCACCCCGGCGGCGCGGAACGCCTCGGGTTGCTTCAGCGGCCGCTCCACGGAATTGCGCAACTGCTCCTTTACCTCGGTCAGTCCGCCCACATCCGCCCAGGAAACGTTGGGAATGGTGACGAATGCCTCGCGGATGGCCGAGGGCCGGATCTTGGTGAGGGCGTCATCGAAGTCGCGCGCTTCCACTTCCAGCATATCCTCGCGGAAGCGGAACGCCGCCAGGTGATCGAGCAACCCGGAGGAGCTGCGGCGCAAGGCGTTCAATCCCGCCTCGCGGCACAGTTGCATGAGGTCGGCGCCGACGAAGCCGTGGGTGACCGAGGCCACGTGGGGGAGGTGCTGGAGCGCACTATCCGCAAGGGGCATCTCGCGCGTGTGAATATTGAGGATGTCGAGCCGTCCGTCGGCGCCCGGCGGGCCGATGAAGATTTCGTGGTCGAAGCGCCCGGGACGCCGCATGGCCACGTCGATGGCGCCCGCCCGGTTGGTGGTGCCGATGACGACCAGCCCATCCACTTTCATCAGGCCGTCGAGCAACGACAGCAACTGCGTCACCATGCGCACGTCGGATTGCGATCCCGACTTTTCGCGGTGAGGCGCGATGGCGTCCAACTCGTCGATGAGCACCAGGGAGGGGGCATGATGCGCCGCCTCGGCAAATATCTTGCGCAGGTTGGCTTCGGTTTCCCCGAACATGGTGCCCACCACCTCGGGTCCGTTGATGTAATAGAACCCGGCGTTCACCTCGTTGGCGACGGCGCGGGCGAGATAAGTCTTGCCGCTGCCCGGGGGTCCGTAGAAGAGGATGCCGCGCGGGGGCACGATGCCGAGCTGGCGATAGACCTGGGGAAACTGCAGGGGGAGCTGCACCAGCTCGCGCACCAGCTTGATTTCCTTCTGCATGCCCCCCACGTCCTCGAAGGTCAACTCCTGGTCGACTGTGATGCCGCCGATCGACGGGACGTCCAGGTGGATCTTGGTCTTCTCCGAAACGATCCCGAGCTCCGGCTGGCACTTCATCACCTTGTAGGTGGTACCGGCTACCGAATCATGGAACGTGGCATAGACCACGGAGCCTCGCCCGAGCGGGGTGCGGTTGGCGATGAAGCCTTCCTGCAAGTGTTCGATCAGGTGGTGGGCGGTGGAGACGTCGATGGGTGGCATCAGCGTCACGCTTTCCAGCGCCGCGGCGACGGGGACGGCCTGGATCTCCACCTGCTGGTTGATCTTGGCCTTGGTGGCGGTGCGCAGAAAGCGGTCGAGACGGATGAGGCCGGTGCCCCGGTCTTCAGCGTAGCACTCCCCGATGCGGGCGGGAATGGGGTATTTGGTGGACTCGGTGCTGATCTGGATGACATCGCCCGTTTTGAGGCTATGGGTTTCCATGGCCGCGGGGTCCAGGTGGACCAGACTCTGGCTCGCCACGTTGGTAAGCTCGGACTTCACGCGGTCCACGCTGAGCTTGATACGCATGTCAAAATCTCCTATTGCAGAGGGCAGAGGGCCGAAATCCCGGCTCCAGTGTACCCATGGAGTCCTTGGCGGTGCTACGCCGCCTTGTAATCGGGCGAAACTTCCAACTGCTCTAAGCCGGTGCCCCGGTCCACCCAGGCCGACTGGAAACCATTGGGCTCGCAGCAAATGAGCATGACGCGGTTGTCCGGGTCGGTGTTGAAGTGTTGCGCCGTGTTGCCCTTCACGCGCAACGGGAGCTGCACCACGTCGTTCTTGGACCAGTGGTACTTC
>SCTX01000050.1 GCA_004298385.1 Betaproteobacteria bacterium | reverse complement strand
GCGCGGCCTGGTCAACCGCGTAGTGCCGCTGGAGCAACTCGACGCGGAAATCAAGAAACTGACCGATTCGATCCTCGCCAAGACGCCGGTCGCGATCAAGGCCGGCAAGCAGATGTTCTACCGGCAACTGGAAATGGGGCTGGAGGAGGCCTACGAGCTGGCAAGCGAAGTGATGGCCTGCAACATGATGGCCGAAGACGCGCAGGAAGGCATCGACGCCTTCGTCGCCAAGCGCAAGCCGCAGTGGAAGGGACGTTAACCACACGATTGCGCTGTTTCCGAACCGGCGGAAGGTCCACGACTATCTCGGCGTCTGAACGAGAAAGCAAGAAAGCATTATCAACTTTCACAAGAGGAGACCCACCATGTTGCAGAAACGCAGTGCATTGCTGGCCGCTTCGCTGGCGCTCGCCGCCGCGCATTTCGCCACCGGGGCGCAGGCGCAGATTTCCGACGGCATCGTCAAGATCGGAGTACTGAACGACATGTCCGGTCTTTATTCCGACATTACCGGCCAAGGCTCGGTGTTCGCTGCGCGCCAGGCGGTCGAGGATTTCGGCGCCGCCGCCAAGGGGATCAAGGTCGAGATCATCAGCGCCGACCACCAGAACAAGCCCGACGTCGGCTCCAGCATCGCGCGCCAGTGGTACGACGTGGACAAGGTCGATGTCATCGTCGATGTGCCGACCTCGTCGGTGGCGCTCGCCATCAGCGAGATCACCCGCGAGAAGAACAAGGTGCTCCTGGTGTCGGGCGCGGCGGCGTCCGATCTCACCGGCGCGAAGTGCTCGCCGAATACGATCCACTGGACCTACGATACCTGGGCGCTGGGCAACGGCACCGGCAAGGCGATGGTGAAGACCGGCGGCGATACCTGGTTCTTCCTCACGGCAGACTACGCCTTTGGACATGCGCTGGAGCGCGACACTGCGGCGGTAGTCGAGGCAAACGGCGGCAAAGTCCTCGGCAAGGTCCGTCACCCGTTCCCGGGCGCCGATTTCTCGTCGTTCCTGCTGCAGGCGCAGGCCTCGAAGGCCAAGGTCATCGGGCTCGCCAATGCCGGCGGCGACACCATCAACTCGATCAAGCAGGCCGCCGAGTTCGGCATCGTCAAGGGCGGCCAGCAGCTTGCCGGGCTCCTGGTGTTTATGAGCGACGTGCATGCGCTCGGGCTGCAGACGGCGCAGGGCCTGGTGCTGACTGAGTCGTGGTACTGGGATGCGAACGACGCCAACCGCGCGTTCGCCAAGAAATTCCAAGCGCAGTTCCCCGGCAAGTTTCCGACGATGGTGCACGCCGGCGTCTATTCGGCGGTGACCCATTACCTCAAGGCCGTCGCGACGCTCAAGAGTGACGCGGACGGCAAGGCGGTGGTGGCACGGATGAAGGCGACGCCGACTGATGACAAACTGTTCGGCAAGGGTACGGTGCGCGCCGACGGCCGCAAGGTCCACAACATGTATCTGTTCGAGGTGAAGAAGCCCCAGGAATCGAAATATGCGGGCGATTACTACAAGCTTCGCGCCACCATTCCCGCGGCCGAGGCGTTCCGTTCGCTGAAGGATGGCGGCTGTCCACTGGTGAAATGACGCTCGGCGCGGAAAAATCCTCTCGTGCCTCGAGTTTCGCAATCGGCTCGGTTAGCTTTTTTTGAGCATGGTGAACATGGGAATCAGAGAAAGAGTGGAACGGCTGGTGCAGCGCATGCACCCTTCCCCGCAATACCCCAACCAGGGGGCCGTGCTATTCGTGGACCTGGAACGTCGCCAGACGCGCCGAGCGTACTTGCCGCTGGAAGTGCTGCGCACCTTCCTCGGCGGGCGCGGCGCGAACATGTTCCTGCTCTACAACCTGCTGGAGGAAGGCCGCGAGGCGCTAGATCCGGAAATTCCGCTGATTTTCGGCGCCGGCGTGCTCACCGGCAGCATACCCGCCGGTACTCGCGGAAACTTCACCAGCGTCTCGCCCGACAGCTACGCCATCATGGACAACAATGGCGGCGACTGCTTCCCGACCTATGTGAAGCGCCACGGCTACGATCACATCGTGCTCTACGGCAAGGCGAGTGAATGGACGCTGCTGCGAATCGCGCTGGACAAAATAAGCTTCCACGACGCAAGCGGCTATCTGGGTCTCAACAACATGGACACCTGCCACGCAGTCGAGAAGGATTTCGATTGCACCGAGCGCAAGGACATGGCGCTGGTGCGCATCGCCACTTCGGGCGAGAACCTGGCCTTGAGCAGCGGAATCATGGGCGGAGTCAAGGCCATCTGGGCCAGAGGCGGCGGCGGCGCCAAGATGGGGTCGCTGAGGCTCAAGGGTATTCTGGTCCAGGGCAAGCTCCCGGAGATGATGCCTGTCCACGACATGAAGGCTGCCAACAAGGCAATCGGTAAGCAGATCACTTCCACCAGCGTGATCAAGAACGTGCTGAAGAAGGTGGGTACCCAGTTCCTCTACCGGCCGACCCGGCTGTTGGGCGTGCTCGTCACCCGCAACTACCAGGACACTACGTGGACCGAGGACCTGGACGCGGACAATTTCGATCAGTACCGCAGCGGCATGGACGGCTGCCACAAGTGTCCGGTGCATTGCCGCGCCATAAATGACCTCACCCCTGAGGGCAAGGGTGGCTGGGGCGCGGGCTCGCTCAAGGGCCTCAAGGGCAACGCCAGCTACGACCAGGCCCAGGCTGAATTGGTGCATCAGCGTCCCAAGAACTACAAGGGCATCAAGGGCGATGGCGTCTACGACAAGTACGACCGGGGCGACGGCCCCGAAGGCGCGACGATGGGCAAGTTCGGCCCCAACATCGGCATCAAGGACCCAGAACATCTGCTCCGGCTCAACAACCTGCTGAACGATCTGGGGCTGGACTCCTCCGGCACCGGCGGCGCCATCGGCTGGGCCATGGAACTGTATCAGCGTGGCATCATCACCCAGGAGCAGACCGGCGGCCTCGACCTTACCTGGGGCAATATGGAGGCGGTGGAAAAGCTGCTGCAGATGACCGCCAGGCGCGAGGGCTTCGGCGACGTGATCGCGGATTCGGCCCGGGCGGTGGAGCGCGGCAAATATCCGCGGGAGGCACTGCGCTACCGCGTGACGGTGAAGGGCCTGTTTCAGTCCGATCATCACGATGCCCGCGTCCTCAAGGCGTTCGCGCTGGGACTCTCGGTTGCCACCCGCGGCTTTGACCATCTGCGCAACCGCGTGGCAATGGAGATCAACGCGCGCATCAACGACGATCCGGAGTTCAAGGCCGCCCTCTATGGCGGTCCCGTGTCGGGGGAGCCCAACAGCTACGAGGGCAAGGAATACGCGGTGCGCAGGGTCGAGAACACCTACGCCGTGGGCGATTCGGTGGGCATGTGCCGCATGACCACCAAGTTCATGAACTCGCCTTCGCTGCCTGGCCTGGACGATTTCGGCGAGCCGCTGCGCTGCCTCACCGGGCAGACCTTCACGGCCGCGGAACTGGAAGAGACCGGACGCAATGTCGCCGGCATCGAACGCCTCATCAATTTCCGCATCGGACTGCGCGCCGCGGACGACACCCTGCCCCCGCGCTGGTTCGAGGAACACATCCGGGTCGGTCCGTTCAAGGGCGAGAAAGTCGACCGGACCGAGTTCGAGGCCATGAAAGCGCGCTTCTACGCGCTTACCGGGCTAAACAGCGAAGGCGTACCCCAGCTCGCCTGGCACGAGAAGCTCTCCAGGGTCGCGACCGGGTTTGCGGTGCGGGTGGAGTTTCACCACCGGGTACCTGGCGCGCCGGAGCAGGCCGTCATCATCGACGAGCCGGTATCCAACGTCATCGAGCTGCGCCGGGCGCTCAAGCGCAAGCTCCCGGAAGCCGCGGAGGCGCTCGAAGACCGGCACCTCAACATGGCGGTCAACGGCGAGATGGTGGTGGCTAGCGAGCGCAACGCCGCGGTCCACAACGGCGACCGCATCGCCTTGGTGCCGGTGCTTACGGGAGGTTGAACCGCAACGGGGTGCGACCCGTCTGCGCGCGGGCGGGGGTGGCGCTTCGAACCGAGCTTGCGTTACAGTTCACCTGTCGGTATCGGCGTCTTTGAGCAACACATTCATGGGCTAGGAAGGCAACATGAGTGACCAGCGAAAATTCGACGAGGTGCGCAGCCAAGCCCGCGTGGACGCGGAACAGATGAGTTTGCGCCCGCTCAGGGCCTGATTGCGAAAGCCGGGGAAAGGATGATCACCGCTTCGGCCGACGCGAAAATGCCGCGCGTCATCGGCGACCTGCCGCGCGCGGCCGCGCGCCGGCTCGGCGCAAAGGCCGCGGTGATCGCCGGCGATCGCGGCATCGGCTTCGACGAACTCGGTGATCTCGCCAACCGCTTCGCCAACGCGCTTGCCGGCATCGGCGTGGCCCCCGGCGATCGCATCGGCATCTTTCTGCGCAATATTGCCGAATACCCGATTGCATATTTCGGCATCGCCAAAGCGGGTGCGGTGTCCGTGCAAATCCCGCTGCGTTTTGTTCAAATTGCTGGCCGCCTCCATCGGCTCGGCACTCCTCGGGACGGTAGGCGCCATCTACGCCTATTACAGAGGGTTCATCAGTCCCACGGAGTATGCCCTCGTCAGCGTGGACATCGTTGTGCTGGTCACGCTGCTTCTGGGAGGGATGGGTACCCTGCTCGGCCCCGTGCTTGGAGGCGTATTATTTGCCGTTCTCGACGAGCTCGTGCGACCTCTCGGACGGCTCAACGTCCTGGTCATCACCTTCCGGCACGGGCTGGTGGCGGCGTTGAGGAAGCTCGCAAAGGTTCGGATCCCGTAGGCGATCCGGTCGCGCCACGCGGCAACCGCTCGCGAACTCGCACTTATCGCGGCGCCGATCAGTACGAGCGCGGCAGGCCCATGACGTGCTCGCCGATGTAGTTCAGCACCATCTCGCGGTTCAGCGGCGCGGTGCGCAGCAATCGCACCAGGCCGTACAAGTCATACATGCCATATTCCTTGGTGAAACCGTTGCCGCCAAAGACTTGAATCGAGCTGTCCACGGCGCGAATGCCGGCTTCGGCTGCCGCGTATTTCGCCATGTTGGCGAACTCGCCCGCGGGCAGGCCGCTGTCGAAGACCCAGGCCGCCTTCAACGCCATCAGCGAGGCCAGTTCGACCTCGCTGCGCGCGATCGCCAGCGGATGCTGGATGCCTTGATAGGCGCCGATGGGCGTATTGTTGAAGAGCTTGCGCTCATTGGCATAGGCCACCGCCCGCTTCAGCGCAAAGCGGCCGATGCCCGTGCACAGGCCGGACAGAATGATGCGCTCGGGGTTGAGGGTGTCGAACAGGATGCGGAAGCCCTTGCCGACCTCCCCCAGTACGTCGGCCTGCGTCAGCGGCACGTCGTCGAAAAACACCTGCCATTGCGACTCGGGCACCGGGAAGGAAACCGGGATCAACGTCTTGCTGACGCCCTTGTGCTTCATGTCGACCATGAACAAGGTGAAGCCGTCGCTCTTCTTCTGCACCTCCTCGCGCCGCGTGGTCCGCGTCACCACCAGCGCGTAGTCGGCGGTGTTGGCGTCGGTGATGAACACCTTCTGCCCGTTCAGGCGGAAGCCCCCGCTGCCATCGGGCTTGGCCAGGGTGGTGATGGCCATCGAGTTCGAGCCCGCGTTCGGCTCGGTGATGGCGAAGCAGAACTTGATCTTGCCGGCGCAGCCGTCGGGCAGGAAGCGGCGCTTCATGTCCTCGCTGCCATGCTTGGCCAGCAGGCCCATCGTCATCGTCGGACCGACCACCAGGTTCAGCATCGGAATGCCGTTGTTCGCGAGACCTTCCATGAACAGGGTCATCTCGATCATGCCTTGGCCCGACCCGCCGTAGGCCGCCGGAACCATCAGTCCGAGAAAGCCGTCGCTCGCGATCTGCCCGTACAGCTCGGCCGGCCACTCGCCCTTGTTGGCGTAGCCTCTCCAGTAGTCGTGGTCGAATTTTTTCGAGATACGGTCGCCGTACTCGTGGATCATCCGCTGTTCCTGGGTCAAGGTGAAGTCCATGCTGGTCTCCTTTTTTGGGGTGTCGATCGCGGCAAATATACGCGCCGCGGACGCTTCAGGCGCGCTGGTTGGGGCGCCACCCGCTCGCCCGGGAGCCGGTCGAAAGTCCGTGCGCTTATCTGCTCGCTGACGGGAACTTCGGCGCACGCTTCTCGCGCACCGACGCCACGCCTTCGGCGGCGTCCTCACCCAGGAAGCACAGCATCTCCATCGCCAGTGAACTCTCGAAAATCGGGCGCGCCACGTTCATCCAGCCGTTGAGCGAGCGCTTGGTGAAGCGGATTGCCTGCTGGC
This sequence comes from Betaproteobacteria bacterium, assembly GCA_004298385.1. Taxonomy (GTDB): domain Bacteria; phylum Pseudomonadota; class Gammaproteobacteria; order Burkholderiales; family SG8-39; genus 2-12-FULL-64-23. The sequence goes on along the minus strand of SCTX01000050.1, from coordinate 62,633 downwards.
TGCCGGCGGCGAGCTTGTCGGCCACCGCCATCGCCTTGCCCATCAGCTCCGCGCGCGGCACGCATAGGCTGACCAGACCGATGCGCTCGGCCTCCTTGCCGCCCACGAATTCGGCCGTCATCAGGTAGTACTTGGCTTTGGCCATGCCGCACAGCAGCGGCCAGAGGATCGCCGCGTGGTCGCCGGCGGCCACGCCGATCTTGACGTGCCCGTCGGTGATCTTCGCTTCCTCAGCCATGATGCTGATGTCGGCCAGAAATGCAACGGCCAGGCCGGCGCCGACGGCCACGCCGTTGATGGCCGAGATGATGGGCTTGGCGCAGGCCATCATGTTGTAGACGATGTCCGACGCCTCGGTCATCGTGTTGGAAATCTCGTTCGGGTTGCCGACCATCTTGGCTACCCATTCCAGATCGCCGCCGGCCGAGAAAGCTTGGTCGCCGGCGCCGGTGATGACCGCCACCTTGGTCTTGGCGTCATCGTTGACGACGCCCCAGACCTTGGTCAGTTCCCAATGCAGGCGGCCATTGGTGGCATTCATCACCTCGGGACGATTGATCGTGATCAGCAGCACGCCATTGGGCTTGGCGTCGAATTTCAGGAACTGGAAGTCAGCGTAGTTCATCATGGTCTCCTTGACAAAAAAGTGGAAAGGAAAATGGAAAAAGGGAACTCCGGGTCGCTCAGAACGCCAGCGCCAACCGCGTGCCCTGGTCGATCGCCCGCAAGGCGTCCAGCTCGGCGGCACGCTCGGCCCCGCCGATGACCTCGGGCTCGATGCCGAGCTCGCGCAACTCTGCCGCAAGCGCGTTGTCGCTGTCCTGCCCGGCGCAGATCACGATGGTGTCGACGACGAGCAACTGCGCTTGGCCGTCGATGCGCAGATGCAGCCCGGCGTCGTCGATGCGTTCGTAAGTGCAGCCAGAGACCATGCGCACGTCACGCCGCGCCAGTGTGGCCTTGAGCGCCCAGCCGGTTGTCAGCCCCAGGCTGCGCCCCGGTTTTTCCGGCTTGCGCTGCAGCAGGGTGACTTCGCGGGGCGGCGTGACCGGCGCCGTCGGCTTCAAGCCGCCCGCCGCCGCGGGCGAGGTATCGACGCCCCACTCGGTGTGAAATCGGGCAATGGCGTGCTCCGCGGCGTCAGCGCCGTCGCGATGTTCGTCTTGCAGCAGGAACTCCGCTACGTCGAAACCGATGCCCCCGGCGCCGATCACCGCCACCCGGCGGCCTGCTTTCGCCCGGCCCGAAAGCAGGTCGGCATAGCTCACCACTTTCGGGTGCCCGATACCCTCGATCTGCGGCGTGCGTGGGCGCACGCCGGTAGCGATCACAATGCGGTCGTAGCCGGCCGAGGCGAGCGCCTTGGCGCTGGCCCTGGCCCCGAGCTTGAGCGCGACGCCGTGACGCGCCACGCCACGCCGAAAGTAGCGCAGCAGTTCGTCGAACTCCTGCTTGCCCGGCACGGCGCGGGCCAGGTTCAACTGCCCGCCGATCTCGCGCTCGGCCTCGTACAAGGTCACGGCGTGGCCGCGCTCGGCAGCGTTCACGGCGCAGGCCAGCCCGGCCGCGCCGGCCCCGACCACCGCCACCTTGCGCCGCACTGCACGCGGCGGCAACTGCGAAAACTCCAGCTCGCGGCCGGCGCGAGGGTTGACCAGGCAGGTGGCGGGCCGTTCGACGAAGATGTAGTCCAGGCAAGCCTGGTTGCAGGCGATGCAGGTGTTGATCTCGTCGGCCCGCCCCTGCGCCGCCTTGCGCACGAAGTCCGCGTCGGCCAGGAACGGGCGCGCCATCGACACCATGTCGGCATCGCCGCTGGCAAGGATTTCTTCGGCCAGATCGGGCGTGTTGATCCGGTTGGAGACGATGACCGGAATCGATACCGCCCGCTTGACCCGGGCCGCGGCGAAGCGCCATGCGGCGCGCGGCACCACATAGGCAATGGTGGGGATGCGCGCTTCGTGCCAGCCGATGCCGGTGTTGATGATGTCCGCACCGGCGGCTTGCACCGCCTGAGCGAGCCTGGCGATCTCGTCGGCCGTGGCGCCGCCTTCGACCAGGTCGAGCGCCGAAACACGGTACATGAGCAAGAACTGCGGCCCCAGACGCGTGCGCGTGCGCCGCACGATCTCCACCGCCAGGCGATGCCGGTTCTCGATGCTGCCGCCGAATTCGTCGCTGCGGTTGTTGGTGCGCGTGACCGTAAACTGGTTGAGCAAGTAGCCTTCCGATCCCATGATCTCGACGCCGTCGAATCCCGCGCTTTGCGCGAGTTCGGCGCAGCGCGTGAAGTCATCGACCATTTGCCAGACCTCGGCGGTGCTCAGCGCGCGTGGCGCACGGGGGTTGATGCGTGAGGGGATGTCGGATGCGCCCACCGGCTGTGCGATCTTCGCGTAACGGCCGGTATGCATGACCTGCAGAATGATCTTGCCGCCCTCGGCGTGAACCGCCCGCGGGATCGGCTTCAGCGTGTGCGCCTGCTCGGGCGTGATCAGCATGGGCGCCGTTTCATCGAGCAGCCCGTTGGGGCAGGGGGCGTAGCCGCCGGTGACGATCAACGCGGCGCCGCCGCGCGCGCGCTCGGCGTAGAACAGGGACAGCCTGTCGATGGGGCGGTCGAGAGACTCCAGCCGCGTGTGCATCGATCCCATCAGTGTCCGGTTCCGAAGCAGGTGCGCGCCGACTTTCAGCGGGGAAAGCAGCGTCGGGAAGGTCGCCGTATGTTGGTTCAGCATTGAGAAGTCTCTGGGTTCCGATCTAACTAACACCTGTTTGACGCTATAGTTTATACTATTTGCAGCCGCCCAGCCTTGCAATTCGCGTTCACCGCGGTCATCTCGATGATGGACCTGCCGGTGGCAAGCAAGCGGCATCGTGGGCATTTATCCGAGGCAACCGACAACCAGGAGGCACCACCAATGATATTCGACCAGGATCAGATTGCGCTGCGCGACGTGGCGCGCCGCTTTGCGCGAGACAAGCTCAGACCCGACTACCAGAAGCGCGAGTCGCAGCCGGGAATCGACCGCTCGCTGTTCAAGGAAATGGGTTCGCTCGGCCTGATCGGCGTCGATCTGCCGGAGGAATATGGCGGCCTGGGCGCGAGCGGCGTGACCGCCGGCCTCATCACTGAGGAGATCGCCTATGGCGACTTCAATGTCAGCTACATGCAGTTGCTCGGCTCGTTGATGGGGGCCATCATGCATCGCCACGCGCGGCCCGAACTGGCGCGCTCGTGGATCGGCCGGTTGCTGGCGGGCGAGGCCATCATCGGTCTGGGCTTGACCGAGCCGCGCGGCGGCTCGGATGCCGCCAACCTGCAGGTCAAGGCGCGGCGCGTCGGCGACGAGTACGTGCTCTCCGGGGAGAAGACATCGATCACCTTCGCCGATCAGGCGGATGCCATGATTTTGTTCGCGCGCACCGGCCGGCCCGATGAAGGCGCGCGCGGCGTCAGCGCGTTCCTGGTGCCGCTGGATCAGAAGGGCGTGCAGCGCACCCGCTTCAACGACGTCGGCAGCAAGATCATCGGCCGCGGCTCGGTGTTCTTCGACGATGCTCGGGTGCCGGTCGAGAACCGGTTCGGCGATGAAGGCAAGGGCTTCACCCAGGTGATGCAGGGCTTCGACTTCAGCCGCATCCTGATCGCGCTGCAGTGTATTGGCGCGGCGCAGGCGTCGATCGACGAGACCTGGGAATACGTGAAGGAGCGCCAGGCTTTCGGCGTACCGCTGGCGCAGTACCAGGGCGTGACCTTCCCCGTGGTCGAGTTCGAGACCCAGATCGCCGCCTGCCGCCAGCTCTGCTATCACGGCTTGGCGTTGCGCGACGCGGGCCTGCCGCACACCGCGGAAGCGGCCATGGTCAAGTGGATGGGGCCGAAAACCGCCTTCGACGCGATCCACCAATGCATCCTGAGCTTCGGCCACTACGGCTGGTCGATGGACCTCGCGCACCAGCAGCGCCTGCGTGACGTGATGGGCCTGGAAATCGGCGATGGCACGGCGCAGATCATGAAGCTGATCATCGCCCGCGAGAAAATCGGTCGCGTGGCCGTGCAATACGCCACGGAGAGCAAAAAATGAGTCAGGCGTCCCCCGTAGTCCTCAGCCGGTTGGGGGCCGTCGGCATCATCGAACTGGCGCGCCCCGAGAAATTCAATTGCCTGTCGCTGGCGTGTCATGCGGCCATCGAGGCCGCCGTCGACGGGTTCGAACAGCCGGGCTCCGGCGTGCGCGTCATCCTGATCAGGGCGCAGGGCAAGCATTTCTGCACCGGCGCCGATCTTGACGAGGTGATGTCGCTGCGCGGCGATGCCGGCAAGCTGAAGCATTTTATCGGTTATGGCCACAGCGTGCTCAAGCGCCTGGAGGCGAGCGATCTTCCGGTCGTCGCGGCATGCCAAGGCCTTGCCCTAGCCGGCGGCAGCGAACTGATGCTCGCCTGCGACGTGATCTTTGCCGCCCGTGACGCACGCATCGGCGACCAGCATGCCCAATTCGGATTGATTCCGGGATGGGGCGGCAGTCAGCGCTTCCCGCGCATCGTCGGCCTGCGGCGAGGTCTGGACCTGTTCTTCAGCGCGCGCTGGATCGACGCCGATACGGCGCTGCAATGGGGGCTGGTGAACTACGTGGTCGAACCCGGCCAGCTCGGCGATGCGGCGCTCGAGTACTGCACCAAGCTCGCCACGCGCAGCCGCGTCGGCATCGCGGCGATGAAGCGGCTCGCGCGCCAGGGACTCGAGGGCACGCTGCAGGCGGGTTTGAAGCTGGAGGAAGACTTGGTGAGTGCAGCCCTGCTCAGCGACGATGTCAGCGAAGGCCTGGCCGCGTTCGAAGCGCGCCGCGCGCCGGTGTTCAAGTCTTGAGTACTTCTCCTTACGCATCGGTGCAACAGCGTATATGACCATTCTTTCCTCGCGCGCGTCGACCTCCGACGATGAATTCCGGCTCAACCGCGAGGCCTATGAGGCGGCGATCGCGGACCTGCAACAGCGCCGTCAACTGGCGCTTGCGGGCGGGCCGCCCAAAGCGCGCGAAAAGCACCTTGCGCGCAACAAGTTCCTGCCGCGTCATCGCGTCGAAGTGCTGCTCGATCCCGGGTCGCCCTTCCTCGAGTTCGGCATGCTCGCCGGCGAAGGCCTGTATGACGGCGTGCCGCCGGGCGCCAGCATCATCACCGGCATCGGCCTGGTGCAGGGCCGCCCGTGCATGATCATCGCCAACGACGCCACCGTGAAGGGCGGCACCTATTACGGCATGACCTGCAAAAAACACGTGCGCGCGCAGCAGATCGCCTGGCAGCATCGACTGCCCTGCATCACGCTGGTCGACAGCGGTGGGGCGTTTCTTCCGGATATGACGAACATCTTTCCCGACGTCGGGCAGTTCGGCAGCATCTTCAACAACCAGGTGCGCATGTCGGCCGAGGGCATCCAGCAGATTGCCGTGGTGATGGGGCCATGCACGGCCGGCGGCGCGTACATTCCGGCGCTGTGCGACGAGGCGGTGATCGTCAAGGAGCAGGGCTACATGTACCTGGGCGGCCCCGAGCTGACTTTTGCCGCGACCGGCGAAACGGTGGATGCCGAGTCGCTGGGCGGCGCCAAGATGCACTGCGGCGTCAGTGGCGTCACCGACCACATTGCCGAGGACGACCGCCACGCACTGGCCATCACGCGCGAGATCGTGCGCGACCTGGGCGAACAGCCCAAGCCGCGCTGGACGCGGCATCCCTCTTTGCCGCCGCGTTGCGACCCGCGCGAGATCCACGGCATCATCAGCCGCGACGCCAAGATCCCGACCGACACGCGCGAGATCCTGGCGCGCTTCGTCGATGACAGCAGGTTCCAGGAATTCAAGCCGATGTACGGCGACACCCTGTTGACCGGCTTTGCCCGCATCCACGGCCACGAGATCGGCATCCTCGCTAACCAGGGTGTACTGTTCCCGGACAGCGCGGTGAAGGCGGCACACTTCATCGACCTGTGCTGCCAGCGCGACATCCCGCTGCTGTTCATGGCCGACGTGACCGGCTTCATGGTCGGTCGCGCCGCCGAGCAGGCCGGCATCGCCAAGGCCGGGGCCAAGATGATCACGGCGATGGCGTCGGCCAACGTGCCCAAGTACACCATCATCATCGGCGCGTCTTACGGCGCCGGCTACCTGGCGATGTGCGGCCGCCCGTTCAACCCGACGGCGATGTTCGCATGGCCCAGCGGCCGCGCGGCCATCATGGGTCCGGAGCAGGCGGCCACCGTGCTGGCGCTGGTGCGCAAGCAGATCAACAAGACCGAAGGACGCGAGTGGACGCCCGAGGAGGAAGAGGCCTTCAAAGTTCCGGTGCGCAAGATCTACGAAGACTTTCAGCCGGCCTCCAACTTCTCCTCGAACCTGTGGGTCGACGGTATTATCGACCCGGTGGAAACGCGCGACGTGATGGGGCTGTTGCTTGACCTCGCCTCGCGCACTGCCGCCAAACCGACGCCGTTCGGCATTTTCCGTTTCTAGCCGGGGCGCATGACGTGCAGCGGATCCGCAAGGTCTTGGGTGAGGCCGCCCGCAACGCGCTGTCTCGGCACACGCCGGCCGCGCCCGCGGCGGGCCGGGTCACCAGGTTGCGCTGCTGCGAGGGCGACACGGTGCGCGCCGGCGCGGTGTTGCTGATGATGCGGTCCGAGGAGAAATAATGAACGAAGCGATCTACTTTGATGAGCAACGCCGGCAGTTCCGCGACAACCTGCGCCGATTCGTCGATCAGGAGGTGGTCCCTCACGCAGCGCCGTGGGAAGAGGCGGGCATGGTGCCGCGCGCGCTGCTGCGCCAAATGGGCGAACTGGGCTTTCTGGGCATTCGCTACGACGAGCGGTACGGCGGCTCCGATCTTGACACGGTATATAGCGTAATCCTCGCCGAAGAACTCGGCCGCTCGACCTACGGCGGTTTCGCGGCGACGGTGACGGTACACACCGACATGGCCTCGCCCCATCTGGCGAACTTCGGCACTCCCGCGCAGCTCGCGCGCTACCTGCCCGCGATCACGCGCGGCGACAAGATCTGCGCGATCGCCGTCACCGAGCCCGACGCCGGCTCGGACGTGGCCGGCATTCGCACCCGCGCGGTACGCGACGGCGAGCACTGGGTGCTCGACGGCAGCAAGATGTTCATCACCAACGGTGTGCATGGCGACCTCTATTTCGTCGGCGCCAAGACCGACCCGACAGCCAAGGGCTCGCGCGGCATTTCGATCTTCATCGTCGAAAAGGGCACGCCGGGGTTCCGCGTCGGGCGGGCGCTGAAGAAAAGCGGCTGGCTGTGCAGCGACACCGCCGAGCTGGTGTTCGAGAACTGTCGCATCCCGGCCGAGAACCTGCTGGGACAGGAGAACAAGGGCTTCTACCAGATCATGCGCAACTTCCAGAATGAGCGCATGGTAATCGGCGCAGCGGCGATGGGCGAAGCGGCGCGCGCGATCGAACTGACGCTGGCCTACGTGCGCCAGCGCCGCGCTTTCGGAGCCACGCTGTGGGATAAGCAGGTCATCCGCCAGCGGCTGGCAATGCGCGCCGCCGAGGTCGAGGCCGCACGGCAACTCGTCTACCACGCCGCCTGGCTGGACGCCCAGGGCCGCGACTGCGTGAAGGAAGTGTCGATGGTGAAGGCCTTGTGCGGCGAACTCGTCAACGAGGTGCTGTACGACTGTCAGCAGTTTCACGGCGGCTTCGGCTACATGCGCGAAGCCGCGATCGAGCGCATGGTGCGCGATGCACGGGTCGAGGCCATCGGCGGCGGCGCCACCGAGGTGATGCTCGAAGAAGTGGCCAAGCGGCTGTGAACATGAGCGTTTCGTTCCCGATTGGCGCGGCCGGCGTCTCAGGTTTGACTGCGCGGAGGTGTTGATGGCGCCAACCATGAGCCTGGAGGCGTTCGTCGAGTTCTGGGAGAAGTCCGAGTATGTTTCCCCCTACAACCGGGAGCTCGGGCTGCAGCCTCATTCGGTGCGGTCGGACTGGTGCGTGCTGAAGGTGGAATACGCGCGCAATCTGGTTGGCGACCCGAATACGCGCGTGCTGCATGGCGGCGTCATCACGGCCTTGCTTGATGCGGCCTTCGGGTTCTCGATCTTCATGAAGTTGTCGCAGGAGCGGCTGATGGCGACGCTGGACCTGCGCATCGACTATCTCAAGCCGGCTACCCCCGACAAAACTGTGCTGGGCGGTGCGGTTTGCTACAAGATGACGGCGGATCTGGCTTTCGTCCGAGGCTGCGCCTATCACGAGTCGGCGGACGACCCGATAGCCACCGCGGTAGGCATCTTCATGTTCACCGACGGGCCCACGCTGATCAGCAACGAAAAGCTTGCGCGATGAAGTTCGCCGATATTTCGAACAGTTGCAGGGTATCCAACGACTGGGGCCCGCTGGTGCAGTCGGTTCCATATGCGCGCTTCCTGAATCTGCGCATCGACATCAAGGGTGAAGAGTTCACTTGCATCCTGCCTTTCGATCGGAAGCTGATCGGCAACCCTGTCCTGCCCGCCTTGCACGGCGGCGCGACCGGCGGTTTCATGGAGTGTGCGGGCATGTTCTATCTCCTTTGGCAAATGGACACCCAGACCCTGCCGAAAACGATCGACTTCAACATCGACTACCTGCGTACCGGCCTCCCGCGAGACACCTATGCCAACGTGGTGATGGTCAAGCAGGGGCGGCGCGTGGCCAACCTGCGCATCGAGGCCTGGCAGTCGAGCCCCGACAAACCGATCGCGCTCGGCCATTGCAACTTCATGCTCCGCGCATGACACCCAGCGGAGGAGTGGACGCTTTGAATCAAGCTGTCGATCAATGCGTATTGCGTGCGCGACTCTTCGCCGGCCGGACCGTGATCGTCGACGGCGGCTTCCCGGTGGACCGCGCTGCCGTCAAGGCCGAGCATGGTCGGCCTTGAACTCGTGTCAGCCCGGCGTGCTCAAACCGCCGTTGACGCTCAGCGTCTGGCCGGTGACGGCATCGGATTCGGGGCCGGCAAAGAAAGCCGCCGCGTTGGCGATGTCCTGGCAATGCACCGGGAACAGCATGCGCTTGCGCAGATTCTCGATCATGCCCTTGCCATGACCGCCTTCGAGCGCCGGCGAGCCCGGGCCCCAGCGCGGCTTGGCGTCCCAGACGTAGCTCATCGCCACCGCGTTGACGCGGATGCCGTCGCGCCCCAGCTCACGCGCCAGTACGCGACACATTTGCATCATGCCGCCGGTGGCGCCGCCGATGAAGGATTCGCCGACCGTCGCCACGCGGCCCGCGTCGGTGCCGATGGCGACGATCTTGCCGTGGCGGTGGCGGCCCATCACCGCAGCGGCAGCCTGGATCGCAAACGCGCGCGTGAGCCAATGGGCGCGGATGTAGTTCTCGAAATCGGCGCCGCCCATCTCCATGAACAGGCGGAAAGACGGCGAATCGGCGCTCGCGCCGGCGCCGCTGGCCACCAGGATGTCGAGGCGGCCGTGGCGCTCGGCGACACGGCCGACCATGGCGCGCACCGCGCCGGCGTCGGCGAGGTCGGCTTGCTCGAACTCGGCGCCGCAGCCGTTCGCCGCGATTTCAGCCACTACCGCTTCGCCGGCCGCGCGATCGCGGCCGTTGACCACCACCTGCGCTCCGCGCCGCGCCAGTTCGACGGCGACGGCACGGCCGATGTAGGCCGTGGCGCCGGTGACGAGGGCGATCCGGCCGCTAAGCGAGGGTGCAGGGTTCATACCTTGTTCTCCTATGTGGCGTGGGGTGCGGGCTCGATTGTACCGGGCATCCAGGCCGGCGGGACAGCGGAATCGCCCGCAGCGGACGAATTTCATCAACACCAAACCATGAAGGAGACGACCACATGACCCATCCGGCCCAGGGCAACAAGGTGCATCGCTTCAAGTCGCACCGGCGCACCATCACCGAGACCGACATCGTGACCTTCGTCAACGTCATCGGTCTGCACGAGCCCTTCTTCATCGACATGGAGTATATCCGCACTCACATGGCGGGCGATCACCGCGACCGCTTCGCGCCCGGCCCGATGATCATCTCGCTCGGCATGGGCCTGGTGGCGCCCCAGGTGGCCGGCGTCATCGATGCGGTGCTCGAAGGCCGCGACGCCGGTCCGTTCGGCGGCATGACCGGCGTCGAAGCACGGCTGCGCGGCGCGCTGTTCCCCGGCGACACGATCCACGTCGAGGGCGAAGCATGGCTGCGCGCGACCACCTCGCGCGGCTACACCCTGGTGGACCTGCGGCACCTCCTCATCAACCAGCGCGGCGAGACCATCGCCGACTTCACCGAGACGATCGCGTTCCTGCCCAAGGAAGCTGCGGGCGCGTGAATCCCGCAAGAATGCGGGGGTTACGCCGCTCTCCCGCATGGCGGGTTCAAACGCAAGGAGGCAAAGCGGGGCTTGCTGCCCCCGGCAACGGCCAAGTGGCGCAGGTCGCGCCAGTCCGCGCGCCGCCCGCGTTTCAGCGCGTGATGCGCAGCTTCCCTAGTAGCCCGTCCGGATCGACCTGGGTGCGCAGCAGCGCGAGTTCCCGTGCCGTGGGCGCCTCGGTCAGCGCGATCCGTGCGGGGACGATGAGCTCGAAGCCGGTCTTGGCCTGCACCTCGTCGACGCTGACGCCGGGATGCAGCGAGCGGATGCGCATGGTTCCGGTCTCGGGCGCGAAGTCGAACACGCCCAGCGGCGAGTACACGAGCCGTGGTCCGACGCATAGCGATTGCACGTGCTTCTTGCGCTCGGCGGTATGACCGGGCGAACTGATGAAATCCACCTGCTCGACGAAGATCTTCGGGTTGTGGTGCATGGTAAAGAAGTAGAGGATGCCGAAGGACACGCCGAAACACAGCCCGACCGTGCCCACGCCGCGCACCTTGGGCGAAGCGTAATCGCCGACGCAGACCATGTTGCTGCTGCCGTATTTGTCGATCTGGATGCCGCCGATCACGGCCACGATCTTCTCGTTGTCGCGGTTGTGGCGCCACATCTCGATGTCGACGATGTCCTCCATGTTCATCACGTACTCGGCGCCGCGCAGGACACGGTGGTCCGAGGTCGAGGTCTGCAGCCTGGAACTCGAATTGATCGCGCCGCCCCCGCCGGCCAGCCACCACAGATTGGGCGCATACAGGATGCGCGCCAGCTTCAGTGCGGCCGCGGGCAACTGCGAATAGGCGCCCACCGCGGCCCAGTCGCCGTCGTGCTCCTTCATCTGGCGCGCGATCGCGACGGCCATGATCTCACCGATCGAATACTCTTGCGCTGTCGTCGTGGTCGGCATGCCGGGCTCCTCAAATCGATTCGCGCAGGTGCAGGAGGCGTTCGATGCCGAACTTCTCCAGGTAGGCGAAGTGATCCCCGGGCCCGAACACGAAGTCGCGCAGGTACGTGTCGATGTCGGCATCGCGGTAGTCGATCAGCGCCGGCTCGTCGTGGTTGTAGACGCCGTGACACGACAGCGGATGCGCGCCATAGGGCACCTTGACCACCATGTCGATGTAGTGGCCGGGAATGCTGGTGCGCTTCGGGTCGGCCTGAATGCTCTCCAGCGTCACGATCTCCTCGGTGGTCACGATAGTGCGGCGCGAGGCCTTGGCGATCAGGTCGTCGGCCACCACCGAGCCGAGGTGCACAACATTGCCGTAGGGATCGCACTTGGCCGCGTGAATGATTCCGACGTCGGGCGCGATCGCGGGCGAGACGATGATCTCGCGCCCGGTATATGGGTCGGTGGTGCGCTTGTAGGTGGGCTCGTACTTGGGGTTGTCGCGCGCCTCGTGGCCGGGCGGGTAGGGCACGAAGGGCAGGCCCAGCGCGCCGGCCTTCAACCCCAGCACGTAGTAGATCTCGTCGCCGTCGATGACCTTGATGCGTTTTTCTTCGGCCGCCTTGCGGTAACGCGGCGCCATGCCCAGGTGCTCGAGGCCGACGTAGCATACGGTAAGCGTGTCGACGCAGCCGGCGCCGACCAGCAGATCGGCCGGCATGCCGGCGCTGACGTTGGCAATGAGCTTGAGTCCCTTGGCGCCGCGGCGGACGATCTCGCGGATCAGCGCCATCGGCCCGTTGTGCGAATGAATGCCGCCGAAGGCAAGCGTGCTGCCGTCGGCGATCAGCGCGGCGGCCTGCGCCAGGGTGCCGACCTTGCTGACGCGCTTGGGCGTGTCGATCACTTCCATGGTGGCGTCTCCCAGGGTATCAGGCGCAACTGACGCGGGCGGGCAGCTCGCGCAGCAGGATCTCGCGCGCGTCGGCGATCATGCGATCGACGATCTCGCGCACCGGCAGCAGGCCGTCGATGCGGGCCACGCCCTGCCCGCAGAAGACGCCCGACTCCAGGTGGCGGCCGACTTGCGCCGCGCCGAGCGCCATCGGCGTGCTGAGCAAGGCCTGCTCGGGCATCGGCAGCGCGGGCAGGCCCGAAGCGTCCCAGGCGGTGTCCCACTCGCTGCGCAGATGACGGCAGGTCTTTCCCGTGTACCACTTGCTGCGCACGGTGGCGCCATCGCCCGCTTCGACCAGGCGCGCCTTGTACCATGCCGGCGCCTTACACTCTTCGCTGGCGATGAAACGCGAGCCGACCCAGACGCCGATCGCGCCCAGTGCCAGCGCCGCCGCCAGGCCGCGGCCGTCGACTATGCCGCCGCCGGCCACCACCGGCACCGGGGCGATGCGCTCCACCACGTGCGGCACCAGCACCATGCCGTCGACCTCGCCGCTGTGCCCGCCTGCCGCGGTGCCGGTGCAGATGACCGCGTCGATGCCACCGCGCGCGACATTGACCGCGTCCTTGGCTTTGCCGACCACGCTCATCACCTTGATGCCGCGCGCACGCGCTTCGGCCACCATGAACGACGGGTCGCCGAGGGCCGAGACGAACAGCGCGGGTCGCTCCTGCAGGATGGCCTTGACCTGCTGGCGGCTGAAGGTCTCGCCCAGTTTGTACGCGGCGACCGAGCTCATGCCGGGCGTGGCCCGGCTGGTGTCATCGTCGAAGGGGATGCCGCGTTCGCGCAGAAAGCGTTCGCGGAACGCGAGGTGCTGCGGCGGTATCTTGGCCTTCGCCGCGGCCTCGCGAAAATCGAAGCCGTAGGTCTCGACGCGAGCAGGCAGCGCGATGTCCATGCCGAACGGCTTGCCGGTCAGCTTGCGCGTCTCGGCCGCCAGCGCCACGATCTCGTCGGGGTCCTTGTCGCCGCAGGCCAACACGCCGATGCCGCCGGCTTCGGACACCGCGGCCACAAGCTGCGGGTCGGAGACGTCGGGCGCCATCGCGGCAAGCATGACCGGGTAGTCGATGCCGAGCAGGTCGCACAGCGAGGTGCGGAATCTCATCGCAGCCATCCTCCGTCTCCTTGTTGTTCCTCGGCGCCGCCGCGTTGCGCTCAACTGCGCCGCGGAAACAGGCCGATGTTCTTGCTGATGATTTTCAGCATGACCTCGTCGGCGCCGCCGCCGATCGAACACAGCCGGCCGTCGCGAAAAAAGCGCGATACCGGCGTCTCGTTGACAAAGCCCATGCCGCCATAAAACTGCAGGCAGCTATCGGCCACCTGACGCTGCAGCCGGCCCACCTTGAGCTTGGCCATCGACGCAAGCGTGGTCACGTCCTGCCCGTCGACGTAAAGCTCGGTCGCGCGGTAGACCAGCGCACGCAACGCCTCGACCTCGGTCTGCAGTTCGGCCAGCTTGAAGTGCAGGTACTGGTTGTCCAGCAGCGGCGCGCCGAAGGCCTGCCGCTGTCCGGTATAGGCGGCGCATTCCCGGATGGTGCGCTCCATCAGCACCAACGAGGCCGCGCCGGCCCACAGGCGCTCCTCCTGGAACTGCTGCATTTGGTAGTGGAAGCCGCGGCCCTCCTCGCCGATGCGAAAGCGCTGCGGAATGCGCACCTCGTCGAAGTGCAGCGGCGCGGTATCCGAGCTGCGCATGCCCAGCTTGTCGAGCCGCTTGCCGCGCGTGACGCCGGGCGTGTCCAGTGGCACGCACAACAGCGTCTTGTTGCGGTGCGGAGGCCCATCGCCTAGGTTGCACAGCAGGCACACCCAATCGGCCTGCGTGGCGTTGGTGATCCACATCTTCGAGCCGTTGATCACGTAGTCGCCACCGGCGCGCCGCGCCCTGGTCTTGATCGCGGCGACGTCGCTGCCGGCCTGCGGCTCGGACACGCCGATGGCCGCCACCCAGTCGCCGGCGATCGACGGCGCGAGGAACTCGCGGCGCAGCGCGTCCGATCCGAAGCGCGCCAGCGCCGGTGTCGCCATGTCGGTTTGGCAGCCGATGGCCAGCGGCACGCCCATGCAGTCGGCGTGGCCGAGCGCCTCGGCCATCACCAGCTCGTAGCTGTAGTCCAGCCCCTGCCCGCCGTATTCGACCGGCTTGTGGATGCCGAGCAGGCCCTGCGCGCCGAGCTTCTTGAACAGCGCGTGCGCGGGGAAAATGCCCTCGGCCTCCCAGGCGTCGGCGTGCGGATTGATCTCGGCATCGACAAAGCGCAGCACGCTGCGCCGCAGTTGTTCGTGTTCTGTCGTGAACAGCATGGTGCCCGGTTGGCCGTCGTCAAGCCAGCGCCTCGTAGTGGAAATCCGTGATGCGCCCTTCGGGCTGGTCTTTGAAGCGAACCTGCACGCGCGTGCCGGGTTTCAGCGCGGCCATTGCGCGCGGCACGTCCGACAAATCGAGGCCGCGAACGAAGTTGATCATCGCGGTGTCGACGCCGTCCAGCCGCACGTAGGCGATCGCGTAGGGCGGCGCCGGCAGGTTCTCGAACTGCGCGCTGACGATGGTCGCCGCTTCGATCACGCCCTGCAGGCCGGCCTCGACCCACTCGTCGCAGACCTCGAACGAGCGCTCGCAGTAGGCGCGCGGCGGCAGGTAGGCGATGCCTGATTTGCGGCAGCGGGTGGCCAGGATCTGCTTGCGCTTGAGTCCTTCGAAGAACAAGCCGGCGACCTTGCCGACCGAATAGTTGTAGCGGACGTGCCATTCGCCGTGGATCACGTCCGTCGGCTCGATTCTGCGTTTGTCGTTCATTGGGGTCCCTATCGCGTGTAGTCGTCGCCGAAGGCAGTGCAGGTGAAGAACTGCGCCGAGCCGCCGATGGCCGTCGCCAAGGCCATGTGAACGCCCTTGGCCTGGTAGGCGCCGGCGCGGCCCATCACTTGCAGCGCCGCTTCGATGCCGCGCACCAGACCGCTGACGCCGATCGGGTTGGCGCACAGCGTGCCGCCCGAAGGACTGACGGCCCAAGATCCGCCGATGTCGAAGGCGCCTTCGTCGCTGAGTCGGGCGGCCTCGCCGCGCGCGCAGAAGCCCAAGCTCTCCAGTTGCGGAAACTGCATCGAACTGAACGGGTCGTACAGTTCGACCACCTGGATCTGCTTGCGCGGATCGGTTATGCCGGCGTGGGCGTAACAATCGCGCGCCGCGATTTCCAGTTCCCCGAGATCGGCGTACTCGGTGTCCGCCTTCGGACCGACCTTGTCGCCCATGAAGACGGTCTGCGTGACTGCGCCGATGCCGTTGACGAACGCCGGTCGCGTGCATCGGGCCGCGGTCACCTCGCCGTCGGCGAGGATCATGGCCGCCGCGCCGGCCGAGCGCGGGCAGATGTCGAACAGGTGGTAGGGGTAGGCCACGCGCGGCGAGTTCAGCACGTCCTCAACGCTGATGTGGCCCTTCAAGTGGGCATTGTCGTTGAGCATGGCGTTGCGGCGCGCGCGCACGACCACGCGCGCGAACTGCTCCTCGGTGGTGCCATACATGTGCATCTGGCGCTGCGATGCCAGGGCCGTCATCGTCACCGTGTTGAGCGCGAAATCATGCTCGTAGAACCGGTCCCAGATGAGGTTCAGCACATGCTGCGCGTCCGGCGTTTCCGATACGCGGTCGGCGCCGATGACCAGAACGGTGCGAAACAAGCCGCTCGCAACGTGCGTGTAGCCGGCCTGGAGCGCCGA
Source organism: Betaproteobacteria bacterium (assembly GCA_004298385.1). Taxonomy (GTDB): domain Bacteria; phylum Pseudomonadota; class Gammaproteobacteria; order Burkholderiales; family SG8-39; genus 2-12-FULL-64-23. The sequence goes on along the minus strand of SCTX01000050.1, from coordinate 46,639 downwards.
GCCGCCGGTGGCGCCGCCGGTATGCACGCGCAGCAAAGGCTTGCCCGCGGCCCAGATCGAATCGACGGCCCACTTTTCGCAATCATTGACGCCCATGAACTGGGTCGGCGCCATCGAGAAGACCACGGCGTCGATTTCGTCGGGTGTCATGCCGGCATCGTCGAGCGCGGCCTTGGCGGCGTCCTGCGCCAGCTCGACATAGGTCTTGTCCGGTCGCTGGCTGCGAAATGGGGTCTGGCCGACGCCGATGACCGCGACACGCTGGGGCTGCACCATCATGCTCCTTCGAAAATGGCCACCGCGGCGCTCTGCGCAGCGAATCCGCATAGCCCCACGGCAGCGGCCCGCCTGGCGCCCGGCACCTGCACCGGGCCGGCGCGGTTCGCCACCTGCATCACGGCTTCGGCCGCGCCGACCAGGCCGGTACAGAAGTACGGATTCTGCGCGAATGGGCCGCCGGAGGGCGACACGGCCACCGAATCCGCAATGGCCAAGGCGTGGCGCAGCGCCAGATCGTGATAGCCGGTTTGCGCCTCGAGTTCGATCACGTCGAGCGGCGCCGCGTCGTCGATGCCGGCCTGGCGGGCAGCGGCGGCGAACGCGCCGCGCACCGCGTCAAGCGACGACAGCCGCCGGGCGCCGAGCTGGTAGCTGTCGACGCGCCAGGCGATGCCGCTCATGCGTGCCAGCGGGCGGACATTCGAGTTCGCCTCAACCCAGCGCTCTGACGCCATCAACAGCGCCACCGCACCGTCGGTCGGTGGCGCCTGGTGGCCGGCGCGCAGGGGTGCGGCGACGTAGGCGGAGGCGAGCAACTGCTCGGGCGAAACCGGCGGCGGCCGGGTGCCGCGCGGGTTGCGTGCCGCCTGCCGCAGGTAGGCCGCCGCGGCGGCGGCCGCCTGCGCCTCGGTACAGCCGATGGACTCGGCGCTGGCCCGCGCCAGCAAGCCGTCGGCGATGCTCATGTTGAGCCCGATGGGCCGGGTGAAGAACGGATCGCAGCGCATCCGCATCACGTCTTCGAGCGGCGCGGTCGAGGTCTTGCACCAGCTTACCACCAGTCCGAGATCGAAGCGGCCCGATCCGAGCCGCGTGGCCTCCAGACAGAGACCGTGCATGCCCGAGTCGGTCGCCTTGAGTTCGTCCTTCAGATAGGCGCCCGAGGGGGCGGCGAGCAGCATGCTCGAAATGCTGCGCCCGTCGAGTTCGTCGCAGCCGGCGATGGTCACGTGATCGAGCTGCCTGCGCTCGATGCCGGCGCCGTCGAGGCAGGCGCGGGCGGTGTCGTACACCATTTCCTCCAGGCGCTTGTCGGCCACTTTGACCTGCGCCGGGTGCATCGCCACGCCAATCACATACATACCGATAGTCACGTCCGCTCCTGGGCCTTGACGCCGCCTTGCCCTGTGCCGCGCATAGAGGAAAGCCGGAATTTACTTGCAAGTCTAATAACTGTCAATATGGACAAGCAATTAAACCGAGGGTAAAATATTATTGCCTGCCGGTTCCGTGCGCGGAGAGCGCTGCGCGGAAAGCAAGCAACCCGCGCCCGGTAACCGGTGGTGGACTCAAGCCATGGAATGAAGATGACCGCTACGCCTGCAACCAGGGTCTGATGTGATGAAGCTGCGCGAACGCGAGGTGTGGAAGGCGGCTCTGCCGAGCACCGTTGAACGCCGCCAGATCAAGCTTGACGTGCTCTACCGCGAGGCCGCGCACAGCTTCAGCAAGGACGGTTTCCACGGCACCTCGCTCGACGAGATTGCCCGCAACCTGGGTCTCACCAAGGCCGCGTTGTACTACTACGTGAAGAACAAGCGGGAACTGCTGTACCGTTGCCACGAACTGGCGATGAAGGCGGCGCTCGAAGGGCTGGAGCGCGGCGCGCAGCAGGGCCGAAACGGCCGCGAGAAGGTGGTGCTCGCGCTGCGCCACTACCTGGTGTGGCTGATCGGCAACCATGGATCGGCGGTCGTGCTCCTCGAGGAGAACGCGATGCGCCCGGCCGAAAGGACGAGAATCGTGGCCCTGCGCGACAAGTTCGAGCGCCGGCTGCGCGCTCTGGTGGAAGCCGGCATCGCCGACGGGAGCATCGTGCCGTGCTCTCCGCGGCTGGTGATTTTTGCCGCGATGGGGATGGTGAACTGGGTGCAAAAGTGGTTCGACCCGTCCGAGGAATGGAGCGGCGCCCAGATCGCGGTGGCGATCACCGAAATCCTCGAGCGCGCTCTTTCCACCGTGCCGGTGCCGGCCCTGACGCGCGACCCGAAGATGTTATCGACCGAGTTTGCGGACTGACCCAAGGTACGTTGGCGGCCGCGGCGCAGCGACTGAAAGAGGGCAACATGGACTTCGATCTTAACGACGACCAGCGACGCATCCAGGAGGCCGTGCGCGAGTTCGCCCGCTACGAAGTGGAGCCGGTCGCGCAGCAACTCGACGCCGAGGGCCGGTTCCCGGTGGAGCTGGTACACAAGGTCGGCCAGGCCGGGGTGATGTCGATACCGTTTCCGGAAAAACTCGGCGGCATGGGCCTTGGCACCTTCGAGGCCGTGCTGGCGCTCGAGCAGCTCGCGCAAGCCGACCAGTCGCTCGCCGTCACCGCGATGGTCAGCATGGCGACCGGGCTGATCCTGATGCGTTTCGGCACCGAGGCGCAGATCGAGCGTTTTCTGCCGGACATAATGACCGGCAAATGTCTCGGCGCCATCGCCGGCACCGAACCCCAGGCCGGTTCCGACACTTCCGCTTTTCGCACTCGCGCGGTCGCGGTTGATGGCGGCTGGGCGATCACCGGCGAGAAGGCCTACATCACCAACGCCGGCACGGTGATTACCTCGTACGTGATGGTGTTGGCCAGCACGCGCGTGGAGAACGAGCATCGCTCGTTCACGCTGTTTCTGGTGCCCGCCGGAAGCGCGGGTTTCACGCCGGGGGAGCGCTACAAGAAAATGGGCTGGAAGTCTTCGGACACGCGGCCGCTTTACTTCGATGACTGCCGTGTCGGCGCCGACATGATCATCGGCGAGGCGCATCGCGGCCGCCATCTGCTGCATAAGGGCTACCAGCAGGCGCGGCTGTTTCTGTCCGCGTGTTCGCTGGGCCTGGCCCAGGCAAGCCTGGAGCGCGCGTTGCAATACGCCAAGGATCGCAAGGCTTTCGGCGGCACGCTGGGCTCGTTGCAGATGATCCAGGAAAAAATCGCCGAGATGGCTGTGCTGGTCGATAGCGCACGCCTGCTGACCTACCGGGCGGCGGTGCACGCCGACGCCGGGCGAGCCGATCTGAAGGAACTGGGCATGGCGAAGTACTGGGCCACCGACGTCGGTTCGCGTTGCGCCGACATGGCGCTGCAGATCCACGGCGGCTGGGGTTTCATGGACGACTGCGCGGTGTCGCGCTACTACCGCGACAACCGCGTCTGCACCATCGGCGACGGCGCCAGCGAGATCCAGAAGCTCGTCATCGCGCGCGAGCTCGGGCTCGACGTGCGCTTCTGATCGGCGCCGGCCATGGGACACGCGACCGAATTCGACTGGGCTGCGGCGCGCATCGCGCGCGTGACGATGACACGCGCCGCCGAGATGAACACCTTGTCGCACGAACTCTTGGACGAACTCGATGCGGCCTTGGCGCGGGCTGCGGTCGACGGTGCCCGGGCGCTCATCATCACCGGCAGAGGTCGCGCCTTTTGCTGCGGCGCGCACCTGAAGTACTTCGACGGTTCGGGGCATGGGCCGGACCATCGCTTCGACGTGCGCGACGGCTACCTGGCCAAGATCGCGGCGCTGTTCGATCGCATCGAGTCGCTGCCGCTGCCGGTGATCGCGGCGATCAACGGTTATGCGCTCGGCGGCGGCTTCGAGCTGGCACTGGCCTGCGACTTGCGCGTCATGTCGAAGACCGCCCGCATCGGCCTGCCGGAAGTGAAGCTCGGCGCCACGCCGGGCGCCGGCGGCGTGCAGAAGCTGCACAAGTTCTGCGGCCGCGGCAAGGCGTTCGAGTGGATTCTGCTGGCGCGCCAGATCGACTGGCAGCAAGCCGAGAGGGCGGGGCTGCTCTGCGACGCCACCGAGCCCGATGCGCTGATGGCGCGCGCGCTCGATCTGGCCGAGGAGTTGTGCCGCTACAGCCCGCGCGCCCTGGCGCAGTGCAAGGCCTCGATCCACCTGGCCGGTGACGTCGACCAGCGCAGCGCGATGCGCTTCGGCATCGAGGCGCTGGCGGCGCTGGTCGACAGTAACGACTGGCGCGAAGGAATGAGCGCATTCAAGGACAAGCGCGCGCCCAAGTTCTGAAGCGCGTTCGTCCTGGCGCTGCACACACGCCGCAAGAGCACGCAGCGCCGGGCAAGGAGAAGGAGGAGATATGGTTTCGATCAGCGAATTTCCGCCGCTCGCCGGCCGTGTTCCGCGCGCCGCGTAATGACAGTCGAGCCGGCGCTCGAAGCCGTCGATCTGAAAGTGTCCTTCGGCGCGATCAAGGCGCTCGACGGCGTTTCGCTGCGCGTCGACGCAGGGCAGATCCTCTCCGTGATCGGTCCGAACGGCGCGGGCAAGAGCAGTTTGCTCAACTGCCTTTCTGGGGTTTATCGGCCGCACAGCGGCCGCGTGCTGTTCCACGGCCGCGACATCACCGCTTTGGCGCCGCACCGGCGCGCTGCGTTGGGCGTCGCGCGCACCTTCCAGGGGATCCAGTCGTATGCGTCGATGACGGTGCGGCAGAACATTCTCGCGGGCTTCCACTGCCGCATGAAGACCGGGCTGCTCGACGCGCTGCTGTACTGGCCGCGCGCGCAGCGCGAGGAACGCGAGTTCAGCGCGCGCGCCGAGGAGATTATCGAGTTCCTCGAACTCGAGGAGTTGCGCCATACGTTGGTCGGGGAACTCGGCTACGGCCTGCGCAAGCGGGTCGATTTGGGGCGGGCGCTGGCGCTCGGGCCGAGCGTGCTGGTGCTGGACGAACCGATGGCCGGCATGAGCGTGGAGGAAAAGGCCGACCTCGCGCGCTTCGTGCTGGACATCCGCGCCGCGCACAACACGCCGGTCATCCTGGTCGAGCACGACATGGAGGTGGTAATGGACATCTCCGACCAGGTGTTGGTGATGGAGTGGGGCCGCGCCATCGCGCTCGGCGCGCCCGCCGAGGTGCGCATCGATGCGCGCGTCATCAATGCCTATCTCGGAGCGGAGGAGCCGTGAAGCGCCTGCTCGGCGAACTGGGCACCGATGCGCGCACCATCGACGGCCGCGCGCTGCCGGCGCTGTTGCTCGAGCGCGCCGCGCGCCATCCGCGGCAGGTATTCATGCGCGCCAAGCGCCACGGCGTGTGGCGCGAGCACGGCTGGGGCGAGGTGCTGGCGCACGTGCGCGAGTTCGCCGCCGGCATGGCCGCGCTCGGCCTGCGCGCGGGCGAACGCGTCGCGATGATCAGCGAGAACATCGTCGAGGCGTTCTGGGCCGAGTACGCGACCCATTGCCGCGGTGCGAGCTTCGTCGGCATCTACCCCGACATCGCGACGCACGAGCTGCTGTATTTGCTCGAGCACTCGCAGGCGCGTCTGCTGTTCGCCGAAGACCAGGAGCAGATCGACAAGGTGCTGGCGATTCACGAGCGGCTGCCGCGGCTCCGATGGGTGGTGTACGTGGACCCGCGTGGCCTGTGGGAATACAGCCGGCCGTGGCTGCTCAGCCTGCCGGAGTTCGTCGCACGCGGCCGCGCCGACGCCGCGGCGGCGCCGGACGAATTCGAGCGCTGCGCGCGCGCGGTGCGGCTGGATGACGTGGCGGTGGTCAGCTACACCTCGGGCACCACCGGCCGTCCGAAGGGCGCGCAGATGACCCACCGCCAGGTTCTCGACAGCGCTTACCGCGTGATGGCGGCGTTCCGCTTGCCGCCGCACGCCGAATACTTGTCGTACATCTCGCTCGCCTGGGCGGCCGAACAGATCACCGGCGTGGCGCTCGGCGTGCTCGCGCCGCTGGTCGTCAATTTCGCCGAGAAGCCGGAGACGATCAAGCACGACCTGCGCGAACTCGGGCCGCAGTTCCTGCTGTTCGCGCCGCGCCAGTGGGAGATGATGTCCTCCGACATGCAATCGCACATGTTGGAAGTCGGCGCGGCGCGGCGGGCGCTGTATCGATGGGCGCTGCGGGCGGGCGCCGCCGCCGTCGAGCCGGACGCCGGGCCGGTGAAGAAGAGTTTACGCGCGATCGCCGACCGCTTGGTGCTGCGCGCGCTGCGCGACAACCTCGGGCTGGCGCGCACGCGCGCCGCGCTCAGCGCCGGCTCGGGGCTGTCGGCCGAGATCTTCGCGCTGTTTCGCGCCCTCGGCGTGCCCTTGCACAACGTGTACGGCTCGACCGAGGCCGGGCTGCTGACGGCGCACTGGAAGGGCCGTTTCAAGGCCGAGACCATGGGCCAGATCCTGCCGTCCTGTCCGTCGCTGAACTCGCCGATCGAGTTGACGATCAGCGACAGCGGCGAGCTGCTGGCGCGCGGCGGCAGCGTGTTCGCCGGTTATCTCGGCGACGCCGCGGCCAGCGCCGATATTTTCGATGCCGAGGGCCGCCTGCGGACCGGCGACGCGGTTCACCTTGACGAGGCCGGCGACCTGGTCTTTCTCGACCGTGTCAAGGACCTGCGGCGGCTGGCCGGCGGCCACGTGTTTCCGCCGCAGTTCATCGAGAACCATTTGCGCGCCTCGCCCTTTATCCGCGACGCGATCGTGATCGGCGACGAAACCCGCGAGTTCGTGACGGCGCTGATCAACGTCGATGGCGAGATTTTCCGCCGTTGGTCGGAGCAGCGCGGTTTGGCTGCGGCCACGTTCACCGAGATGAGCCAGCTCGATCCGATACGGCGCGAGGTCGCGGCCGCCGTGGCCAGCGTCAACCGCCTGCTGGACCCGGCTGCGCGGGTCGCGCGGTTCGCGAACCTGCCCAAGGATCTGGATCCGGACGATTCCGAACTGACGCGCTCGCGCAAGCTCAGGCGCGGCGTCATCGACGAACGTTTCGCATCGATCATCGAAGCGCTGTACGGCGCCTCCGGCGAATGCCAGGCGCGGATCCGCATCCAGTATCAGGACGGGACCGAGGGTTCGCTTGCGGCTCGGGTGTTCATCAATTCGCTGCCGGGCGCCCATGAATAGCTTTCTGCAGGCTCTGGCGAGCGGCACTCTGACCGGTTTGTTGTACGGACTGATCGCATTGTCCTTCGTGGTCATCTACCGCGCCGCGCGCATCGTCAACCTGGCGCAGGGTGAAGTGCTGATGGCCGGGGCCTTCACCATCTGGATGATGACGCTCGCGGCCGGCCTGCCGACGCTGCTCGGCAGCGGCCTCGCCCTGCTGGCCGCGGCCCTGATCGGCTTGGTGATCGAGCGCCTCGTGTTTCGCCCGCTGATCGGCCGGCCGACCACCACGATCGTGCTCGCCAGCGTCGCCTTGATCATCGTGCTGCGCGGTGCGTCGCAGATGGTCTTCGGTCCGGAGACGCGGCCGTTTCCCCAGGTGCTGCCCGCCGGCGCCTTCAAGCTCGGGCCCTTGCACTTGAACCTCGCGCTGACCATCGGCGCGGTGCTTACCCTGGTCGTCACCGAGGCGCTGCACCGGTTCTTCATGAACACCAAGGCCGGCTTGCGCCTGTCGGCAGTGGCCGAAGACCACATGACCGCCTTGTCAATGGGGATCTCGGTGAGGCGTTCGGCGGCCATCGCCTGGGCGCTGGGGGCGTCGCTGTCGGCGCTCGCGGCGGCGATTTACCTTTCGGGTGCGGCGCTGGATGTGAGCGTGGCCGGCATCGGCTTGCGCGCCTTGCCGGTGGCCCTGCTCGGTGGCATGGAGTCGGTTCGCGGTGCCACGCTGGCCGGCGTGCTGGTCGGCGTGGGCGAGTCGCTGGCCTCCACCTACCTCGATCGCCACACCAGCGGCGCCATGTCGCAGGTGTTTCCGTTCCTTGTGATGATCGCGCTGATGCTGATCCGCCCACAAGGCCTGTTCGGCTGGAAAGTCATCGAGAGGGTATAAGGATGCTCCCCTCCGGCGTCTTCTTCCGCGACTTCGCCGCCGAGGCGGCCTATCTGCGCACCGGCCCGCAGCGCCTGGCGCTGGCCTTGTTCGTGCTCGCGCTGGTGCTCTTGCCCGCGCTGGCCGGCGCCTATCTTGTCGGCGTGATCACGCTGATGTTCGTGACCATGATCGCGGTACTCGGACTGCAGATCACCGTCGGCATGGCCGGGATGATCAACATCGGCCAGTCCGCCTTCGTCGGCATCGGTGCTTTCGTCTCGGCGTCCCTGGCGTCCAAGCTCGGCTGGCCGTTCTGGCTGACGCTTCCCGCCGCCGCGCTCGCCGCAGGCGTGTCGAGTCTGTTGTTCGGCTTGCCTGCCCTTCGCATCAAGGGGTTCTACCTGGCGTTGACGACGGTGGCGGCGCAGATCGTATTTCCGATCGGCATCGCCCGCTTGCCCAGCGCCTGGTTCGGCGGCTCCAGCGGACTGGCGGTCGAGCCGGTGTCGATCTTCGGCCACGCGCTGTTGAAACAGCACGAGCTGTACTACTTCAATCTCGCCTTCGTTCTGCTGTTCGCGCTGCTGGCCTTCAATCTCAAACGTACGCGCGTCGGGCGCGCGCTCATCGCCGTGCGCGACAACGACATCGCGGCTTCGGTGCTTGGGGTCAACATCGGCTATTACAAGCTGGTTGCGTTCTTCGTCGGCGCCGTGTTCGCCGGCGTCGCCGGCGCGCTGCTGGGCTATGTAGTCAGCTACGTGACGACCGACCACTTCACGCTCTGGCTGTCGATCTGGTACATCAGCATGCTGATCGTCGGCGGCATGGGCAGCCCGCTCGGCGCCATTTTCGGCACGGTCGTCATCACCGCGCTGCAGGAGAGTCTGCACGCGCTGGGCAATGCGGCCGCGGCCCGCTTCGGTAGTGATTTCGGCGCGTTCATCTTCCCGGCGACCAATTCGGTGCTCGGGGTGCTGATCATCGCGATTCTCGTGTTCCAACCACACGGTCTGCTCACGGGTTGGAACACGCTCAAGGCGGCCTACCGCATCTGGCCCTATCGGCATCACGGCGGCTAGCAGCGGTGGGCCGGTAGGCGTCTTGGGGAACCAGCGCAGTGGCAGAAGTGAGCGGACAACGTTCGACTACACACTCAAGGAGACTCCATGACCTATCTCGATTTCATCGTCAAGTCCATCCGCACCGGCGTCGCGGCGTCGTGCGCGGCACTGGCCATCTCGGCCCCCCCGGTGGCCGCGCAAAGCACGTACACGTTCAGTGTGTCCGTGGATTTCACCGGCCCGTTTGCCGACATCATGCCGAGCTGGCACGCCGGGCAGCGCGCGATGTTCGCCTACTGGAACGACACCAAGGGCAAGGAACTCGGCATCAAGGCCGATTATAAGGTCTACGACATGCGCTACGACGCGGCGCTGGTCGCTTCGAGCTGGCCCGGCATCCTCGCCAAGGACAAGCCGATCATGCATCTGGGCATGGGCACACCGGATCTGGTGTCGCTGGGCAAGCGCCTGCCGCGCGACGAGGTGCCCATGATCATGCCGACGGCGATGGTGGGTCTGATGTGGGCGCCCAACGGCTGGCACTTCTCGTTCCGCCCGACATACAGCCAGGAGTTCGCGGCGTTGCTCGCCGAGTTGCAGAAGAACCTGCCGCAGAAGCGCGCGCTGCGCATCGCCACCGTCAGCACGCAGGGCAAACCGGGTTACGAAGATCAGGTCAACGGCGTGGTGCACCTCGCCAAGACCTACCCCGATCGCTTCGCGATGGCGAGCTTCGTGTGGATCGAGGACAACCCGGTCTCGGCCACCGACCGCATCCGCACCGCGCTGCGGGACAATCCCGATGTCTTCATCGTCGGCGCCACCACCGCGCAGGCGGTGTCCACGCTGAAGGCGCTGAAGGAACTGGGCCGCAGGGTGCCGATCATCACCTCGTCGCAGAACGGCCTGCCGTTCCTGGTGTCGGTGCTCGACCCAGCCGACGTCGAGGGCAGCTACTCGGTGTTCGCATTCGCGCCGTCGGTCGAAGCCACCAAGGCGCAGGAAATGTTCAAGAAGTACCATAGCGGACAGGGCGTCTGGGATCTGTCGGCCAGCCAGGCGGCGGCGCAGACGCTGCTGGCGCTGCGAACGCTGGAGCGGGCGGCCAAGACGGCGGGCAAGGACAAGGTCAGCGGCAGCGCGATGTACCAGGCACTGCTGGCCGGGCCGGTGTCTTCGGACGACATGCTGGGGTTGACGCCGGCCATCGCATTCGACAAGAGCCGTCCGTTCCCGATCGGTCAGGTGCAGGCCAAGGCGATCACGGTGAAGAACAAGCAGATCGTGCCGGTGGGGGCCGGCTGGCTGCCCTCGCCCGAACTGAGCAAGTGGTGACGGCGACCGACGTCGTTGCGACGCCGGCGACCGGCGCGCCGTTACTGCAACTGAAGAACGTCGAGGTTGCGTTCAACGGCGTGATCCAGGTGCTGCATAGCGTGAACATGGAGGTGCCGCGAGGCAAGATTGTCGTCTTTCTCGGCGGCAACGGCGCCGGCAAGACGACCACGCTCAAGGCGATCTCCAGTTTGTTGGCGATCGACGACGGCGCCGTTACCGGCGGCGGCATCCTGTTCGACGGGCAGGAGATCGCCAACCGCGATCCGGCCCAGACCGTGCGCGCCGGCATCGTCCAGGTGCTCGAAGGACGCAAGGTCTTCGGGCACCTGACGGTGGAGCAGAACCTGCGCTTGGGCTTGCACCTGTGCAGCGACCGCGCCATCGCTGAACGCGAGCGCGAGCGCTGCCTGGAACTGTTTCCGGCCCTGCGCGGCCTGCTCGAGCGGCAGGCCGGCTACCTGTCGGGCGGCGAGATGCAGATGTTGCTGGTGAGCCGCGCGCTGTTGCTGCAGCCCCGGTTGCTGCTGCTCGACGAACCGTCGATGGGCCTGGCGCCGCTGCTCGTGCGCCAGATCTTCGGCGCGCTCGCGCGCATCAACCGCGAGCGCGGGCTGGCGATGCTGCTGGTCGAGCAGAACGCGCGCGCCGCGCTCGAGATCGCCGACCACGCTTACATCATCGAGAACGGGCGCATCGTCATGCACGGCGCCGCCGCGGACATGCGCAACAACGAAGACATTCGCGAGTTCTACCTCGGACTGTCGGTGGGGAGGGAGAAAAAGAGCTTTCGCGACGTCAAGCACTACAAGCGCCGCAAACGCTGGCTCGGTTGAACCGCAGGCGGCGGCCGCAGCTCGGCCGCGCGAGCCCTGGCAGCGCCTCTTTGTCCGCCGCGTCAGGCGCGTCCGCCGAAGAACCCCCAGCCGTCTTCATCGTTCTCGCCGATGTACGGCGCCGGTCGGGGTCGAAGCGGCGCGGTACGGCTGAAGCGCGGGGCAGGCGAGGGCTGGAGCACGCCATCGCGCTCGAAGAACATTTCGCGCGCCGCGTTGTGCGGGTGGCGAGCGGCCTCGTCAAGATCGAGTACGGGGGCGAAGCACACATCGGTGCCTTCCATGAGGGCGCACCATTCGGCGCTGGGCCGGGACAGAAAAATCGCCGCCACTTTGCGCTTGAGTTCGGGCCACGCGGCCGGATCGCGCTGGCGCTCGAACATCGGGTCGGTGATGCCCAGCTTTTCGAGCAGAAGCGCGTAGAACTGCGGTTCGAGAGAACCGATGGAAATCCATTTGCCGTCGGCACATTCGTAAGTGTCGTAGAAGTGCGAGCCGCCGTCCAGTAGGTTCGCTTGGCGCCGGTTGTTCCACAGGCCGAGCGACTTGAGGTCACAAACAATGGACGTCAGCAACGCGGCCCCATCCGCGACCGCGGCATCGATCACTTGGCCTGCGCCCGAGCTGCGTGCCTCGAGCAGTGCGCAGACGATGCCGAACGCGAGCATCATGCCGCCGCCGCCGAGGTCGCCGATCATCGCCGCGGGCGCGACCGGGCCGCCCTGCGCGCGCCCGATGGTGTTGAGGGCGCCCGACAACGCGATGTAGTTTATGTCGTGCCCCGCCGCCTGCGACAGGGGTCCGCGCTGGCCCCATCCGGTCATGCGAGCGTAGACGAGACGCGGGTTGCGCGCGAGAACCACATCGGGGCCGAACCCCAGGCGCTCCATCACGCCAGGGCGAAACCCTTCGATCAGCGCATCGGCATCCTCGATCAGCGTCATGATCCGTTGCACCTCATCGGGCGACTTCAGGTCCACCGCAAGGGAACGCCGGCCGCGGTGCAGCACGCTGCGCCGGCCGCTGAACAGGAAACTACCCTGCCCGCGGTCCTTGCCCTTGTCCGCCTTGCGGTCCAGGCGAAGCACGTCCGCCCCCATGTCGGCGAGCATCATGGCGCAGAAGGGCCCGGGCCCGATACCGCCGAATTCGACCACCTTGATACCTTGCAGCGGTCCGCTCATGCATCGTTCCTTCCGTTGGTCAGGGTAAGTGCGGCTGTCTCGGCCGAGCCAGCGCTTGCGCCCTCGCGGTCTAGCCCTAGGTAAAACTCTGGAAGATCCGCGTGGTCGCGCGCGTCGATGCCTACGTTGGCCAGCGCGATCACGCCGCCGAAGTGCAGGGTGATGTCATGGGCCTGGAGCACCGGCGTCTCGTGCGGCCGCGGTCCAAACGCCGTGTTCAGCCCCGCAGCAATTCCTCGGCAATGATCATCTTGCGCACCTCCGATGTGCCGGCGCCAATCTCGAGGATCTTGATGCAGCGGAACAGCCGGTTGATCTCCGACTCCCAGATGTAGCCACTGCCGCCGTGGATCTGCACCGCTTCGTTGAGCACGCGGTTGCACACCTCGCCGGCGTAGAGGATCGACGCGGCGGTCAGCTTGTGTGCCTCGCCGCGGCCGCCGCCCCCGATTTCGAGTTCGTTGACCTCGGCCAGCGTGCGCCAGACGAAAGTCTTCATCGCCTCGATCTCGGTGTACATGTCGGCCAGTTTGGCCTGCACCATCTGGAAGCTGCCGATCGGCTTGCCGAACTGCACGCGGGTCTTGGCGTAGTCGATCGACAATTCGAGCGCGCGTTCGCAGATGCCCACGCACAACTCGGCGGCCATGGCACGTTCGAGATCGAGCCCGCTCATGACGATCTTGACGCCTTCGTTTTCCTTGCCCACCAAGTTGGCCGCCGGCACGCGGCAATCGTCGAACACCAATTCGCCGGTCTGGCTGCCGCGAAAACCCATCTTGGTCAGCTTCTGGGCGACGCGGAAGCCCGGGAATTCGCGCTCGATAATGAAGGCCGAAATGCCCTTGGGTCCGCGTTCGGACGCGGTCTTGGCATAGACCAGCAGCACGTCGGCCACCGGGCCGTTGGTGATGTAGATCTTGGTGCCGTTGAGCACGTAGTAATCACCGTCGCGACGGGCCGTGGTGCGCATGCTGCCCAGGGCGTCCGAGCCGGCCCCTGGTTCGGTGAGGCCGAGTGCGCCGATCTTGCTGCCGTCGCACAAGCCCGGCAAGTACTTGCGCCGCTGCGTCTCGCCGGCGTTGCGGTAGATGTTGTTGACGCACAGGTTGTCATGCGCTACCCAGGACAGCGCGATGGCTGGATTCCAGCGCGCGAAGGCCTGGCAGATCAGGCCCGAAGTGAACAGGTCCATGCCCGCGCCGCCGTACTCGGGCGACACCGTCGCACCCATGAATCCGGCCGCCCCGATCTTCGCGAATACCTCGGGCGGCCACCATTCCTCGTCGTCCATGCGGCGCGACAACGCCGGGAACTCCTTGCGCGCGAACTTGTCCGCCGCGTCGAGGACGGCGCGGTCGTCGTTGCTCAGTCCGAAAGATTGGGCGCGATTGGATGGCATCGACGGGGACTCCTGAGAGGGTCGGTTCGGGTCGTCGGGCGTTGGCGCGGTTTACCGTACAAGCCCGGCGCGAGACGGGAGAAAGTGTAGATTCGGCTTGCCAGACTGTCAAGCGTTAGATAGACTTCATAGATAGACTTCGTCGCAGCCAAGTTTTGTTGCCCGGCCCGTGGCAGGAGGCAACACAAATTGGTGTCGACGCGGGAGCGTTCTCGTTGACAAGCTTCCCAAGGAAGTTCGGTTGGTCGAGGACACCGCGTTCCCGCGAAGCGGCAGCGGCAAGATTCAGCGCCACGAGATCGAGAGCCTAGGGGCGGCCTCGTGACCGCGGCGGTCCGGCGCTGCCGTATTGGCGTGTTGGCCCACGTCGGTTCACGCCGCTTGCGGCGCGACTGTTCACAAGCGTCGATCGACGCTTCAACTTGAGGAGTTAATGATGAGCAGCAAAATCAAAGTCATCGTAGCCGGCGTCGGCATGATCCCATTCAGCAAGCCGGGCGCTAGTGAGCCGTATCACGTGATGGGAGAGAAGGCCGCGCGCCAGGCCCTGGCCGACGCGCATGTCGAGTACCCGATGATCGAACAAGCCTACGCCGGCTACGTGTATGGCGATTCCACCTGCGGCCAGCGGGCGCTGTACCCGGTGGGCATGAGCGGCATACCGATCATCAACGTGAACAACAACTGCTCCACTGGTTCGGCCGCGCTGTTTCTCGCGCGCCAGGCGGTCGAAAGCGGTGCGGTGGATTGCGTTCTGGCCCTGGGATTCGAGCAAATGGCGGCGGGCGCCATCAAGGCCCAGTTCGAGGATCGGCCGTCGCCGTTCGAGGAATTCGACCGGGCGACCGCCGAAATCGTCGGCCACCCCGAAATTCCGCTGGCCCTGCGCTACTTCGGCGGCGCCGGCAAGGCGCACATGGACAAGTACGGCACGCGCATGGACACCTTCGCGCACATTCGCGCCAAGGCGAGCCGCCATGCCGTCAACAACCCGCTGGCGCTGTTCCGCAAGGAAGTCAGCGTCGACGACGTGATGAACGCCCCCGCCATTTGGCCCGGCGTGATGACACGCTTGATGGCTTGCCCGCCCACTTGCGGCGCCGCCGCCGCGGTGATCTGCTCCGAGACCTTCGCCAAGAAGAACGGGCTCGACAACCGCGTCTGGATCAGGGCCCAGGCGATGGCGACCGATTCACCCAGCACCTTCGAGTCGCACGACATGATGCGCGTGGTCGGTTACGACATGGCGCGCGCTGCGGCGAAAAATGTCTACCAGCAAGCCGGTATCGGGCCGGATGAAGTGAACGTGGTCGAACTGCACGACTGCTTCGCGCAAAACGAACTACTGACCTACGAGGCGCTGGGACTGTGTCCGGAGGGCGGCGCGGAGAAGTTCGTGCTGGACGGCGACAACACCTACGGCGGCAAGGTCGTGACCAACCCGTCGGGCGGCCTGTTGTCGAAGGGGCATCCGCTGGGCGCCACCGGCCTCGCGCAATGCTATGAGCTGACCCATCAATTGCGGGGCACGGCCGAACGGCGCCAAGTGGCGGGCGCGCACCTGGCCCTGCAGCACAACCTCGGGCTGGGCGGCGCTTGCGTCGTCACGCTCTACCAGGCCGGGTGAGTACGGGCGCGGAAAACAGGGAGTCGAATACCGTGATCGACAAGAAACACATCGGCTACGCAGCGCCGACCACGGTGTGGGAGGTGGAGAAGGGGCGCATCCGCTTTTTCGCCGAGGTGATCGGTGAGACCAACCCGATCTACCTCGACGAGGCCGCCGCCAAGGCTGCGGGCTACCGCAATGTCGTGGCGCCGCCGACTTTCATCTTTGGCGCAGAGAGTGATTCGGGAGTTCGGATGAAGTTGCTAAACATGCTCGAAATCGACCTGCGCAAGGTGTTGCACGGCGAACAACGCTTCGACTACCACACCCCGGTGTGCGCCGGCGACACGCTGCGCTTCGACACCAGGATCGCCGACATCTACGACAAGAAAGGCGGGGCACTCGAGTTCGTTGTCAACGACACGAAGGTAACGAATCAGCTCCGCGAACATGTCGCCGACCTGCATTCGGTGATCGTCGTGCGTCATGTTTGAAGTGAAGGGGCGCGGACATGAGCAAGATCACGTTTGACGGCGTGAAGGTGGGCGACGAAATTCCGGCGCTCGAACTGCCGCCGATCAGCCGCACCACGCTGGCCTTGTTCGCCGGCGCGTCAGGCGACCACAATCCGATCCACATCGACCTCGATTTCGCCCGCAGCGCGGGCATGAAGGATGTGTTCGCCCAGGGCATGCTGTCGATGGCCTATCTGTCGCGCGTACTTACGCAATGGGCGCCGCAGCGCCAGTTGCTGAGCTACGGCGTGCGCTTCGCCGCCATTACGCAGTTGGGCGACCGCATCCGCTGCAGCGGCAAGGTGGTGGAGAAAATCGATCGCGCCGGACAGCAATGCGTGCGCATCGAAGTCACGGCGGTGAAAGCCGGCGGCGAGGTCACGCTTGCCGGCGAAGCGCTGGTCGCGCTGCCTTGATATTTTACTCAACCTCGATCGAATAAGGAGTCAATCCATGAGCAAACTCAAGGGCAAGGCCGCCATCGTTTCCGGATCCGGGCGCGGCATCGGCCGCTCGATCGCGCTGAAGCTGGCGAGCGAAGGCGCTAGGGTCGTGGTCAACGACCTCGACGCCGCGCCGGCCGAGCAGACGGCGGCTGAGATCAACAAAGCCGGCGGCACGGCGGTCGCTTGCGTGGGCAGCGTCACCGCCGACGGCTTTGCCGAGCGATTCGTCAAGACCGCGATCGACAGCTTCGGCGGCCTGGACATCATCATCAACAACGCCGGCTACACCTGGGACAACGTGGTTCAGAAAATGACCGACGAACAATGGAACGCGATCATCGACGTGCACTTGAGCGCGCCGTTCAAGATCCTGCGCGCCGCGTCGGAGTTCATCCGCGCCGCCTCGAAGAAGGAAGCGGGGGCGGGGCAGGAGGTGTTCCGCAAGGTGGTCAACATTTCGTCGATCGCCGGCCTCGGGGGGAACGCCGGCCAGGCCAACTACTCGGCGGCCAAGGCCGGCATCATCGGACTGACGCTCGCGCTGGCCAAGGAATGGGGGCGCTACAAGGTCAACGTCAACTGCGTCGCCTTCGGCATGATCAAGACCCGGCTGACCGAGGCGTCGGCCGACGGCGATGCGTCGATCGACATCGAGGGCCGCAAGCTCAAGGTCGGCGTCAATCCCGAGTTGCTGAAGATGATGGAACGCGGCATTCCGCTGGGCCGCGGCGGCACGCCCGATGAAGCGGCCGGCGCGGTGTATCTGCTGTGCACGCCGGAGTCCAATTACATCAGCGGCCATACGCTGGTGTGCGGAGGCGGCATCACGATCTGAAGCGAGAAGCAAGCCCACGATGGACATCGATTTCGACGCCGAGGATCTGGCGTTCCAGCGCGAGGTTCGCGCCTGGTTCGAGGCCAACACGCCGCCCGAGCTCAGGCGCAAGACCATCACCGGGGAGATGCTGCAAAAGGACGAGATCGTTCGCTGGCAGCGCCGGCTCGACGCGCAGGGCTGGCTCGTCACCGGCTGGCCGCAGGAGCACGGCGGGCCGGGCTGGACGCCGACGCGGCGTTACATCTTCGACCTGGAGCGCGCCGCCGCGAGCGCGCCCATCGGCTTGTCGATGGGCGTCATCATGCTCGGGCCGGTGCTGATGGCTTTCGGCACCCCCGAGCAGAGGGCGCATTACCTGCCGCGCATTCGCCGCTGCGAGGACTGGTGGTGCCAGGGTTACTCCGAGCCGGGTGCGGGCTCCGACCTGGCGAGCCTGAAGACTGCGGCCGTGACCGATGGCGGCGACTACCTCGTCAACGGCTCCAAGATGTGGACCACCTACGCGCATTGGGCGACGCACATGTTCTGCCTGGTGCGCACCGCCGCCACCGGCAAGAAGCAGGAAGGCATTTCCTTCCTGCTGATCGAGATGGACCGTGCGGGCATCGAGGTGCGGCCCATAGTGTCGATCGACGGGGAGCATAGCCTTAACCAGGTGTTTCTGACCGACGTTCGCGTGCCGAAGAAGAATCTGGTGGGCCGCGAAGGCCAGGGCTGGGACATTGCGAAGTACCTGCTGACGCATGAGCGCACCAGCATCGCCGGCGTGGCGGAGTGCAAGGCGCTTCTCGCCAACTTGCATGCCGCCGCGGCCGAGCGCCGCTCGGGCGGTCGGCCGCTGGTCGAGGACGCCGCGATGCGACTCAAGCTGGCGCGGGCCGAGATCGAGCTGATGGCGCTCGAATACACCAACTTTCGCGTGCTCGCGGCCACGGCCGCGGGCAAGGCGCCGGGGCCGGAATCGTCGCTGCTCAAGACCATGGGCACGGCGGTGCAACAGACCTTGTCCGAGCTCGACATCGACATCGCCGCCGAGAAGGCGTGGCCCTGGCGCGAGCGCGGCGAGTTCGGCCGCGGGCGCTACGCGCATGCGATGGAGCGCTACTGCTACTCGCGCGCCGCCACCATCTACGGCGGCAGCGACGAGGTGCAGAAGAATGTGCTCGCCAAGATGCTGCTCGGCGGCGGCGCGCGCTAAAGCGAACGCAATGAACTTCGATCTGTCCGAAGAACAGAAGATGCTGCGCGACGCGGCGCAGAAGTTTCTGCGTGCCGAGTACGGTTTCGACGCGCGCAACCGCATTGTCGCGTCGGAGACCGGCATGAGCCGCGAGCACTGGCGGCGTTTCGGCGAGTTCGGCTGGCTCGGTGTGGCGCTGCCAGAGGCGCATGGCGGTTTCGGCGGCGGCATGGTGGAGACGATCCAGGTCGCCGAGCCGATGGGCGCCGCGCTGGTGGTCGAACCCTATCTCGCCAGCGCCGTGCTCGGCGCGCAGGCCGTGGCGCGCGCCGGCAGCCCGGCGCAGCAGGCGGCATGGCTGCCCGGGCTCGCGTCGGGCAAGCTGGTTCTCGTCTTGGCCCACACCGAGGACGATTCAGGCCACCAACTCGCCCATGTCGCGGCGCGCGCCGCGGCCGAGCGCGGCGGCTGGGTGCTCTCGGGCCGCAAGAGCGGCGTGCTCGGCGCCCCCTGGGCCGACGGATTCGTCGTGGCCGCAAGAACGGCGGGCGCGGTGCACGAGCGCCGGGGCATCAGCCTGTTCATGGTCGGGGCCAAGACCCCTGGGGTGCAGGTGGCGGGCTACAGGGTCTATGACGGCAGCCGAGCCGGCGACCTGCTGCTCGACGCGGTCGTGCTCGGCCGCGACGCGTTGCTGGGCGTCGAAGGCGAGGGCCTGGGGCTGCTGGAGCAGTTGATCGACATCGGCATCGTCGCCGCCTGCGCCGACGCGCTCGGAGCGATGGGCGCGCTGCTGCGCAAGACGGTCGAGTACACCGGCACGCGCAAACAGTTCGATGTGCCGATCGCGAGCTTCCAGGTCATCCAGCACCGGTTGGTGGACATGTTCGCCGCCATCGAGGCGAGCCGCTCTTTGTTGCTGATGGCGGCACTGCATGCCGAACATCCCGACGCGGCTGCCCGCTCACGCGCCGCATCGGCCGCCAAGGCCGGTATCGGCGAGCGCGCGCGCTTCGTGGCGCAGCAGGCGGTGCAGTTGCACGGCGGCGTGGGCATGACCGAGGAATTGGACATCGGCCACTACTTCCGCCGGCTCACCTTGTTTTGCCACCTGTTCGGCGGTTCCGACCATCACCTGCAGCGCTTCGCGGCGCTGCGTGCGGCGGCATGAGCGCGCGACAAGCCGCCGAACCCGCCGTGTGGCCGGTGCGGCGGCGGGACGAGCCGCTTCGATGAGCGTGATGCCGTCTACCGTGTCGCTGAACTCAGAGGAGTTCCGCCGCAACCGCGAAGCCTATGAGGCGCGCATCCGCGAATTGCATGAACGCCGCGCGCGCGCGCTGGCCGGCGGCCCCGAAAAGGCGCGCTTGCTGCACAAGCAGCGCAAGCAACTGCTGCCGCGCGAGCGCCTGGCCGCCGTACTCGACCCCGGCTCGCCTTTCCTCGAGTTCGGGCAGCTCGCCGGCGACGGCCTCCACAAGGGCGTGGTCCCGAGCGGTGGCATTATCACCGGGGTCGGTCTGGTGTCGGGCCGGCCGTGCATGCTGATGATCCACGATGCCACCGTGAAGGGCGGCAGCTACTACGGCATTACCGCGAAAAAACACGTGCGCGCCCAGATGTTCGCCTGGCAGCACCGGCTGACGTGTATCACCATGGTCCAATCGGGCGGCGCCAACCTGCCGGAACAGGCGCATATCTTTCCCGACGAGGGTCAGTTCGGCTCTATCTTCTACAACCAGATCCGCATGTCGGCCGAGGGCATCGTGCAGATCGCCACCGTGCATGGACCCTCTACGGCCGGCGGCGCCTACCTGCCGGCGCTGTGCGACGAGGCGGTGATCGTGCGCAACCAGGGCGCGATGTACCTCGCCGGGCCCGAACTGGTATACGCCGCCACCAAGGAGGAGGTCGATGTCGAGACGCTGGGCGGCGGCGAGATGCACAGCCGCGTCAGTGGCGTCACCGACCAACTGGCCGAGAACGACGGCCATGCGATCGCCATCGTGCGCGGCATCGTGGCCAACCTCGGCGCCGCGCCGAAGCAGCGCTGGGACACGGCGGCGCCGATGCCGCCGCGCCATCACCCGCGCGAGATCTACGGCATCGTCAGCGCCGACAACCGCCACCCGACCGACAACCGCGAGGTGCTGCTGCGGCTGATCGATGACAGCGACTTGCAGGAGTTCAAGCCGCTGTACGGCGACACGATGATCTGCGGCTTTGCGCGCATCAAGGGTTTTCAGATCGGCATCCTGGCCAACAATGGCGTGATCTTCTCCGAAAGCGCGCTCAAGGGCGCGCATTTCATCGAGCTGTGTTGCCAGCGCGACATTCCGCTGTTGTTCATCGCCGACGTGTCGGGCTTCATGGTGGGCAAGGCGGTCGAGCAGCAGGGCATCGCCAAGCACGGCGCGAAGTTCATGACGGCCATGGCCTCGGCCAATGTGCCGCGCTATACGCTGATCATAGGCGGCTCATACGCGGCCGGTTACATGGCCATGTGCGGACGGCCGTTCAAGCCGACCGTGATGATGATGTGGCCCACCGGCCGCGCCGCGCTGATGGGACCGGAGCAGGCGGCCACCACGCTGGCCATGGTGCGCGAGAAGATCCACCGGCGCGAAGGCACGACCTGGACCGACGAGGATAAGGAGCGTTTCAAGCAGCCGATACGCGAGCAGTTCGAGCGTTTTGCGAGCCCCTACAACTATGCCTCGAACCTGTGGTGCGACATGGTGGTCGATCCCGTCGAAACGCGCGACACCATGGCCCTGCTGCTGGAGCTGGCCGGTCGGCAGCCACAGCGCGACACGCGCTTCGGCGTGTTCCGCATGTGAGGCCGGCGTGTTCAAGAAGATCCTGATCGCCAACCGTGGGGAAATCGCCTGCCGTATCGCGCGCACCTGCCGCCGTATCGGCGTCGCGACGGCCGGCGTGCACTCGAGCGCCGATCGCGATGCGCTGCATGTCGAGCTGATCGGCGAGTCGATCGAGATCGGCGGGGCAGCGGCGGCCGAGAGCTACCTGCGCATCGACGCGGTGATCGACGCTGCACGGCGCACCGGCGCGCAGGCTATCCATCCCGGCTTCGGCTTCCTTGCCGAGAACGCCGCGTTCGCGCGCGCGGTCGAGGCGGCCGGGCTGGTCTTCATCGGTCCGACGCCCGAAGTCATCGAACGCCTAGGCGACAAGGCGGCGGCCAAGCGCGAGGCACGCGCCGCCGGCGTGGCCGTGCTCGGTGGCAGCGACGTTCCGAGCCGCGATGCGGCCGAAGTGGCGGCCATCGTGCACGGCTTGCAGTTGCCCGTGATGCTCAAGGCGGCCGCCGGCGGCGGCGGCAAGGGCATGCGGGTGGTGCAGCAGCTCGACGGACTGAGTGAGGAAATCGAGTCGGCGATGCGCGAAGCCAAGAGTGCCTTCGGCGACCCGGCGCTGATCGTCGAGGCGTTCGTCGATCGCGGACGTCACATCGAGGTGCAAATCGCCGGCGACGGGCGCGGGGAGCTGGTTCACCTGTTCGAGCGCGAATGCACGCTGCAGCGGCGCCATCAGAAAGTGATCGAAGAGGCGCCGGCGGCCAACCTGAGCGCCGCGCTGCGCCAGGGGATGCTGAATGACGCGGTGCGCCTGGGACAGCGGCTGCGCTATCGCGGCCTCGGCACGGTGGAGTTCATCGTGCAGGGGGAACGCCACCATTTTCTCGAAGTCAACCCACGGCTGCAAGTCGAGCATCCGGTGACGGAGGAGGTGACCGGGCTCGACCTGGTCGAGATCATGGTGCGCATCGCCGCCGGCGAAGGGCTGCCCTTGCGCCAGGGCGATGTGCGCGTTCGCGGCTGCGCGGTCGAGGCGCGCGTGTGCGCCGAGGATACAGAGCACAATTTTCTGCCATCCACCGGCGAACTGGTCGAGGTGCGTTTCCCGGCCTCCGGCGTGCGGGTCGAATCGGGTGTGCGCGCGGGCATGGTAGTTACGCCCTACTACGACTCGATGTTGGCCAAGCTGATCGTTCACGCGCCCACGCGCGCTGCGGCGCTGGACCGTCTGAGCCTGGCGCTGGGCGAAACACGGGTGCTCGGCGTCGAAACCAACTGCGTCTTTCTGCAGCGTCTGCTCGCGCTGCCCGAGACGCGCAGCGCCACGTTTCACACCCGGCTGATCGACCAGGTGCTGGCCGAGCGGGCCCCCGGCGCGCCTGGCGCGCCGGTGGAGCGACTCGCCGCAGCGGCGGCCTGGTGGTTGCTCGATGCGCGGCGCACGGGCACCCGCTTCGGGGCGTGGTCGGCCCTCGACGTAACGGGCTGGCGGATGCATGCGGGCGACGACCCGCTGACCCAGATTCCGGCGTTGCTGCTGCACTCGGGCGGCAGGGTGCACGAGGTTCGGTTCGGGGCCGTGTCGCCGGAGTCCGAGGTCACGGTGCAGGTCGGCGCCGAGCGGGTCCGGCTGTCACTGACCGCGGTTGCGCAGGGGGACTGGCGGCTGCGGGTCGGCGATCGACATGACATGGTCACGATCGTGCGGCGCGGCGACACCCTGTTCGTTCAGGGCGGCGGCGCCGCGCACGACATCGGCGTGAGCTCGTATTTGAGCCATGCCGCCACGTCCCGGCAGGTCAGCGGCCAATTGCGCACGCCGATGATGGGGATGATCCTTAAAACGCACGTTGCAGTCGGCGAGCGGGTGCGCGCCGGGGATCTGGTGGCGACGATGGAGTCGATGAAAATGGAGTTGCGTATCAGCGCCGAGCACGACGGCGTGGTGCGCTCGCTGTCGGTGCAGGCCGGGCAGATGGTCGAGCGCGGCCTGGTCGTGGCCGTGGTCGAGTCCGAAAATGCCGATGAATCGGCGCGCGCGTGATCAGAGCAAGAAGTTATTAGCTGGAGACTAAGACATGAGTGAAGCGGAAACGGTTTTGTACGACGTGCGCGATGGCATTGCCACAGTGAAGATCAACCGTCCCGAGATTCGTAACGCCCTGTCGCCGGCCGCCGCCAACCGGCTGCATGACCTGTGGGTCGAGGTTGACGCCGATAAGAACGTGCGCGTGGCCATCCTCACCTCGGCCGACTGCGGCACCTTCTGCGCCGGGCTGGACCTGCGCGAGGCTGCGCGCGTCAAGAAGGAAGAGGGCGTGGACATCCTCACCAAGATGAAGGATCCGTTTCACGGGCGCCAGCGCCGCGTCGCCAAGCCCATCATCGCTGCCATGACCGGCCACCTGATTGCCGGCGGCATGATGCTGAGTCTGAACTCGGATTTGCGCGTGGGCCTGAAGGGAACGCAAGTCGGCATTACTGAAACGCGTATCGCCGGCCGCGGCAGCCCGTGGGCCATTCCCCTGCTGTGGATGCTGCCGCAGCCGATGCTGATGGAGATGGTGCTGACCGGCAAGCTGTATCCGATCGAAACCTTCCATGGGCTGGGTTTCATCAACTATCTCGAAGACACGCCCGACGCCGTGCGCGCGCGCGCCATGGATCTGGCCGAATGCATCCGCGACAACGCGCCGCTGTCGGTGATGGCGGGCAAGGAGTCGATCCTGACGGCGATGAGCGCGGGTTGCGAGGCGGGCATGGCCCTGGCCAACAACATTTACCGAGAGGCCTACGCCAGCGAGGATGCGCAAGAGGGGCCGCGGGCCTTCGCCGAGAAGCGCAAGCCGGTGTGGAAGGGCCGCTAGCCCAAGCGCTCGCCGCCTTCCCCTTTGTCGAAAAGACGAGCTGCGGGCTTCTGTGCCGCAGTCTGTCTTGGGGGTAAGATGCCCTGGGCTGACCAAGCAAGCGGCTGCTTGGTCTTGTTTCCCCACCCGGGGGCGGTGTTGTTCTCTTTAAGGAGGAAGATCGATGAAAACTGGATTGGAATATATGACGAAAGGCGCGTTGTGGACCGTGTTGGCGGGATTTTGCGCGGTGGCCTGGGGCGCCGCTAACGAGCAGTTCATTCCCATCCCGAGTTACCGCACCGGTCCCATGAATGTGGCGGGGGTGCCGGTCTACAGCGGCTATATCGACTATCTCGACCTCATCAACAAGCGCGACGGGGGAATCAACGGCGTCAAGCTAACTTGGGAGGAATGCGAGACCGAATACAAGGTGGATCGGGGCGTGGAGTGCTACGAGCGATTGAAGAAAAAAGGGCCGACCGGCGCTTCGCTGTACGCGCCCGGCAGCACCGGCATTATCTACGCGGTGACCGAGCGGGCAACCGCCGACAAGATTCCCATTCTTACCATGGGTTACGGCCGTACCGATGCCTCCGACGGCCGGGTGTTCCCTTATGTCTTCACCCTGCTGGCCAATTACTGGAGCCAGAACACCGCCAAGGTCAGGTTCATCGGCATGCGGGAAGGCGGCATGGACAAGCTCAAGGGCAAGAAGATCGCCAACCTTTATCACGGCTCCCCCTATGGCAAGGAGACCTTGCCGATTTTGGACCAGCAGGCCAAGAAATACGGCTTTGAACTGATCAATATCGAAGTCCCTCATCCGGGCGCCGACCAGCAGGCCCAATGGCTGCAAGTCCGCCAAGCCAAGCCCGACTGGGTGATTTTCCGGGGCTTCGGGGTGATGAATTCAGTCGGCATCAAGACCGCCCAGAAAGTGGGATTTCCGGTCGACCACATCATCGGCGCGTTTCCCAGCAGCGCCGAAGAGGACGTCATCCCCGCCGGCGATGCCGCCAAGGGTTATATCACCGTGGCCGTCAGCTTGAGCGGTACCCAATACCCGGTAATTCAGGAAATCGTCAAACGGCTTTACGCCGGCGGCAGCAAGGGGCGCATGGAGAGCACCAAAGGTATCGGCACAGTCTATTACAACCTGGGGGTGATCCACGGCGTCATCACCGCGGAGGCGATCCGGGTGGGGCAGGAAAAGTTCGGCAAGAAACCTCTGACCGGCGAGCAGGTGCGCTGGGGGCTGGAACATCTCAATATCGATGAGAAGCGCTTGGAGCAGTTGGGCGCGTCGGTCTTGATGCAGCCGCTCAAGGTTTCCTGCTCCGATCACGAAGGCGGCGGGCTAGTGAAATTCCAGCAGTGGGACGGCCAGAAGTGGAATGCCGTCAGTGATTGGATCGAGGCTGACCGGGCGCTGGTGCGGCCCATGGTGGAGGAGGTGGCCGCCAAATACGCGCGGGAGAATAAAATTACCTTGCGCGACTGCTCCCAGGAATCATAAAGACCGGGTCTAGAGACTTGCTTGCTTCCCGGCGGAGCGGCCGCTCCGCCGGGTTTTCCGCTGCTACCACGGCTGGAATTCCAACCGGGATCGCGGGACCCGGATCATGAATGCCGCCTCCCTACTTGAAGCCCTTGAGGATCTTGCCTTAGCCCATCTTTTACACGATTCGACCCCAAACGCCGTGAGACGAGATTAAGCCAGCCAGCGCTTGCGGCGCCGATAGTGCTTGGCGTCCCTGAAACTCTTGCGGGCGCCGCTGCTGATGCCCAAATAAAATTCCTTGACGTCTTCATTAGCGGCCAGGTCGGCGGCCTTGCCGTCCATCACCACCCGGCCGTTCTCCAGGATGTAACCGAAGTCGGCGAATCTGAGGGCGACATTGGTGTTCTGCTCGGCCAGCAGGAAACTCACCTTCTCCTTCTGGTTGAGATCCCGCACGATTTCGAAAATCTCCTCGACCAACTGCGGCGCCAGCCCCATGGACGGTTCATCCAGCAAGATCATGGCGGGCTGAGCCATCAAAGCTCGGCCGATGGCCATCATCTGCTGCTCCCCTCCGGAGGTATAGCCGGCCTGGGAATTCCGCCGCTGCTTGAGCGGGAGAAAATAAGCATACACCCGCTCCAGGTCCCGCTTGATTTCGGCGCGACCGACCTTGCGCGTATAGGCTCCGGTTAGTAGGTTTTCCTCTACGGTGAGGTGGGAAAAACAGCGGCGCCCTTCCATTACCTGAACCACCCCTTGCTTGACCAGTTCGGGTGGCGTCATTTTATCCACCCGCTTTCCCCTGAATTCGATGGAGCCTTTCGTGACATCGCCTCGCTCGGCCCGCAGCAGGTTGGACACCGCTTTCAAGGTGGTGGTCTTGCCGGCGCCATTCGCTCCCAGCAGGGCGACTATTTTTCCTTCGGGTACGTCCAGGGATACCCCCTTCAGCACCAGGATGACGCGGTTGTAAATAACCTCGATATTATTGACGGTCAAAATGGAATTTCCTTGGACGCTCATGCTTTTTCCTCGGCGCGTGGAGAGGGTCGGCTTATTGTGGATGCTCGGCTATGCATCAGTGCGGGAAAGGCCAGAGTCTCAGCTTCTGCTTGCCCAACTGCCAGAGCCGGGCCAAACCCAGGGGTTCCACGATCAGGAAGAAAATGATCAGGCTTCCGAATACGAATTGCTCCAAATGGGACAGCATGCCGGGGTCCAACTGCCCGGCAAAGACGGTGGAGGTGAACAGATTGAGGAAGATGGGGAAGAAGACAATGAAAGCCGCGCCGAAAAATGCGCCGACGATGGTGCCCATGCCTCCGATGATAATTATGAACAACAACTGGAACGATCGGGTCAGCTCGAAGGCCTGGGGTTCGACCGTGCCCAAGTAACAATAAGCCCACAGGGCGCCGGCGACTCCGAGGTAAAAAGAGCTGATGGCGAACGCCAGTAACTTGGTCTTCAGCATGGGTATGCCGATGACCTCCGCCGCCACGTCCATGTCGCGTATCGCCATCCAGTCCCGGCCGGTGCGGGTACGCACCAGATTCTTGGCCACCAAGGCCAGCAGGGTAACGATCACCAGGGTCAGCACGTACCGGGACACGGGAGTATCGAAGGCATAGCCGAACAAAACCATTTTCTGGGCGGTGATCACCCCGGAAGCGCTGTAGTTGGTGAACCAGGGGAATTTGGTGAGCACCCACTCGATGAAAAACTGCGAGGCCAGGGTAGCGGCGGCCAGATAAAAACCCTTCACCCGCAGGCTGGGCAAGCCGAACACGATACCGACCGCCGCCGCGGACAAGCCCGCCAGGATGAACCCCAGCAAAAAGGGCATGCCCTCGATACGCAGCATAAAATTATAGGCCGCGAACGCCCCCACCGCCATGAACCCGGCGGACCCCAGGGATAGTTGGCCGGCGTAGCCCGTCAGCAGATTGAGCCCGATGGCGGCCAGGGACAGAACCAAAAACGGAATGAGTATGGCGCTGAACCAATAGTCGTTCCCGATAAAAGGGACCACCAAGTAGGCGAGCGCCAGGATAATCATGACGCCGATCCGATCTTGCCGGATCGGAAAAATTTGCTCGTCGGCGCCGTAGTTGCTCTTGTACTGGCCTGTTTCCCGATAAATCATCTTAAAATCCTCACTGGGCTATTCGTCCGGAAAGAAGGTGCAAGGGCCTTTTGAAAATCCGCTGCCGTCATACCCGCTCGATGTGCTTTTCGCCGAACAGACCGTCCGGCCGGATCAGCAGGAAGACGAGGGCCAGCGCGTAGGGGAACCAGTTTTCGATGCCCCCTCCGAAGTACGGTCCGATAAAGACCTCGGCCAGTTTCTCCGTCGCGCCGATGATCAGGCCCCCGACAATGGCGCCGGGGACCGAAGTGAACCCCCCCAGAATCAACACTGGCAACGCCTTGAGCACCACCAGGGTAAGGGCGAACTGCACCCCCAGCCGGGAACCCCAGAGCAAGCCCGCCACTAAGGCGACAAAGCCGGCCGCCGCCCAGACTACGGTCCACACGTGCTTCAACGGGATGCCCACCGACATGGCCGCTTGATGATCGTCGGCCACCGCGCGCAAGGCTCGACCGATTTTGGTTTTGTGGAAAAACAGGCTCAGACCCGCTACCAATACCGCCGCGCAGCCCGCCGCGAACAGGTCGAACTGGCTGATGAACACCCCGTAAAAATTGAACGGGATATCATTGATGCCCAGGTCCAAGCCGTGAACCTGTGAGCCCCATATCATCTGCCCTAGCGCCTCGATCAGAATGCTCAGGCCGATGGTGGCCATGAATAAGGTGATCTGGGGTTGGTTCACCAAGGGTCGCAGCACCACTTTTTCGATTACCACTCCCAACAGCACCATGATGGCCAGGGTCAGCAGCAAGGCCAGCCAGAACGGCACTCCCATGGCCAGAATGCTCACAAAGCTCAAGGCGGCGAACAGCACCATGGAGCCCTGGGCGAAATTCAACACCCCCGAAGCCTTGTAGATCAGCACGAAGCCCAGGGCCACCAAGGAATACATCACGCCGGCCAGCAGGCCGCCGATCAACACTTCAATGAAGAACAGCACGCTATGCTCCTCCAATCAGACCAGTGGGGCTCTAATGACCGACTCCGAGATAGGCCTTGATCACCTCGGGGTTTTGTCGCACCTCGTCCGGGGTGCCGTCGGCGATTTTTCTGCCGTAATCCAATACCACCACGCGGTCGGAAATATCCATCACCACTCCCATGTCATGCTCGATGAGCACTACCGTGGTCCCGAATTCATCATTTACATCCAATGCGAACCGGCACATGGCCTGCTTTTCCTCGATATTCATGCCGGCCATGGGCTCGTCCAACAGCAACAGATCAGGCTCGGCGGCCAGCGCTCGTCCCAGCTCCACCCGCTTTTGCAAGCCGTAGGGCAACATGCCCACGGGGGTGCGCCGGATATCTTCCAGGCGCAGAAAATCGATGATTTCCTCGACTTTTCGGCGATGCTCCAACTCCTCGCGCCGGGCCGGGCCGAACCATATGGCGTTCATCAAGAAATTGGGTTTGATCTTCAGGCTGCGGCCGGTCTTGATGTTGTCGAGCACCGTCATGCCCTTGAACAAGGCAATGTTTTGGAAAGTGCGGCCGATCCCCAATTCGGCGGCCCGATGGGGCGGCATATGGTGGCGAGTCTCTCCTTTGTAGGTCACGGTTCCCGTTTGGGGGTGATAGACACCATTGATGACGTTAAGCATGGAGCTCTTGCCCGCGCCGTTGGGGCCGATGATGGCCAGAAATTCCCCCCTGCGGACCTGGAAGCTGATATCGACCAGTGCCTTGATCCCGCCGAAAGAGAGGGAAATGTGGTCTATCTTCAAAATGATGTCGCCCAGATGTCTGGATTCCGCCATGAGATCGCTCCTAACTTGCCTTTTTGAGTTCTTCTGGAGTGAAGGTCCGAACGTCCACGATCTTGAGATCGGCTTTCAGCATTCCGACCCGTCCGTCCTCGAACTTCACCTGGCTTTCGATCGGGCAGTGATCTTTCCCGCTGTACAGGGCCTCGATCAATACCTCATATTTTTCCACGATGCTTCTGCGCCGCACCTTACGGGTCCGGGTCAACTCGCCGTCATCGGCATCCAACTCCTTATGCAGGATGAGGAAACGTTTGATCTGGGAACCGGACAGATGGGAATCGGCGGCAAGGTCCCGATTGACCTGCTCCACGCATTCCTTGATCAGCGCAGACACCTCCGGCTTGCCGGCCAGGTCGGTATAGCCGCTATAGGGAAGGTTGCGGCGTTCCGCCCAATTACCCACCGCGGTAATGTCGATGTTGATGAAGGCGGCCACCTCATCTCGCCCGTTGCCGAAGGTGACGGCCTCCTTGATGTAGGGGAAGAACTTCAGCTTATTCTCAAGGAATTTGGGGGCGAACATGCAGCCGTTGTTGAGCCGCCCCACATCCTTGGCCCGGTCGATAATGCGCAGATGGCCGTTATCGTCGAAGAAACCGGCATCCCCCGTGAGCAGCCAGCCCTGGTCATTCTTGGCTTCCTGGGTGGCCTTGGGATTCTTATAGTAGGAATGGAACACCCCGGGACTGCGAACGATGACCTCCCCCGCCTCGGTAATCTTGATTTCGACCCCGGGCACCGGCTTGCCCACGGTAATAGCGTTCACCTCCCCGTCGGGCTGCACCGTCACGAAAGCCGAAGCTTCGGTAGCGCCATACAATTGCTTGATATTTATCCCCAGCGATCGAAAGAAGGCGAAAAGATCCGGACCGATGGCCTCTCCGCCCGTAATAGCCAGCCGCATGCGGCTGAATCCCAATACATTTTTGAGCGGCTCATACACCAAGAAACCGCCGATGGCATAAAGCAGCCGATCCATCACCGATACCGGCTTGCGGTCCAGTATCGCAACGCCGGCCTGGCGGGCCACTCCCATAAAGTAGTGGAACATCTTGCGCTTGAGCCAGGTCGCGTCCTCCATGCGGATCATCACCGACGTCAGCAGGTTTTCATACACCCTGGGGGGGGCCAGAAAATAAGTGATCCCGATCTCGCGCAAATCGGTCAGCATGGTCTCGGCGCTCTCGGGACAATTCACGCAGTAGCCGGCGATGTGGGCGTGGCAATAAGAGAACATGTGATCCCCGATCCATGCCATCGGCAAATAGGACAATACCTCCTCATCCGGCTGGATGCGCTCGCTTTCGATGGCGTTCCGGCTGGTCGTCATCAGGTTAGCGTAAGTCAGCACCACCCCTTTGGGCTGGCCGGTGGTGCCCGAGGTATAAAGGATCGTCGCGATATCGGACCCCGACCCCTGGGTGACTTCCTTAAGAAAAAAGTCCGGGTGTTCTTGATCGAAGATTTTGCCCAGGCCCCGAATCTCTTCGTAGCTGTCGAGAAACGGAAAGTCGTAGTGTCCCAGGCCCCGGGGTTCGTCGTAGATGATCAATTCGACGCGGGGAATACGCTCCTTCATTTCCAACAGCTTGTCCACCTGCTCTTGGTCTTCCACCACCACGAAGCGGATTTCCGCATTGTCGATGACGAACACCATTTCCTCGGCCACTGCGTCCTGATACAGCGGAACCGGGATGCCCCCCAAAGCCTGGGCGGCAGCGGCTGCCCAATAGAGGCGCGGCCTGTTGTCGCCGATAATGCCCAGTTTGTCGCCCCGCTTGAAACCCTTGGCCGCCAAGCCGCAGGCAAGAGCCCGCGCTTCGGCGGCGTATTCCCCCCAAGTCCAGGATTGCCAGATTCCGAAATCTTTTTCCCGAATCGCCGGCCGAGCGGGCCGATTTTTCAGATGATCAAGCAATAGCTTGGGAAAAGTGTCCGACAGCGCGACACTCCGCTCACCAGTCGTTTCCATGAATCCCCCTCCGGAGACTTCGTTCCAATATTTCCCCACTCCTGCCGTTCGGCATCGGTGAAGATCGAACCGCATAACGCGGCGAAATTCTAACCAAAGATATTTGAAATTTACCGAGCTTCTTACGAAAGTCTCGGAGCGCGCGGCCGCGTGTGTTGGCGCGCTTCGTTCCAAGCAATTTTTTTGCGATTAGCTCTATTTCTGTGGTCTACTCAGACCCAGACTTGCTTGCCTCCAAATTCATCCTTCAGCTTCGCGATCGTGCCCTCGGCCTGGTTGCGTTCCTTGCGAAAAATTACCGACAGAAGGCAATTCTCATCGATTGTTCCAAACCAAACAGAGACCGCGCTCGCAAAGGGCCATTGCAGGAGTGCTAGACTGACTTCGGCGCCAGAGGCTGAAATCGGGCTTGCGCTTTTCCAGAAAAGCATTGGCCTCCTCCAACTGTTCCCCTGTCTTAAAGTAGTTGGGGGCCACTTTCTTGATGATGTCCTGCATATTGTGATCCAGAATGGGAGCCACGTGGTAGAAGGAAGGAGCGCTTGAGGATCTTCAGGTGGGTCGGGGGCTGGGACAACAGCTTGTTGCGCCATTTACGCACTTCCTCGTCCAGATTCTCCTTGGGCACAGCGGAGTTGGTCAGGCCCGATTCCAGGACTTGACCGGGCCGTGTAGCGACAGCATAACATACGCTAGCTCCCGGGCGCGCGCTTACGGCCCAGCAGATTCGCGGCATGGGCGACGATGTAGCCGCCAGCCAGCGAACCCAGCCGCGGACGTTTTGGCCGAAGATGGAGTGGTCGGCGGCATATGGTGGCCGTCGCCGATGCAATAGCGGTTAACTCTGGCGATCGCCAGTTTCAGACTGTTGCTTGGGGTCCGTGATCGTGCATAAGAATGAAAGCGTTGAGCGCCTTGGGGTGGTTGACGGTAATGGTGGCGACGTAAGTCGATCATGCTCTCCAGGTCCTTCTCAAGCCGCGCCGCGGGCGCCCCGCATCAGCAGGGTCTTGCCCTCCTGGACCACCTCGTCGCGCTGGTTGATCAATTGGAAGCCGAAGCTTAGAACCCCCCGGTCGGGCTTGCTCTTGGAAACACGGGTTTCGGCTACCTTGAAGCAACAGCGGAGGGTGTCGCCGATATAAACCGGGCCGAGGAAGTTCGCGCTGTCGCTGAGGTGGCCGGCCTCGGTGGCGGCCCCGGGACTCTTGACCCGCAACGGACCCCCATCACGGGTCCACCAGCCGAAGGCGCTGGTGAAGGGCATCATGGGGTGAACGATGCGCTGCCCGAAAACAGTCCTTTTGGCGAATTCGGCATCGACGTAAAGAGGGTTGTAATCCCCGGTCAGGCCGCAGAAGTTGACGGAGTCGGCCTCGGTGAAGGTGCGGCCTGTGCTCAGCCCTCCCTCATTCGGCACGAAATCCTCCAGGTAGTAGACCTTTTCCGGGTCCAGGACGAACTCCCTGATCCGCCAGGGCGTGGCGGTCTTCCACTGGAGCCGGGCGTTGTCGGCCGATCGTTTGCGGACCTTGGTGATGAGGGTTCCTTCGTAGACGTTGTTGCCGTCCTGGTTGAGCACCTGGAAGGCGGTCCGCACCAAGCCGAATCCCTGTTGAGTGGGGTCATCGGCCTTCCCAGCGATCTGCCAGCGGATCTTGATCGTGTCGTCCAGGTAAATGGCCCCCCGGTAGTTCGTCTCGAAACCGCTGAGGCAGCTCTCGGGAACATCCCGCCCGACGATATGGGGTGCGTCGATGGAGACCATGCCCATCACCAGGCTGGAGCCCAGCAGCCCGTGGGCGATCCGGCCCTGATACTGGCCGCCGGCCGTCAGGTGCCGGTCCAGGTGGACCGATGAATAGTCGCCCGTGATGCAGGCAAAGAAGGTGATGTCAGCCGTCGAGACAGTCCGGGTGAAGGTTTCCCCCTGCTGACCGATCTCATAGTCCTCCAGGTACTCGTGCTTTTTGCGGGCCATCGCTTTTCCTTCCTAAAGTTTGGACCCGGATGAACGCAGATTTCCGGGACGGTATCCATCGATGAATGCCGCTTATACCCGGCTTCCCGTGGCGGACATGGCCTCCCAGATCTTGGCGGGAAGGCTCGACTCCCAGTCCACCTTCATCGGGCCGACCACCGAAGGCCCGGACCCGAGGGCCGCGCAGCACCACTTCTTGCACAGACCCATCTGGGAGATGAGCTCCCGGCTCCAGACCAGGTTGCCGGTGAAGCTTTGGGCGTCCTGCTTGGCCAGCCAGAGCACCGCCAGGGCAAAATGCTCCCTGGGCTCCCAGGTGTCGATCCAGGACTGGTCCTGGAAGAGTTGGAGATTTCCCTCGCTGAAAATGCCTCCGGTGGGGGCGATGCAGTTGACGGCGATGTTGGACTCCCGTAGCTCCTCGGCCAGGGTCAAGGTGAAGTAATCGATGGCGGCCTTGGAGGCGGAGTAGGCCGCCATGCCGGGGGCCGGTCCCCGACCGGCCGGGGAGGAGAGGTTGATGATGGATCCGCTCTTCTTCTGCATCATCGTCGGCAGGAAGTGCTTGCACATCAGGAAGCTGGCCCGCGGGTTGACTGCCATGACCTGGTCCCACCGCTCGGTCGGGATCTCCCATACCTTGGCGCCGAAGGTGATGGCCGCGTTGTTCACCACGATGTCTACCGTGCCGAATGCTTTCAAGGTTTCGTCCCGCAGCGCGATGATCTGATCTTCGTGGCGCAAGTCTACTTTGACCGCGATGGCCGTCCCCCCTTGCTTGTTGATCACCTCGGCCACGTCGTAAATCGTGCTCTTCATCATCAGATCGGGCCGCGCCTTGTCGGTCCGGTCGGCCACCACTACTTTCACCCCGTCGGCGGCCAGGGCCTGGACGATTGCCAATCCCGCCCCCCGTGCGCTGCCCGTGACCACAGCAACTTTATTCTTGAGTGTCTCAAGAGCCATGTTCTTTGTTCCTCTTTTAACGTTGGTTAAGGTGAATCGCACGCCGGTGACTCACCGTGACGCCGGTTCTTATAGACTATCCGGAACTCTTGCTATTCCTTGGAACAGTCCCGCCGGGTAATTCCTTTTTCCTTGGCGTACTTGGCCGCGGATTCATGTATCATGGGGTCGACAAGGGACGGATCCCCGGAAACCCAGTCGCTGATCGCCACCCAATTCTGACCATCCCATTGCTGGAATTTCACCGCTCCCCCTCCTGTATGATCGGAACAGGAGGTTTTGAGGGGCTGCACCAACCCAGCAATCCCCAGCTCCTTTATCCGCTTGGCGTCGATGTTGAGATGCCCGAAGCCCCATCGCATCTGCTCCCGATCCATGGCTTTCTTGCCGAACTTTTCCTGAGCGGTTCGCACCGCTTCGACGGTAAGTATCGCATGCAGCAAGCCGCTGTTGTAGGTGGTACTGCCGACCACTTTGGAATCCTCCATATTGCCGCGCTTTCCACCGCTGTAATAGCGCGTGAGGATCTCCTTGACGACCGGGAAATCCCGGCCGCTGGGACTGAAGGTATTGGCAATCACCCCCTTGGCCGCACTCCCGGCGGAAATTAAGTCCAGTTCGGATGTCCACCAGAGGCCGACGATGCGATCTGCCGGATAACCGACTCTTTGGGCGGTCTTGATGGCCGCAGAGGTCATGAGCCCGACGCTGCGCAGGATCACCCAGTCAGGCTTAAGCTGGCGGATTTGCAGCCACTGGGCCTGTTGCTCGGCACCCGACCCGGGAACTTCGATGTGAACGAGACTAAAGCCGTATTTCGCGGCTTGAGCATCCAGAACCTGCATGGTCTCCTTGCCGAAGGGCGAGCCGTGGTGGAGGTTAACGATTTTCTTGCCTTTGAGTTTATCCATCCCCCCTTCCCGCTGCCCGATAAAGTTGATCTTGGCGGTATTTCCCATCAAGTAATTGGCAGCTAGGGGGAAAACATAGGGAAACACCCGTCCGTCGGTGGAATCGGTGCGACCGGTGCCGATGGAAACGATGGGGATTTTGTCGGCCAGGGTGCGTTCGATGAGCGCATAGATAGTGCCGGTCATTACCGGGATAAACATCGTCGCCCGATTCTTGAGCCTTTCGTAGCACTCGATGCCCCGATCCGTTTTGTATTCAGTCTCGCATTCCTCCCATACCAGCTTCACGCCATTGACGCCGCCGTCCCGATCGTTGATCAGATTCATGTAATCGAAGGCCGCCCCATTGATTGCCGCGCTTAGCGCCCCCACCGGACTATTACGAAACGCCATGAAGGCGACGCGCTGCTCGTTGGCCTGAGGATAAACTGCTCCGCTTACTCCCAGAGTTCCCACCGTAATAACCCACAGAATAGCTTGCTTAAAAAAGCTGGAAAAACAATTCATGGCTTTCTCCTTTGGTACTGTCTAGTTAGTTAATTTTTACCCAAAACCGCTGCAATTCATTATCCGCCTGATCTCACTCTTTACTCCTCCTTATTGCGGTTAACGTTTGGCCGCCTCGGCGCCTGCTCGCTAACACGGGTGCAATTCCGCTTGCACTGCCTGACGAGCGCCTTTGGCGGACCCTTGGGACAGGGGACAGGGGCCGGGGGCCGGCAGTTGCGACAGCGGTTTGTTGGTCATGAAGCGTCCTTTTGACGATACCGAGCTTGCGCCGCAGCGAATCCCTTATAGTGAACCGATCGATCGGTAGGGAAGCTTATACATCGATTTTTATGACCAGTCAAGAGCGTGATCGCTTGGCTGTGATCGCTTGGCCTTTGCGCGCTCCCCCAAGCGAATGCCGCTTCTGCAAACCGCTGTCCAACTGCCAGCAATTCCTCGGTGACAACGTATGGTTCGAGCGCCGTGCGCTCCTATCCGCCGTACGCTTTCGGGCAGCGCATGCCGATCCAGTCACGAGCTTCGAGCCGGCGGCTGAATTCGGCGGCTGAATTCGGCCGAGTATTCCATGCCGATGCGATCACAGGGCGCTCAGGCGTAGTGCTGGCATCGACGTCAAACAGGACGTGTTTTCACCCATAGCCATAAATCTATCCTTCTTCCAAACTTTACCGATCGCGCGCTGAAATAATCCGACTAACTACGCCATACACCAAACAATACGACTCTTGACTAGTCAAAAAAATCGATGTATAAACTTCCCTACCGATCGATCGGTTCACTATAAGGGATTCGCTGCAGCGCAGGCTCGGTATCGTCAAAAGGACGCTTCATGACCAACAAACCACTGTCGCAACTGCCGGCCCCCGACCCATGTCCCAAGGGTCCGCCAAAGGCGCTCGTCAGGCAGTACCAGGTTTTCATTGGCGTTTCCAAATCGCCGGACGGATATCGACCACACCACACAGCCTCACGATCGTCGTGCGGCGAAGCGCGAACCGATAAATGGATGATGTCAGAATGAGCTACAAGAGATAGCGATCTACTTCGTGTATTTCATTGCGCCTTTGACGCGCTAACAAATCAAGCCATCGGCTTCGCCGGTGGTATTTGACCTTAACCAACATATAGGAGGTAATTACCAATGAACTTGCTACTTAGCGAAGAACATCTTCAATTGAGAGAAGAAGTGGCAAAATTTGCACAACAACATATTGCTCCATTTGCTGCCGAGTTTGACCGGAGGGGCCCTCAGAAATACTGCAGTGAACTGATGGCGAAAGTCGCACAGAAGGGCTGGTTGGGAATTTGTTTTCCCAAGGAATATGATGGGCTCGGTAAAGATTTTACAAGCTATGTAATCGTTACTGAAGAAATATCGAAAGGGTATGAAGCCATGGGCCCGAATTGTCAGGGCAATTTAGTGGCAGCCCACTCGATTTACCGCTTTGGTACTGAAGAACAAAAACAAAAATACTTGAAGCCCCTTGCCCGGGGAGAGCATATTGGGGCCTTTTCGCTTGCTGAAGCCAATGCCGGCAGTGACGCGGCAGGTCTGGAAACTGAATACGTCCTGGAGGGAGATTCATATGTGATAACGGGAAGGAAGCGCTTCATCTCCAATGCCACGGTTGCGCGTACTTATCTGCTTTTCGCCAGGGCAAAGGGTTCACGCGGGCATCAAGGGGTTAGCGCATTTATCGTGGAGAAAGGTACGCCGGGTTTTTCTTTTGGCAAAATTGATGAATACATTGGTGCCTATGGGCACCTGACGGGCGAGTTGATTTTTCAAAACTGCCGCGTTCCTAAAGGAAACTTGTTAGGCGAAGAAGGTAACGGCTTTGTAATCGCAATGAGCACCCTGGAAATCGGTCGAACAGGGGAATGCGCCCAGGCTCTCGCGGTGTCTGAAAACTGCCTCAAAGTGGCTGCTGGCTACGCGCAAACCCGGGTGCAGTTTGGCAAGCCAATAGCAGATTTTCAGGCAATCCGGTTCATGTTGGCCGATATGGGTACGGAGATAGAGGCTGCCCGATTGCTCGTATACCATGCTGCCCGTTTGATAGACCTGGGGCACAAAGCTACAAAGGAATCTTCAATGGCAAAACTCTATGCCTCGGATATCGCCATGCGATGCGCCAACAAAGCTGTGTCGATCCTAGGAGCTAGGGGGCTTACTAAGGAGTACCCTGTTGAGCGGTATTTTAGGACAGCAAAAATGTTTGAGGTTGTGGTAGGTACTGCCGAAGTTCAAAGGACTGTGATTGGACGGGAGGTACTAAAACAATTTAAGCAAGAAAAATAAGGACGCAGCTCGCAAGCCCGAAGGCTTATTTTCCGCACATCTCCGATTCGATGACTGTTGGTGCGCGCCGTAAATTGACCATTTGAACGAGGTTCTGCGCGTTCAAGATCGACCGGGGTGTTCAACCTATCCTGCCTAATTTCTAGGCGGGGACAAAGGGGATGATCACCATGGAGAAAGTAAGGAATCAACCATCGCAAGCGGAGTTGCGCCGTGTCGGCGAGCAGGCGCCGAGGCGGCCAAATTTACGTTAACCGCAATAAGGAGAAGGAATTCCATGGATTTTTCGCTGACTCCGGAACAAGAAGCGATGCGGGATTTAGCCGCTCGTTTTGCCAAGGAACGGCTTGCTCCCGACTACATGAAGCGGGACCAGACCCACACGATAGATCGGACTTTGCTCAAGGAGATGGGGAACCTGGGGCTGATAAGCGCGGGCTTGCCGGAAGAATATGGCGGGATAGGCGTGGATTGCGTCACCAGCGGCGTGATTATCGAGCAACTTGCCTATGGCGACTTTAACATCTGCTATGTCCCGTTGCTGGCTTGGCTGATGGGAGGGATCCTCTGCAAATACGCCGACCCAGCGGTAGCCAAAGAATGGGTACCCAAGATCGCCGCCGGGGAATCCCTGGTAGCTCTGGGTCTCACCGAGCCACGGGGCGGGTCGGATGCGGCTAACCTCATTTTGCGGGCCGAGCGCAAAGGCGATCACTATGTCATCAACGGCGAGAAGACTTCCATTAGCTTCTCCGAGCAGGCCGATGTCATCGTCGCCTTTGCCCGCACCGGCAAGATTGAAGACGGCGCCAGAGGTGTCAGCGCCTTCGCGATTCCCTTGGATGCTCCGGGTGTAAGTCGCACCCACTTTAGCGAACTAGGAACCAAGATCGTCGGTCGGGGTTCGATATTCTTCGACGATGTGAAAATCCCCCTCAACCATCTAATGGGCGTAGAGAATAAGGCCTTCTCTCAGATCATGAACGGCTTCGATTACAGCCGGGCGATGATCGGCCTGCAATGCCTGGGGGCTGCCCAAGCCTCGCTGGACGAAGCTTGGCAATATAGCACCGAACGCAAAGCCTTCGGTGCGCCCCTGGCGCAGTATCAAGGCGTGACCTTTCCTTTGGCGGAAGCCGATACGATGGTGACTGCGGCCCGAGCGCTTTGCTACCGCACTCTGTGGCTCCGCGACAAAGATTTGCCGCACACCGCCGAGGCGGCGATGTGCAAATGGTGGGCGCCGAAGCTCGCCTACGACGTCATTCACGAGTGCCTGTTGACCCACGGCCATTATGGATACACCACCGACTTGCCCCATCAGCAACGCATGCGAGATGTGCTAGGCTTTCAGATCGGCGACGGCACGCCGCAGATTATGAAACTCATCATCGCCCGGGAGCGGGTGGGCAGGGTTGCGGTGCAATACTGACCATACTCAAATGCGATTCGTATCAGAATGACTTGAACCAGTACCACGGTCGCCTAATTATCGAGGCTCCGGCTGGATCCACGAGAGGAGAAGCGACATGACACTGTTTTTCGAGGATTTGAAAGTTGTCGAGAAGCGCAAACCAGACTTTATGCGCTTCCGGCGCTAGCGCGGGAAGTCACGCGATGGATCTTGACGACAGCCCGCAGGAGGCCGGCTTCCGACGCAACGTGCGTGCTTGGCTACGGGACCACCTCACCGAAGAGAGGCGGCTACAGCTGAATGCGCGCGAAGGCCGTGCTTGGATCGATTTTATCAGGCACTGGCAGCGCGACCTTCTGGCCGCCGGGCTCTCCGTGCGGTCGTGGCCTCGCGCCTATGGTGGTCAGGGCGCCCCGGCAACAGAGGATCTCATCGTGTTCGAGGAATTGGCGCAGGCCGATGCGCCTCTCGACGCTTTCCGCGTCGGTATCCGGATCATTGGGCCGATGCTGATGAAGCTCGCTCGCGACGATCAGAAGGCGGCTTTTCTGCCGCGCATTGCCGACGGCAGCGATCTCTGGTCGCAGGGCTTTTCGGAGCCGGGTGCTGGATCGGATCTGGCGGCGCTCAGCACCCGGGCGGTCCACCGCGCCGGTAAATACGTTATCAACGGTCAGAAGACATGGAACACCCTCGGCCACTTGGCTGACTTTTGCCTCGTCTTGGCGCGCACCAATCCGGAGGTGCCCAAGCACAAAGGACTCACGGCTTTCGCTGTCCCGATGTCGAGCCCCGGCATCACGGTCCGGCCATTGCAGCAGATGAACGGGCGCCGGGACTTCAACGAGATCTTCTTCGACGATGTGGAACTCCCGGAGAACGCGGTAGTTGGAATCGTCGATGGCGGCTGGAAAGTGGCGGTGACCATGCTCGATTTCGAGCATCGTGGCCTCGCCGTCCTAGGATTCGGCTGTCGTCGGCTCTATGGCCGGCTATTGGAACTCGCGCGCACCACGCGGATCGGCAGCAGCAACCGCGCGGCGCTCGGTGAGCTAGACATCCGTCGCCGCTTGGCAGCGCTCGGCGGACAGGCCCGGATCGCCGTGCTCAACAATCATCGGTTTCTCGCGATGATACCTGAGGGCGGCGTGCCCGGGCCGGAGGCCGCGATCCAGAAGCTGCATTCGACCGAACTCAACAAAGCCATGCACGCGCTCGCGCTCGAGATCGCATCGCTTGCCGATCTTGCCGATAGCGAAGCCCGCGAGCGTCTTTCCGCATGGGAGGAAGACTACTTGACTTCGTTCGGCATGACGATCGCGGGCGGGACGTCACAGATTCAGCGGAACATCATCGCCGAGCGCGCGCTCGGCCTGCCGCGCTGAGGATCGGAAGATCTATGCGCTTTGCATTCAGTGAAGAACAGGAACTGATCCGCAAGTCGGCCGGCGAACTCGCGAGCCGACTTGCGCGAATATCCGATTGCCGGGACTTTGCCGCTGGCAAAGAGCCGTTTTCAGCCGCCCTTTGGCAGGGGCTTGCCGAAACTGGATTCACCGGGGCGTTGATCCCGGAATCGCATGGCGGGTCGGCACTCGGCATGGTAGAGGCAGGAAATGTGCTGGAGGTTTTGGGCGGGTCGCTCAGCTCGGTGCCCTACCTGGGTACCTGTGTGCTCGCGGCAGAGATTATCGAGGAACTTGGAAGCGACGCGCAACGCGACGAATGGCTGCCGGGGATCGCTTCAGGTGGACTGACGGTGTCGGTGCTTGGGCTGCTGCAACCCGCCACCGGGGCGACGGGCAGTGCACGCGGGCGATGGGCGCCTGTTTTGTGTGCCGCCGGGGTCGATATTCTGCTCGTGCGAGTCGAGGACGGAGCAAACCAATGGTTTATCGTTCTGCCTCCCGACAGCGCGCACCTTGTCGTCGAACCGATGGTCACGATGGACAGGAGCCGACGCTTCGCCGCCGTTCGTCTGAACGACTGCTTGATCGCCAAGATACAGCGGCTCGCGGCACCGCTCCAGCCAGCGCTTGTCTCTCGCCTTCAGGCAATGGCGGCCGCGGGCGCGGCTGCTGAGATGCTGGGTGTGGCAACGCGGGTTCTTGACATGGCGTGCGCCTACGCCACCGAGCGGCAACAATTCGGCCGTCCAATTGCGACCTTTCAAGCCATCAAACACATGATCGCGGACCAGGCGGTGGCTCTCGAGGGCTTGCGCTCGGCCGTATGGGCCGCATTGTGGACGATCGATCACAAACCAGCGCAAGCGGTGGTTGCCGCTGCATTGGCCAAGGCGACCGCCGACGAGGTGGCGACACGTCTGGCGGTTGAGAGCATTCAAATCCACGGGGGCATGGGCTTCACTGCGGAAGTCGATGCCCACCTCTACCTTAAGCGCGCGCAACTCGACCGGATTTTGTGGGCGCCAGCCCATTTCCATCAAGAGATCCTTGCCAGATACCTAGAGGATCTAGCGTAAATGTGCGGCGACAGCCACTGAACGTGCAGGCGCAAGAGTCGTCATCGCGAAGCAGAAAACATCGCTTTCGCTGTCGCAACAGAAGATCACAACGTAGGACTGGCTGCCCTCGTCGAGAAGAGGCAGCCAATATTTTTAGGATGCTGACCCAACCCTTATGGATTCCCATCGCCGCCTTCCCAAACCACGCCTTCATCGTGACGCTATGATCAAGGTACCCAAACCGTCAAAGACGCCTTCCGACGAGTCCAGTCCGGCGTCGCGCCAATTGATTCTGGATGTCGCGGCTGAGCTATTTCATACGCGCGGCTACGCGGAAACTGGCATCAGGCCGATTGCAGACTCGGTGGGCATCAAGACAGCGAGCATCTACCACCATTTTTCGTCAAAAGACCAGATTTATGAGGAGATTCTGAAGACTGGGTTGGAGCTAACCGCCCGAGCAACCCGCGACGCAGTTGCGCGGCTTCCCAAAAATGCAAGTCCCAGAGATTGCATCGAAGCTGCCATTGAAGGACATCTGCGCGGAATACATTCACACATCACCTATACTTCGGCAAATGTTAGGTTCCGCGGACAAATACCACCGCGGGTCGACGAGGTGATGAGGCCACTGCGCGAGAAATACATATCCTATTGGCAACAACTGATTGAGAACGCGCGACGATCCGGCCACCTTAAGCCGGGGCTAAAGTCTTCTTTGATCCGCTCGCTTGTAATCGGGGCTCTGAATCAAACGCTTACCTGGTTTGATGCATCGGCGGGATCATTGGATAAACTGATCGAAACAACGATTATTCTGCTGAGCGGCATTTGGGCCAAGGATCGCGCAATCCAACACCGGCGTCGTGCTACACCT
Source organism: Betaproteobacteria bacterium (assembly GCA_004298385.1). Classification (GTDB taxonomy): domain Bacteria; phylum Pseudomonadota; class Gammaproteobacteria; order Burkholderiales; family SG8-39; genus 2-12-FULL-64-23. The sequence continues at coordinate 3,722 of SCTX01000050.1, read as the reverse complement.
TCGAAATAGCGAATGGGGGGTAGTTATGACGATCGACTCATTACTCAACACTCTATGAAGGCCCCGAAGATCCCCGTTCCGATAGGGGCGATCGGCCCCGTCCGAATGGCAGGCAGGGGGATGAATTGATCGGCCGCAACAGCCGGGACCGCGCTCCCCGACACTGCCGCCACCATACCCACCATGGCGGCTTTTCTCCTCCATTGCGAATTCCACATCGTGTTGCCTCCTTATAGGTAAATTAAATTACACGCCGGTCGTGCAAAGTGAACCAACAACGAACCCGAAAAATTGTTACGCGGAACCCTATCGAAATAAAACCGGCTTTGTCCGGGCCGGAGGGGTACACCCCCTGTTGTTTTCACATCCGGAGCCCTCACGATTCCTTGGAACAGTCCCGCGGCGCAATCCCTTTTTCTTTGGCATACTTCGCGGCGGATTCCTCGATCATGGGGCGGACCATCGCTTCATCTCCGGGGACCCAGTCGCTGATCACCACCCATTTCTGGCCGTCCCATTGCTGGAACTTTACCGCCCCGCCGCCTTCATGATTGGAGCAGGAAGTTTTTACTGGCTGCAGCAGTCCGCCAGCCCCCAGCTTCTTCAATCGAGCCTCATCGATGTTGAGATGCTCCAGCCCCCATCTCACCTGCTCCCGGTCCATGGCTTTCTTGCCGAACTTCTCCTGTGCAGTCCGTACCGCCTCGGTGGTCAGTATTGCATGCAGCACACCGGCGTTGTAAACACTGCTGCCGACCCGCTTGGGATCTTCCATATTGCCTCTCTTTCCGCCACCGTAGAGGTGCGTCAGAATTTCTCGGATCACGGGAAAATCCTGGCCGCTGGGATTGATGGTATTGGTGATAAACCCCTTGGCAGCATCCCCGGCGGGGATCACATCCTCTTCCGAACCCGCCCACCAGACGCCGATGATGCGATCGACCGGATAACCGACCCTTTGGGCGCTCTTGAGGGCTGCGGGGGTCATGATCCCGGCGCTGCGAAGGATCACCCAGTCGGGGTTGAGCCGGCGGATTTGCAGCCACTGGGACTGCTGCTCGGCGCCCGGCGGGGTCACTTCGATGTGAACGATCTCAAAGCCGTATTTCTTGGCTTGAGCATCCAGAACCGGAATAGTCTCCTTGCCGTAGGCTGAGCCGTGATAGAGATTTACGATCTTCTTGCCTTTGAGCTTGTCCATCCCCCCTTCCCGCTGCCCGATGAAGCGGATTTTGGCGGTGCTGCCGTTCCAGTAATGGGTTGCCAGGGCGAAGATATAGGGAAACACCCGTCCGTCGGCGGAGTCGGTGCGGCCGGTGCCGATGGAAACGATGGGGATTTTGTCCGCCCTGGAGCGCTCGATGGCTGTATAAATGATGCCGGTGATCACCGGCAGAAACAGCGGCGCCCCGCCGGGCCCCTTGTTCTTGAGCCGCTCATAGCATTCGATGCCCCGATCCACCTTATACTCGGTCTCGCACTCTTCCCACGCCAGCTTCACGCCGTTGATGCCGCCGTCCCGCTTGTTGAGCAGATCCAGGTAATCGATGAACCCGCCCAACAGCGACGTGCTAAGCGCCACCACCGGACCGGTACGGAATGCCACGATGGGGAAGTACTGCTCGTTAGCTTGAGCATAAACCGTTCCCACGGCGCCCAGAGATACCGCCGTGACAAGCCACCGAATAACTTGCCCAAAAAACCCGCGAAAACAATTCATGGATCTTCTCCCTAAAAGCAAAAACATATTCAAAAAATCACCAGCCCAAATTCGAATTCCTCGAATGGTGTGATTTCATCGGCCCAACCATTTTTTTTCCACTTCATGGCGCTGAATTTTCCCGGTACTGCTGCGGGGAAAGTCCGCCACGTTGACGAAACGGATTTCCTTGGGGAGCTTGTAGCCGGCCAATTGCCGCCGGCACATGGCCAACAACCCTTCCGCCGCGACCGCGGAAGATTTGGCGGCAACGAAGGCGATGGGAACCTCTCCCCATTTGGGGTCGCTCTTCCTCACCACCACGGCATCCGCAACCTCCGGATGAGACAGCAAAACCCGCTCGATTTCGGCCGGATAGATGTTTTCTCCGCCGGATTTAATCAGATATTTTACCCGGTCGACGAAATCCAAGGTGCCGTCTGGATTGCGCACGAACATATCCCCCATGTGAAACCAGCCTCCACGGAAATCTTTGGCATTGGTCTCCGGCGCCTGCCAATAGCCGCTGAACAAGGTGGGACCGCGCACCGCCATCTCCCCCGGCGCGCCGGCCGGAACATCCCTATCCTCGGGATCCACCAAGCGGATATTGCAAAAATTCGATTCCCGCTTCGACAGGGATTTGGCCACTTCTCCGACAGGAATAAGCGCTCCGGTAGCCGGAGGAAGCCCGGTCTCGGTGCTGCCGAAGCTATTGACATAGGGGGCTTGCAGCAGGCTCGTCAGCTCGGCAATTTGATGCAGCGGCACCAAGTCGGCCATGGCGCCCACCTGCTTGATGGATTTGACCTTGGGCTTGCGGCGCTTTAGGCCTTCGATCAGGGATTCGATCATTCCCGGCATGGCCACCAGCCAGCCGATGGGCTCCCGCTCCAGGACATCGCACAGCAAGTCCACATCGAGGCCATCCCACACCAGAACCTTGCCCCCGAGCATCAAAGTGCCCAGGCTGAAATCGGTTGCCGCCATGTGAAATAGCGGGGACCACGCGATGTAGGTATCCCGGCGGGTAATGCCGAACTCGGAGGAGAACGCCGTCAAGCGGGCGATCATGGCGCGATGGCTGATGACCGCGCCCTTCGGAAATCCGGTGGTGCCGCTGGTATAGAGGATCACCAGCCCGTCCTCGGGCTGCACCTGCGCCTGTGGCTCCTGCTCCGAGGAACGCTCCAGCATGGCTTCGTAATCACTGTCCAGGCGCACGACCTGGGGCACGCGATGGTCAATGCGCCGGAGAGTCGGCGCATAACGGTCTGAAACAAAGATCAGTGAAGGCGAAGTCAGTTGAATGCAGTGAACCAACTCCGAATCCGAAAGCCGCCAATTAAGGCAAGGCACGATGGCCCCCAGTTTGGCGGCCGCCAATTCAAGCTCAACGTAAGGAATGCAGTTTTCCGACAGGATGGCGACCCGGCCGCCCCGCTTGATTCCCTGTGCCGCCAGGGCATTGGCGAGACGGTTGACCCTTCGGTGCAATTGGCCGAAGGTCCATTGCGTGGAGAGGTCCTGAATCGCGACGGCTTCCGGCTGTATCCGCGCCTGCTTGCGTAGCAGGTCGCCGACGGTCAACTGGAAAGCTTCCGGGTACGAGGACAGCATGACCTGCTCCTGCGGCAACGACTCGATTTTCTGCCGGGGTATGCTAGACGCAAAGCCCCCTGGCCGCAAGTACATATTGTACCGACTACTGTACCTACAGTACTATTGTGCCGACAGACTTCTGTACCGCGGCGCGACAGTACCGCGCGGCAGAGATCTTGCCCTTTACGCGAACAGAACCGACCATGCACGCGATGAGCCTTCCCGTAGGGCCGCGCGGCCTGCCGCAGCGTCGATCCGATGCGCACATTGCGCTGCCGAAACTGGCGTGGCGCTGCGCTGATCCCGCGCCCCTACATGCGGAAGACCGCAAACTGCGTGTCCTTGGCCGGGATGCGGCCGGCCAGGTCGAGCAGCAGGGCGAGCACCGAGCGCGTTTCCACCGGGTCGATCACCATGTCGC
>SCTX01000049.1 GCA_004298385.1 Betaproteobacteria bacterium | reverse complement strand
GGCGTAGCCGATGACGTCGTTCACCTGCTCCTCGCGGCAGGCCCGGAGACAGCGCGTGCACTGGATGCAGGCGTCCAGGTTGACCGCAATGGCCGGGTGCGAAACATCGGCCTTGGGCTGCGCGCGCGGCTCGAAGCGCGGCTTGCCCACCTTCAGCTCCCGCGCCCAGCGATCGAGTTCGGAAGCGGGCGAATAGGATTGCTCCGCCATGTCCGAGAGCAGCAGCTCGAGCACCAGTTTCTGGCTGGCGACGGCGCGCGCGCTGTCGGTAGTGACTTCCATGCCCTCCTTGGGCGTGCGGCAGCAGGAGGGCGCGAGCGCGCGTTCGCCCTTGATCTCGACCACGCAGGCGCGGCAGTTGCCGTCGGGCCGCAGGCCATCCTTGTAGCATAGATGCGGGATGTCGATGCCATAGTTCTTGGCCGTCTGGATGATCGTCTCATCCGCGCGGCCGACCACGGTCTTGCCGTTCAGCTTGAATTCAACCGGCAGCGCGGCGATTTCTTGTTTGGTGATTGCAGTCATGGGTTTTGCTCCCCGCAATCCTTCACGCAATCTCATGCGGGAAATATTTCATCACGCTGAGCACCGGATTGGGCGCGGCCTGGCCCAGGCCGCAGATCGATGCGTCGATCATCACCTGCGACAGTTCGGCCAGCAGCGCCTGGTTCCATTTCGGTTCGTCGAGCAACTTCAGCGCCTTGGCCGTGCCGACGCGGCAGGGGGTGCACCGGCCGCAGGATTCCTCGGCGAAGAACCGCATCAGGTTGCGCGCCGCATCGGCCGCGCGGTCGCGCTCCGACAGGATTATCACCGCGGCCGAACCGATGAAGCAGCCGTAAGGCTGCAGGGTGTCGAAGTCGAGCGGAATGTCGCCCATGGACGCGGGCAGGATACCGCCCGAGGCGCCGCCGGGCAGGTAGGCGTAGAACGCGTGCCCTTCGAGCATGCCGCCGCAGTACTCCGCTATCAGTTCCTTCACCGTTATGCCCGCCGGCGCCAGGTGCACACCCGGTTTGTTCACGCGCCCGGAGACGGAAAACGAACGCAGGCCGTGGCGCTCGCGGCGGCCGTGGCCGGCGAACCAGGCGGCGCCCCGCTCCAGGATCTCGCGCACCCAGTAGAGCGTTTCCATGTTGTGCTCCAGCGTCGGCCGGCCGAACAGTCCGATCTCGGCCACGTAGGGGGGGCGCAGGCGCGGCATGCCGCGTTTGCCCTCGATCGATTCGATCATCGCCGATTCCTCGCCGCAAATATAGGCGCCTGCGCCGCGGCGCAAATGTATCGGCGGCAGCGCGCAGGGCGGATCGGCCTGAAGCGCCGCCAGTTCGCGTTGCAGCAGCGCGCGGCAACCGGCGTACTCGTCGCGCAGATAGATGTAGACCTCGGCGATGCCCGCGGTCCAGGCCGCGATCAGCACGCCTTCGAGAAACCGGTGCGGATCGCGCTCGAGGTAGTGGCGGTCCTTGAACGTGCCCGGCTCTCCCTCGTCGATGTTCACCGCCAGCAGGCGCGGCTCGGGCTCGGCGCGCACGATTTTCCACTTGCGCCCGGCCGGGAAACCCGCCCCGCCGAGGCCGCGCAGGCCGGAATCCTCCATCGCTTGCGTCAGCTCCCGGTGGTCGCGCTCACCGGCAAGGCATTGCCGCAGGATGCGGTAACCGCCGTTCTTGCGGTATTCGGCGTATGCGACGCACCTGCCCGATTCTTGCTTCAGCGCCTTGGCCGCTACCAGTTTTTTCACGCCGTCGAGGGTTGCGTACGGCAGCGGATTCTGCCCGACCACGGCCACCGGCGCGGTGTCGCAGCGGCCGACGCAAGGCGCGGAAATCACGCGCACGTCGCGGCCGAGAACGGCGGGCAGTTTTTCCAGCAGATTTTTCGCCCCGGCCATTTCACAGGCGAGCGAAGCGCACACGCGCACCGTGACCGCCGCAGGCGCCGCGTCGCCTTCTTTAACCACGTCGAAATGGTGATAGAAGGTCGCGACCTCGTATACCTCGGCCAGGGACAGTTTCATTTCAGCCGCCAGCGCGACCAATCGCGCCGCGGACAACTCACCGTAGCGGTCCTGGATCTTGTGCAGGTGCTCGATCAAGAGGTCGCGCCGCCGCGGCTCGTCTCCGAGCAGCGCCTGCACTTCTCTCAGCGCGTTCGGTTCGGGCGTGCGGCCCTTGATTGTTCCACGCAGCTTGCGCTCGATTTTGATCGGGATGGCGACTTGATTCACCAATGCTCTCTGTGCAAAACAGGTTTGCCCTCAAGACACTTGCGATCTTCCCGGCCGCAAATCACGTCGGCAGCGGGCTCCCGGATGACACTGACCCTCCCGCCCCCCCATGCTTGCGGCTATTCAGATTCCGACACGCGCCTCGCGCTTACTTCAGAACCGCCTTGAGTGTCTTGCCCATTTCGGCCGGATTGCGCGTCACCTTGATGCCGCAGGCCTCCATCACGGCGAGCTTCTCCTGCGCCGTGCCCTTGCCGCCGGAGATGATGGCGCCGGCGTGGCCCATGCGCTTGCCTGCGGGCGCGCTGACCCCCGCGATGAAGCCGACCACGGGCTTTTTCATGTTGTCCTTCACCCACAGCGCCGCGGTCTCTTCATCCGAGCCGCCGATCTCGCCCACCATGATCACCGCGTCGGTTTGCGGATCGTCGTCGAACATTTTCATCACGTCGATGTGCTTCACGCCGTTCACCGGGTCGCCGCCGATGCCGACGCAGGTGGATTGGCCCAGGCCGAGCTCCATCAACTGCCCGACCGCTTCATAGCTCAGCGTGCCCGAACGCGAAACGACGCCGATGCGCCCTTTCTTGTGGATATGGCCGGGCATGATGCCGATCTTGATCTCCTCCGGCGTGATCACGCCGGGGCAGTTCGGCCCGACCAGGATGGCCCGCTTGTTTTGCCTGCGCATGCGATCCTTGATCTCGATCATGTCGCGCACCGGAATACCCTCGGTGATGCAGATTACCAGATCCAGGTCGGCGTCGACCGCCTCCCAGATGGCCGCGGCGGCAAAAGGCGGCGGCACGTAGATCACCGAAGTGTTGACCCCGACGTTCTGCTTCGCTTCCCTGACGCTGGCGTAGATCGGGATGCCTTCGAAATCCTCGCCCGCTTTTTTCGGGTTGACGCCGGCGACGAAGCAGTTCCTGCCGTTGGCGTAATCGCGCGACATGCGCGTGTGGAATTGGCCGGTCTTGCCGGTGATACCCTGCGTCACGACGCGGGTGTTCTTGTTGATCAGAATGGACATTTCGTTTCCCTTGTGTTCCTGGATACGAGGGGATCCGGGGGAGAAAGGAAGCGTCCCGCCCCTTTCCTTGCCCCTCGTGTTCCCCTGCTCTGGCGCTGTCACCAAAGTTCCCGTGACGGCGCTATGTCTACTTCACTTGCTTCACTTTCCCGCGACGGCGGCGACGATCTTCTGCGCGGCGTCGGCCATGTTGTCGGCTGAAATGATCGGCAAGCCGGAATCCCTGAGGATCTGCCGGCCCAGCTTGTCGTTGGTGCCTTGCATGCGCACCACCAGGGGCACGGATAGATTGACCTCGCGCGCCGCGGCCACCACGCCGCGGGCGATGGTATCGCACTGCATGATGCCGCCGAAGATGTTGACAAGTATCCCCTTTACCTTCGGGTTCTTCAGCATGATCTTGAACGCTTCGGTCACTTTTTCCGCG
>SCTX01000048.1 GCA_004298385.1 Betaproteobacteria bacterium | reverse complement strand
GGCACAGCCGGAAACTCCGGCGATTTGTTTGGCGACACTCCCATCCCTGAGCGGGACAGGTCGATCCGGCCCCGGTCAGCGCCGGCGCTGAGGGCGGCCCGCGTGCTCTGCCGTCAACTGCGGCACAAGCAGGTGCGCGCGGACAAGATGCGGATCACCCGTCTAATCTGCCTGAATCTCTTGTCGATACTGAAGCACGACGCGCAGCGCGGCTAGCGCGGCGCCGGGCGCCTCGCCGTCAGCGTCACCCGCCGCCGATCGCCCGCAGCCGCGCGCGCAGGGCCTCGACTTCATCCAGCAATTGCAGCGCCAGCGCTGCCCCGGCGAGATTGATGCCCAGATCGCGCTGCAGGCGCACCGCCACCCTGGCGCGGCGCAGGTGTACGCAGGTGAAGCGCCAGAGTTGAGGCTCGTCCCCTGCCGGCTCGAGCACACCTTCCTCCACCAGCTCGATGATGTGCTCGGCCTGTGCCGCGCACGCGCGGCTGAGTTCGGCCAGCGTCAATTGGGCCTGCTCGTCCAGGACGATCCCGGCCAGTGGCGGCAGCATGTTATCGCTCGTCATATTCCCACCCCCAGTTTGGCGCGCGCGTCGAAGGATTTGAACTGCTCGCCCATGCTGCGGTAAAAGGCTTTCGCCGCGTCGGTGTCCGCCGATGGCAGCGCGATTTGAAGCACCACGTATAGATCGCCAGGCGTGGTTCCCGGGATGCCGCGGCCCTTCAGCCGCAGCTTGCGACCCGCGGCCGAATCGGCCGGTACTTTCAGCTCGAGCATGCCGTCCGGCGCGGGGACTTCGACCGTGGCGCCCATGGCGGCTTCCCAGGGCGCGATCGGCAAGTCGAGATACACGTCACGCCCGTCGATGCGGTAGCGCGCATGCGGGCGAAACTCGACTTCCAGATACAGGTCGCCCGCTTTGCCTTGACCGATGCCGGGCGCGCCCTGCCCCGCCAGGCGTATATGCTGCCCGGCGCGTATGCCGCGCGGGATGGTGACATTGAGGCTGTGCTCGCGCACTGACACATGCCCCTGCGCATCGACTGCGGGCACCCGCAGCGTAATGGTGCGTGTCGTGCCGGTGTAGGCGTCCTCCAGATCGATCAGCACTGTGGCATGACGGTCTTCGCCCTGGCCGTGGAACGATGCGCGGCTGCCGGCCCCCGGGCGCGCACCGCGCCCATACAGCAATTCGAAAAAGTCGCTGAACTCGGCCGCGTCCCCGCCGCCTGCGTCGCCGCCCGAAAATTCGAACCCCTCCTTCCAGTCCGGCGGCGGACGGAAATCCTGTCCGGCTTTCCAGTTCGCGCCAAGCTGGTCGTAAGCCGCGCGTTTCTCCGGATCCTTCAGGACCTCGTAGGCCTCGCCCAATTCCTTGAAGCGTGCCTCGGCATCGGCGACCTTGCTGACATCGGGGTGGTATTTGCGCGCGAGCGTCCGGTAGGCACGCTTGATCTCGTCCTGGGTCGCGTCGCGCTTGACTCCCATGGTCTCGTAATAGTCTTTGAATTCCATTTACGTCCGCTCAGGTGGTGGGTTGCCTGCAAGTACTTTCCTCCGGCGTCGAACCGGGCGCGGCACGGGGCGTCACAGCCGCGCCGTGGCCCAGCGCACGATGTCCTGCGCCGACATCGCTCCGGCCTGGCGCGCGATCTCCTGCCCCCCCTTGAACAGCGCAAGGGTGGGAATGCTGCGGATACCATAGCGGGCGCCGAGCGCCGGTTCCGCCTCGGTGTCCACTTTGGCCAGGCGCGCACGGGGTTCCAGCGTGCCGGCTGCCTCGACGAACTGCGGCGCCATCATTTTGCATGGCCCGCACCAGGGCGCCCAGAAGTCCACCAGCACGGGTATGTCGTTGCGCTCGATGTGCACGGCGAAGCTGGCCGCAGTCAGCGCCAGCGGACGGGCGCTGAACAACGGTTCGTGGCACTTGCCGCATTTGGGGCCTTCGTCCAGTCGCTGCGCACGCACGCGGTTGACTGCCTGGCAGCTGGGACAGACGAGATGCAGCGAATCGTTCACGGCGGTTTCCTTGTTCGAACTGACATCCAGCCAGTTGAGGGTGGAAGTGCAGAAAATCAATCCCTCGTCGCGCCAGCTCCCCGTTCAGTTCCGCAATCGCGATCGATGCTTTGTTTGCATAGACGCAGAATGCAACTTGCCGTTCCGTGCGAAGCGGTTTCGACCCCGCTCGCTGCCGTCGACACCTTGCCTCGGCGGTGGAGTCAGCTTAAGCGCAGGGGCAGGCTAATTCGGTACGCTAGCGCACTTAGCCGTTCGGTCGCGCCCGGCGCCTTCCGTCGCGTGCCAATGTTGGTTACCGTACCGACCGTGCCTGGCGCCCCGAATAAGCTGTGCCAACGCGCGTACGGCCAGCGACAGCCATCCCGGCGCCGAGGGCGCTCGGCCGCGTCGCTTTTTCCTGGGGCAACGCCATTTCATCTCCCAAACCCATACAAATCATCCTGGCCCGGCAGCTGGCCAGCAGCCTTGCCACGCCCATCCTCATCGTGGACACCGAGGGAACGCTCATCTTCTATAACGAGCCGGCCGAGGTGATTCTGGATCAGCGCTTTGAAGAAACGGGGGAGATGAGCGCCGACGCGTGGAGCGGGCGCTTCGCCATCGCCGATGAGGCGCGCGAGCCGATCGCACAGGAAGACCGGCCCATGATGATGGCGCTCTCGGAGCGCAAGCCCTACTCGCGGACGGTGTGGATGCGATGCGGACATCGGGAGTGGCTGCACGTGAACATCACCGCGTTTCCGCTCATCGGCGAGGGGCGCCAGTTCCTCGGCGCGCAGATGATCTTCTGGGAAGTCTGACATGCAGGTCACGCTGTGGGGCACGCGCGGATCGCTCGCCACGCCGGGAGCGGAGATGGCGCGCTACGGCGGAAACACCTCGTGCGTGGGCGTGCTCGGGCGCGCGGGCACGGTGCTGGTGCTGGACGCCGGCACGGGCATCCGCCGTCTGGGGGCGAGCATTCCTGAATCCGCGCGCCGCGTGGACATATTGTTGACGCATCTGCATATGGATCACATTCAGGGGCTCGGATTTTTCGCTCCGCTCTATCGGCCCGAGCTCGAAGTGCATATCTGGGGCCCGGGCAGCGCGACCCTGCGATTGCAGGCGCGCCTGATGCGTTACCTTTCGCCGCCGCTGTTTCCGGTGAATCTGTCCGAGCTGCCGTGCCGGCTGAGCTTTCACGACGTCGCCTCCAGAGAAATCGACATCGGGGAATTCCGCGTCTGTTCCGCGCTGGTATGCCACCCCGGCCCCACCGTGGGGTATCGCATTTGCGCGCCGGAAAAAGGCGTATTGACCTACCTGCCCGACCACGAGCCCGCGCTTGCCGCGCTGCGCTTTCCATCGCTGCCGCGGGAATGGACTTCGGGCGCATCGCTGGCTGCGGGAGCGGATTTGCTGATCCACGACAGCCAGTACAGCGCCGCCGAGTATCCCGGCCATTGCGGCTGGGGACATAGCTCGCTCAATCAAACGCTGGACTTCGGGTCGCTCACCGAAGTGAAGCAGCTGGTGCCGTTTCACCACGACCCCGACCACACCGACACCGAGCTCGATCGTCTGATGGCACAGGCCATCGACGAAGCGAAGCCCGGCTATCGGGTCACGCCCGGAATCGAGGGCACGGTATTTGAATTGTAGTTCGTCCGGCTGCGGCAGACAGCCGGCGCAGAACCGATTCCCGAACGCAGGCAACCGCGTCGCCTAGAGGCTCATCGCGTTCCGCATTTCAGGGAATGTTTCCCAGCCCCCGGATCAGATCGCGCGCTTCGGCCGCTCCCGCTGCGTCGCGGTCCGCTTCGCTGACTGCCAGCGCGCGCTCGTAATAGGCGCGCGCGCGAGCGCGCTCGCCGCCCTGCGCACTGGCGCGGCCCAGGCCGACCAGATCGAGATAGATCTTGCGCGGCAACGCGAGTTCGCGGTCGATGGCCAGCGCTTCGGCCAGCATGGCGAGCGCCGCGGCGGCATCGCCTGCGCGGATGGCGACATTGCCGAGCAGGCGCATGGCGTTGGCCGCTTCGACGCGGTTCCCGGCTCCGCGGCTTGCTTCCAATGCGGCTCTTGCACTAGCCGCGGCAGCGTCGGTACGTCCCTCCGCCAGTGCCAGCAGACCCTCAGCATTGCGAATCGCAGCAAGGAGCGTGCAGCCCTGCTGGCCGCACCAGTTCGCTGCTTGCTCCAGCCATGCGGCGGCATCCGCATGGCGCCCCTGCTCCAAATCCAGCAGCGCACGCCGCAGTGCCGCCTGTGCCAGACGCGCGCGCGGGAAGTTCAGCCGGGAATGATCGAGCACGCTCGCCAGGCTCGCGCGCGCTTCCGCGTGTTTGCCCAGGCGCTGGTAGGCGATCGAGAGGTTGATCGCATTTGCGGCGATGCCCTCGACATCCTCGATCGACTGCGCGATGCGCAATGCCTCGCGGTAATGCTGCACTGCGCCCTCAAGGTCGCCGCTGCGAAAGCGCAGCTCGGCCCTGCGGTTCGCCTCGATCGCCTCGGCCGCGCGCGCGGCGATCGGTTTGCCCGGCTGCTGCACGCAGGCCGCGAGCAGCGCGAGGCCCGCGGCGACGAACAGCCCTAGCGTTGCGCGCTGCGACATTTCAGCGCGGCGCCGCTGCCGGCCCGCGGCCCGGCCCCGCCGATTCGAAACTGTCCAGCGGCAGGGTGCGCATGGTGCGCGGCGCGACGACGCTGCTGAACGGCCAGACGTTGCGCGCCGCGCCGAGGATCTCCTGCCCGTCGCGCACCAGGTCGCCGCCCTCGCGCGCCAGATTCCCCCCCTCGCGCACCAGCGCGGGCGCCTGCTTGAGCGTTTCGTTCAGCGCGTCGCCGTTCCTGCGCGTTTGTTCGCGCATCTGCTCGGCGGCTTCGGCGAGCGTATCGAAGGCCGTGGCGACCTTGCCCGAGATTGCCGGAAGCTGCTGCTCGGCCTGCGCGCCCAGGCGGGCGGCGGCGCCGACACTCGCCTGCAGGTCCGGAGTCACGGCAAGCACGCTGCGGTCGACGTCGCGCAGCACCTTGCGCGCCTCCTGATTGGTTGCAGGCAGCTGCTCGACCAGGATACGCGCCGCGGCCGCAGACTTGCGAAAATCGCTTTCCGGACGGTTGATGGCTTCAATCGCCTGGTGCAGTTGCGCGAGGACAGGCGTCACCTGGTTCTTCAACTCGTCGATCAGTTCGGCCACGCCGCGATTGGGCAGGAATTCGATCACGTCCCCGGCGACGATGGATCCGGTCCCGCGGCGCGAATCCGAGCCGGGAACGATCTGGATGTTCGCGGCGCCGATGTAGCCCTCGCGCAGCAGCCGCGCCTGTGAACCCTTGGGCACGTGCGTCAGGTAATCGCTGACGATGGAGAGTTCGACTTTCACGCCGCGGTCGGAGATCAGCATGGTCTTCACGCTTCCGACCGGCAGGCCGAACAGCTTGACCGCCATGCCCTTGTTGATGCCGAACACATCCGCGGCGTAAAAATAAATCGACGCATGGCGCACGAACGTGCCCTGCTTGTAGCCGATGAGACCGACCGCGCCGAGAAAGGCAAGCACCGCGGTGATCAGAAACAGGTTCACTTTCTTCTTGATCCCGGCAAAGCGGCCGGATCTGACATCTTCGTCTTGCATTGCGTTCTCCTTTGCGGATTCGACTGCAGCGAGCAGCTGCGGGTTCATCGTTGTTGCGCCGCCTTCGGCCGGCGACAGCCGGTCGGCGAGCGTCGCCGGACGATGCTGCGCACCCTGCGCGCATAGGCTCGTCCGCCATCAGCCACCCTGCACATCCTCCAGCTGCACGAAAGTCCCGCGCGGATGCCTGGCATGAAACGTGTTTGCGAAATACGACAAGCGCGTGCGCTCGGCGCTGTCCAGTCCGGCGGCAAAGTTCTCGACCAGCACCAACTCCGGCGCTTCCAGCAAAATCCGCACAAAGCCGGTGATCTTCCGCTCCAGCGGAGTCATTTCCTCGGGAAGCTTGGCGAGCAGCAGCTCCTGCGCCCCGCCGAGTTCGTTGATCAGGGCACGCACTTCCGCGCCGGCCCCCGGTAGCCGCTGCGGCTGGTGGCATCCGAGCGGCAGAATGATGTTCTCCCACGCATCGAGGTTGCTGAGCAATCCGCCCGTCGGCGCCAGGTACGCCAGGCGCGCGCGCAGCGCGATGCGCTCCTTTGCGCTGAGCGCATCGACCTCGGCACCCAGCAGAACCAGTCTCAAGTCCGGATCCGGCTCCATGTCGAATATCGCGGCCAGCAGCCGCGCCCGGTGCGCCGGATTCGCAATCCGGATGCGCAGACTCACGCCCATGGGTATCCAGATCCGCCCATCCGAACCGGAATCCGCCGGAAGTTCACAGGCAAGCCCCACGTCGCAGGTTTCCAGTGCCGGCGGCTGCAGCGCATCCTCGGCTGTCACAGGGTTCATAGCTCGGCAGTCACCAGGCCGAAAAACAGCACGCCGAACACCAGGTAGGCGAAAACGACATTCAGCAGCATCACCACCAGAATGCTCTGGGTAACCGCGCTGATCGCGGCCTTGGGAATGGCGTTGATCGAAATCCCGGGCGGGTGCAATCCGTGGTAGCAGGAAATGACGGCAATGCTCACGCCGAACAGCAGGCTTTTCAGCAGCGAATACACGATATCCATCGGGCTCGCAAGCAGGAAGAAGCTATGCGCCAACTCATCCAGCGTGGCATTCACCACCAGCGCGCTGAGCAGCATGCCGCCGCCTACCGCGATCACCTGCACATAGAAAGTCAATACGGCGGTCGACAAGGCGACACCGACCACGCGCGGCACGACCAGATAGTCGCAGGGATCGACGCGCATCCGGCGCAGGCTCGCAATCTCGCCCGTGATTTGCATCAGCGCAAGCTCCGTGGCGATGGCGGTGCCGCTGCGCTGCAGCACCAGGAGCGCCGCAAGCAAAGGACCGGCCTCGCGCAGCACCACCCACAACAGGATTTTCACTGCGAGTTCCGCGTCGGCTTCGAGCACCTCGATCACGTAGACGATGATGAGCGTGCCGATGAACGCGCCGCGGGTCACGAAGCCCGCGGTCGCGCTCGCTCCGGTGAAATAGATCTGGCGCGTCAACTGCTCGGCCACCGGCGGCAGCTTGAGCACCGCCGCCCGGCGCAGCACATGGCCGAACAATTGCATGCATCCTTCCAGGTCACGGTAGGCGCGGATCATGGCCATGCCACCTCCGGCAGGACGGCATCTGCGAAAAACCGGGGCAAATCCGGGCAGCGCCTGCCGTGCGCCAGCGCCCGGGGGCGCCGATCATGTTTGTATAGGACGCTGCCATCGATGTCAGGGCTAGGGTCGAGATGCGCACCGGGTTCCCGCGCGGCAATCGTTCCTGAACGATTAGGGATAGAAGGCAAATCAGATAGAAGGCAAATCAATCCGGCTGCGAAGCTGGAAGGTCTTTGCCGGCTCGCCCCAATTCGGTGCTTGAAGCGGCCCCGACCCGCGCACATGTGCATTATGTTGATTTCGCTCCGCTACGCACCCCCGG
>SCTX01000047.1 GCA_004298385.1 Betaproteobacteria bacterium | reverse complement strand
TCTTCATGGCTGCGGCGCTCGTGCTCAGCGCCGCGCAGTTGAAGAAGTCGGTTGTTTATCTCGCCGCATTCTCGGCGATCCACGTGGCGGGGATCGTGGGCGCCAGCCTGCTGCCGCTCGAGGTGTGGAAGAACAGCCGGCTCTACGATGGCATCGTGTTTCACGTCAACACGGCCGAGCTGCTGCAGCGGCTCGAGCCTTATGCGGGAAAGTACGCATTCTCCGCCGACGGGTTTTCACCTGCGGTGACGGCGTCCTACGCCTCGGGCAGGTATTTTTTCGTGTTCGGTAGCGCGTCCTCGCATGGACGCCACGACGACATCCTTACCGATTTCAGGACGCTGGCGGGGAAGAACATTCTGGTGCTGCGCAAGAACCCGCCCGATCCGGGCGATTACACGCCTTATTTCGCCCAGGTGGAGTTGCGCCGGTTCGAGTTGCACGGCGCCACCTTTCATCTGGTGCTGGGTCAGGGCTTCGACTATCCGACCTACCGTGAACAGGTGCTTCGGCCCCTGCGTGAGCGTTACTATAGAATCCCGTCCTACCTGCCGCTGGGTCATTGCTACTTTTGCGAACGCTATTTTCCCGATGAACCCTGTCCCACCCGCTAGCGCCGCGGCACTGCCGATGGAACTGCTGAAACTGCTACGGCCGCATCAGTGGGTCAAGAACGGCTTTGTTTTCGTCGGCCTGCTGTTCAGCGACGTCGGCGACGATTGGAAGCTCAGGGGCAGCGTGCTTCTTGCCGCCGCCGGATTCTGCCTGATGTCCAGTTGCGTCTATGCGCTTAACGATGTGCTCGATCGCAATGCGGACCGCGCCCATCCGCTGAAGCGCAAGCGGCCTTTGGCCAGCGGTACGGTGAGCACGGGTCAGGCATACGCGCTCGCAGTCGCCTGCGGGACAGCGGGACTGGCGTTGGGCGCCGCGGCCTCCGCTAATGTGGCAGCCATCCTCCTGGCTTACCTGGCGCTCAACCTCGCCTACGGCGCCGGCCTGAAGAACATCGTCATCCTCGACGTGTTCCTCATCGCCGCCGGTTTCATGCTGCGCATTTTTGCCGGCACCTGGGGGGTGAATATCGTCCCCTCGTACTGGCTGCTGCTGTGCGGCCTGTTGCTGACCGTTTTTCTCGGCTTTGCCAAGCGCCGCGCCGAACTGATGGCGAGCGACGGCAATGGTTCCGACGGCGCCGGCCAGCGCGCGGTGCTGTACGATTACACTCCGGCGCTGCTCGACACGATGATGGCCATCAGCGCCGCCGGCGTCATCGTCAGTTACAGCCTGTACAGCGTCAGTCCGGACACCATCGCGCTGCACCGCACCGACAAGCTGATCTATACCCTGCCGTTTGTTCTGTATGGCCTGTTTCGTTACATTTTTCTCGTGCACCGCCGCGGCGGCGAGGATCCCGCGTGGACGCTGCTCAGCGACGCGCATATGCTCGTCGTCGTCGCCCTCTGGCTGGGCGTCACGCTGTGGCTGATCCGGTGAGGGAAAATTCGATTTGAGCTTAGCCCCCGGTTTCGGCATAATCCGATGACGCCGGGTTCGCCGGCGGGGCCTCCCCGGAGCCGCCCGATCCGCCTGTCTCGGACCAAGACCTTATGGCTGAAAATGCCGGACGCGATCACCTGGCGCACCTGGAATACATGGGCGATGCGACCCAATTCGCCGGGCAGATGCATCGCATGATCAGCTATTCGCCGCTGTTCGAGAACTTCAATATGGCGGAAATCCGCCTGATGAGCCACTTCATGGACGCCTACCGCGCCGGACCCGGCCAGGAGATCATCCACGAAGGCGAGCAGGGCGATTTCATGCTGCTGATGATCGAAGGCAGCGTCGAAGTATTCAAGCAAGACCGCTGGAACACGCCCAAGCTCATCGCCACGGTCGAGGCCGGAAAAACGCTGGGCGAAATGTCCATGATAGACGGCGAACCGCGCTTCGCCACCTGCGTCGCCGCCGAGCCTTGCGTGATCGCGGTGCTGGCGCGCGAAAACCTGGCGCGCATCATTCTGGAACAGCCCATCCTGGGCGCGAAAATTCTGATGGAACTGGTGCTGATGCTGTCGCAGCGCTTGCGCCAGACCAGCGTCAAGCTGGTGGCGCTGATGGACAAGAACGGCAATTGAAGCCGGCCCCGCGATACTGGCAAAACCTTGCGCCACTGCCGCGCGAATGTGGCAGAATGGCGGGCGGCACGGATTGGAGGAGGAGGCAATGCATATAAAAAACGGCAAGGATTTCTGGGCCGGGCTGATGTTCATCGGCTTCGGCGTGTGGTTCGGGGTGGTCGCGCAGAACTATCCCATGGGTTCGGCGGTGCGCATGGGGCCGGCGTATTTTCCCACCGTGCTGGGTGGCCTGCTCGCAGTCCTGGGCGCGATGGTTTTCTTCCGCGCATTCGTCTCCAAGTTCGCGCATCCGCTCAAGGTATTCACGTTCCGGCCGCTGCTGCTGCTTGCCGCGATCGTGGTTGGAGGGGCGACCTACTTCTACTTCGCCGATACTCAGCTTAAGGATGCGCCGATGCTGCGGATGCTGCAGGCTGCGCTCGCCTTGCTGTCGCTGCTCCTATTTATCGGCGCATTCGGACCGAAGTCGATGTTCCTGATCCTGCTTGCAGTGGTGATCTTCGGTTATGCGCTCAAACCCCTGGGCCTGGTGCTGGCGATCGCAATATTGATCGTGCTCAGCGCGGCCGGCGGCCACGATTTCCGCAACAAGGAAATCGTGATCCTGACCATCGTGCTGGCGATTTTCAGCGTTTATGCTTTCGTCAAGGGCCTGGGACTGCCGTTCAACCTGTGGCCGGGAGAATAAGCATGGATTTCGCCCTGATCCACAACCTGGGTATCGGCTTCGGCGTCGCGCTGAGTCTGCAAAACCTGATGTACTGCTTTTTCGGCGTGCTGCTCGGCACGCTGGTCGGGGTGCTGCCCGGCATCGGGCCGCTCGCCACCATCGCCATGCTGCTTCCGGTGACGTTCAACCTGTCGCCGATTTCGGCGCTGATCATGCTCGCCGGCATTTACTATGGCGCGCAATACGGCGGCTCGACCACGGCCATCCTGGTCAATCTGCCGGGCGAGTCCTCCTCGGTGATCACCTGCCTCGACGGCTACCAGATGGCGCGCCAGGGCCGCGCCGGTCCGGCGCTCGCAATCGCCGCCATGGGTTCCTTTTTCGCCGGCTGCGTCGCCACGATAGTTATCGCGTTGTTCGCGCCGCCGCTGGCGGAGGTCGCGCTGAAATTCGGCCCGGCCGAATATTTTTCGCTGATGGTGCTGGGACTGGTCGGCGCGACGGTGCTGGCGGCCGGTTCGCTGGTCAAGGCCATCGCCATGACTATCCTGGGGCTGCTGATGGGACTGGTCGGCACCGACGTCAATTCCGGCGTCGCGCGCTTCTCCTTCGGCCTGTCGGAACTCTCCGACGGCATCGGCTTCGTCATCGTCGCCATGGGGCTATTCGGCTTCGCCGAGATCATTGTCAATCTCGAACAAGGCGAGAGCCGCGAAGTGTTCGTCAACAAGGTCACGGGCCTGATGCCGACCTGGAAAGACCTCAAGAGCAGCTCGGGCGCCGTGCTGCGCGGCACCGCCATCGGTTCGATGCTCGGCATCCTGCCGGGCGGCGGGGCGCTGCTATCTTCGTTTGCCGCCTATACGATAGAGAAGAAGATTGGCGACCCGTCCAACTTCGGCAAGGGCGAAATCCGCGGCGTCGCGGCGCCGGAAGCGGCCAACAACGCCGGCGCGCAGACGTCCTTCATTCCCCTGCTCACCCTGGGCATCCCGTCCAACCCGGTGATGGCGCTGATGATAGGCGCGATGATGATCCAGGGCATCGCTCCCGGGCCGCAGGTGATGACCGAGAGGCCGGAACTCTTCTGGGGCATGATCACCAGCATGTGGATCGGCAACCTGATGCTGGTGATCCTCAACCTGCCGCTGATCGGCATGTGGGTGAAACTGCTGACCGTGCCCTACCGGCTGCTCTACCCGGCCATCCTGCTGTTTTGCTGCGTCGGCGTGTACAGTTTGTCGAACCAGCCCTTCGACGTAATGCTGACGGCGGTCTATGGGCTTTTAGGTTATGTCTTCGTCAAGCTCGAATGCGAGCCGGCGCCCCTGATCCTGGGCTTCATCCTCGGGCCGCTGATGGAGGAGAACCTGCGCCGGGCGATGCTGCTCTCCCGCGGCGACCCAACGGTGTTCTTCACCAAGCCGATCAGCAGCGTGCTGCTCGGCATTGCCATATTGCTGCTGCTGATCACCCTGGCGCCCGCGGTGCGCAAGACGCGCGAGGAGGCGTTTCAGGAATAGCGATTCGCGGAATCTCGAGTCGGATCCTGGCGCCGAGCACACAGGGGCTTGTGTTCTCCGTTATTTCGGGACCGCCCGTGCGTTGCGCGGCTGGTGTACCCGAGGCAGGAGACAAATGCGACAGAGTCCGCGGTGTTACCTCTCGCGCCCGCCTTTCCCTTTTCCGCAATTTTTCCGCGCCGCCACAACCCATCGCTGCCGCCCCCGGCGCGGTTCGGCGCCCGCCCCGGAACGAACAGCAGGTCGGACAAACGATTCAGATATTTTCGGGCCGCGGTTCCGACCGGTTCGGCGCGGGAGGGCGACGCCAGCGCACGCTCGGCGCGGCGGCAGGCGGTGCGCGCCAGATGGGCCGGGCTCGCGGCACGCGTCCCGCCGGGCAGTATGAATTCCTTGAGCGGGGCGAGGTCCCGGTTGTAGTCGTCAAGCTGGTAGTAAAATATCCGGCCTGAACAAATCCGCGGGCGGCTCCGTGCCGGCGCAGACAGAGGATCGAAGGTGACAATGCTAACAAAGTTGCGCAGCCGGCTGGCCGCCATGTCCTCGGTCGAGTACCTGCCGGAACGCGTCTCCATGTTGTACCGGCTGTCGGGTACCGATGTCCCGATCATCCTGGTGGCGGCGAGCATCACCGCATTTGCCTTGTGGGGCTACGTCGGGGTCAACCTGATCGTCATCTGGTTTGTCTGGCTCGGCGTGGCCAGCATGGTGCGCTACGCGATGGCGCGGATCTATCGCCGCCGCCAGCCGGCGGCGGAGGATGTAGCGCAGTGGGAAAACTATTTCTGCCTGGCGAGCGCGCTGGTCGGCGCCGGTTGGGGTCTGGCACTGATGCTTATCGGCCATACGCCGACTTCGCTGCAGGAGCTCACGGTCACGTTCCTCATCAGCAGCGTCGCCATGGGCCTGCCGCCCTCGCTCGCGCCCAGCCCCAAGGCTTTCACCAGCTTCATCCTGCCCATCCTTGCGCCCATGGTAGCGATGCTGCTGACCTTCGGCGGTGGACTCAATACCTCTACCGCGCTGCTGATGCTGGTGTTCGCGACCGTGCTGTTGGGTTTGTACATGTCCAACCATTACGCCTTGATCGAAACCCTGGCTTACGGTCACGAGAACACGCTGTTGCTGCAGAAATTGCGCGTCGCCGAAAAATCCCTGACTGCGGCGCTGGCCGAGCAGCAGCTTATCTTCGATACCGCAGCCGTCGGAATCGCTTTTATCAGGCAGCGTACCGTGCTGAAATGCAACCGCCGCTTTGCCGAAATCCTCGGCTACCCGTCCGAAGAAATTACCGGGCAGCCTGCGCAGGTCTGGTTCCAGTCGGACGAGGATTTCATGCAAGCCGGCAGCCGCGCCTATGCCCGTCTGGCGCAAGGCGAGAACTATTCCGCCGAACTCCCGCTGCGCAAGAAGGACGGTACCCCGATCTGGGTGTTCACGGACAGCCGCGCCATCGACGCGGCCGAGCCGCAGGCCGGAATCATCATCGGCATCGGTGACATTACCGAACGCAAGCTGGCCGAGGCGGCGCTGCAGCAGACCAAGGAGCGGCTCGATCTGGCGATGCAGTCTTCGGCGATCTCGATCTGGGAGTGGGACGCCGGGCGCGGCACCATTTATCTGGATGCGGCGCTGGCGCAGATGACCGGCGACGAACCGCGCGAGCGCTACCTCACGCTGGAGGAGATGGCGCCGCTGGTGCACCCGGACGATGTCGAAGCGGTGCGCCAGGCGCAAACCGACTGCATCAAGGGCCTGCGTCCCCTTTACCGCATCGAGTACCGCCTCAAGACGACGAGCGGCGACTGGGTTTGGGTGCTGAGCCGCGGCCGCGTGGTCGAGCGCGCCGGCGACGGCGGCGCGTTGCGCATGACCGGGACCAACGTCGACATCACCCAGCGTAAGCGCGCCGAGGTGGAGTTGCTCTCCGCCCTGCAGCGCGAAAAAGAGCTGTCGGAGATGAAATCCAAGTTCGTCTCCATCGCGTCGCACGAGCTGCGCACGCCGCTGGCGACCATTCTGTCCTCCGCCGAACTGCTGGAGCATTATTCGGACGGCCTCTCCGCCGAAGACAAACTAAAAATGCTGCACGGCATACAGGGCGCGGTCAAGCGCATGAACGCGATGATCGAGGACGTGCTCGTCATCGGCAAGGCCGAGGCGGGCGCCCTGCAATTCGAGCCGAAGCCGGTGGATCTGCGCGAACTGTGTCGCAAGGTGGTGGAGGAATTGCGCCCCGGTGTCGCCAAGCAGCATGTCATTCAATTTGAGCAGCAGTTCGAGCGCGGCAACCTGAATCTGGACGAAAAACTGCTGCGTCACATCCTCACCAACCTGCTCTCCAACGCGGTAAAGTACTCTCCTGCGGGGAGCACGGTCTCGTTGCAGTTGACCGAGCGCGATGGCAAAGCCCTCATCGAGGTGGGCGACCAGGGCATAGGCATACCGGTTGCAGATCAGGCGCGCCTGTTCGAGAGTTTTCATCGCGCCTCCAACGTCGGCAATCGCCAGGGCACCGGACTCGGGCTGGTAATCGTAAAGAAAGCGGTGGAATTGCACGGCGGCACCATCTCGATCGACAGCAAGGTCGATGCCGGCACCCGCATCAGCGTGCGGCTGCCGCTGGCGCCGGTGGCGAAGGCGACTTGATCATGGCGCGGGTACTGCTCATCGACGACGACCGGTCGAATCTCGAATTCATGCGGCAGTTGCTGCGGATCGAGGGGCACGATTTGGTCTGGGCGGCCGACGGCGAGCAAGGTCTCGCCCAGGTCAGGCAATTCCGCCCGGAACTCATCATCTGCGACGTCATCATGCCTCGCCTGGGCGGCTACGCGGTGCTGGAGACGGTGCGTGCCGACCCGCAGTTCGCCGGCATTCCCGTGCTGTTGTTCTCCGCCGCCATGGACGAGGAGGCGCGCGCCATGGGCTTGCGCCGCGGCGCCACCGAAGTGCTGGCCAAGCCGTTCGACCTGGAGCAGGTGCGTAGCGCGATCAGGCGATGTCTGGGGCAAGAGCGGCCATGAAGAAAATCCTGGTGGTGGAGGACGAAGCGTCGATCCGCCTGAACCTGACGCTGATGCTGAAAGGCGAAGGCTACACGGTGGACTCGGCCGAGAACGGCCGCGCCGGCATCGAGCACGCCAAGAGCTTCGCGCCGGACCTGATCGTCAGCGACGTGATGATGCCCGAGCTGGACGGATTCGGCATGCTGGAGGCGCTGCGCGCCGATCCGCGTTTCGTCGACACGCCTTTCATCTTTCTTACCGCGCTCAACGACAGGAGCAGCATGCGCCGCGGCATGAACCTCGGCGCGGATGATTTTCTGAACAAGCCGTTCACGCGCGACGAGTTGATCGAAGCCGTGAATTCGAGGCTGAAAAGATACGAAAGCACCGCACGCTCGCTCGCCGAGCGCCTGGTCGCCGGGAACGACGAGCTCAGGCGCTGGTACCGGCAGAGCCTTACCGGCGCCGAACCGGAGCGGCCGCTGGCGTTCGCGGAAACCGCCGGCATGACCGGGAAAATGGCCGTGGCCACGGTGCTGTTCGCCGACATCCGCAATTTCACCACCTATTCCGAGCGTCTCACCGCGGGCCAGATCGCCGAGTTGCTCAACGCCTATTTCGAGGCCGTGTGCCAGCCGATCGTGCGCAACGGCGGGCGCATCGCAAAGCTAATCGGCGACGGCATCATGGTGGTGTTCGAGGCGCGCGACGGGGACGGCGACGACAATCACGCCCGCCGCGCCATTCGCGCCGGACTGGGGATCGTGCTCGCCGCGAGCAAATTCGGCGACTGGTTCAAGCAGCACTTCGACCTGGGGGAACTGCCCGAATTCGCCACCGGCGTGGGCATCCATACCGGTGACCTGATGGAGGTGCGTATCGGACCGCCCGGCGCCGAGGATCTGACCGTCGTGGGTGACAGCGTCAATGTGGCATCGCGTCTGGAGGGGCAAACCAAGGAACTGGGCTGGCCGGTGGTGGCGAGCGTCTCCGCTGTCAGCATGGCCGGGAGTATGGTGAGCACGGGCGAGTCGCGGCAGTTGGAGTTGCGCGGACGCAACGCGCCGATCGAGGCCATGGAAGTCATCGGCATCGGCGCCGCGGAGGGCGCGCCGGAGGGGCCGATCGAGGTGCCGGCCTCGGTGCGCGCGGCGCTGGCCGAAAACGCGCAGATGGCCGGACGCGCGGCCAAGGCGGCCTTGTCGGAAACGCTGCGCATCATCACCAGCGATCTGACGCGCGCGCTGGCCGCGGGCCGGCCCCTGCAAGTCAAAGGCTACCGCGTGGTCAAAAAGATCGGGGAAGGCGGCATGTCCAACGTGTTTCTCGCCGAGCGCGAAACGGACGGCACGCAGGTGGCGCTGAAGATCCTCAACGCGCGGCCGAGCGACGACAAGCAGTTGCTGCAGCGCTTCATCCAGGAGTCCGCGCTGATTTCCGATATCGACCATCCCAACGTGGTCAAGATATACGACAAGGGGTTTACCGACGATTACGCCTATATCGCCATGGAGTATTTCACCGGCGGCAGCCTGAAGGACGTCATCGCCGGGGGCCTGACTCCGCGCCAGGCGCTGTCGTTGCTGGCGCAGGCCGCCGCTGCTCTGGCGGAGATCCATCGCCTCGGCATAGTGCATCGCGACGTGAAGCCCGCGAACATGATGCTGAGCGCGGATGGCACTATGGTGCTGGCCGATTTCGGCATCGCCAAGCGGACCGAGGGGTCGATGGAACGCACCGTGCACGGCGAGTTCTTCGGCACCCCCTATTACATCTCGCCGGAGCAGGCCAACGGCAAGCCGGCGAGCGCGCGCTCCGACATCTACAGCCTGGGCATCATTTTCTACGAGATGCTCATGAACCAGCGGCCGTATAGGGGCGATTCCATCGTCGAGCTGATCTCGCAGCACGTGCACGCGCCGATACCGCGGCTGCCGCAGGCGCTGGAGGACTACCAGGTGCTGCTCGATGGCATGATGGCCAAGGATCCGGCCGAACGCCTGCAAAGCGCGGACGACGTGCTCGTTGCGATCGACCGTGTGTGGACGCAGATCGCGCTGCGGGCGAACACCGCGCAAAGCCGCGACTGACGTCCGCCGCATCGCCAGGCTATGCCGCTCCGGGCAAGGTTGCGGCTGCCGCGGCGGCGAAAGGAAATAATGAAACCAAGCAAGATCGCGTTGATCGCGCTGGCGGCGGCGCTGATCGCCGCATACTTCTCTCTCGATCTGGGACAGTATTTCCGTCTGGACTATTTGAAGTCGCAGCAGGCGGCAATGGATCTGTTCTACCGCGCCAACCCGCTGTCTACCGCGCTCGCGTTTTTCACGCTTTACGTCGCGGTTACTGCGGTGTCGCTTCCGGTCGCCACCATCATGACGCTGGCCGCCGGCGCAATCTTCGGCCTCGCCTGGGGCACCTTGATCGTATCGTTCGCAGCCAGCCTGGGGGCGACGCTTGCATTCCTTGCCTCGCGTTTCCTGTTCCGCGATCTGGTCCGGCGGAAATTCGGCGACAAGCTGGGCGCGATCGATGCCGGCGTGAACAAGGAAGGCGCCTACTATCTGTTCACTTTGCGTCTGGTGCCGGTGTTCCCGTTTTTCGTGATCAACCTGGCGCTCGGGCTGACATCGATGAAGGTCTGGACCTTCTACTGGGTAAGCCAGATCGGCATGCTGGCCGGCGCCGTCGTCTACGTCAATGCCGGCACGCAGATCGCCAGGATCGACGCGCCCGGGGCTGTCCTCTCGGCCGAACTGATCGGCTCGTTCGTGCTGCTCGGAGTATTTCCGCTGATGACAAAGAAGATCGTCGACATGGTCAAGGCGCGCAGGGTCTACGCCAATTGGGTAAAGCCGGCCAAATTCGACCGCAACCTGGTCGTGATCGGCGCCGGGTCGGCCGGCCTGGTGACGGCTTACATCGCGGCCGCCGTCAAGGCGAAAGTGACGCTGATCGAGAAGCACAAGATGGGGGGCGATTGTTTGAACACGGGTTGCGTGCCATCCAAGGCGCTGATCCGGTCGGCGAAGTTCATCTCCCAGGTCAAGCGCGCGCATGAGCTGGGCATCAGAAGCGCCAGCGCCAGCTTCGACTTCGCCGAGGTAATGGAGCGGGTGCAACGAGTGGTCAAGACGGTCGAGCCGCACGACTCGGTCGAGCGTTACACCGGGCTCGGCGTGGAGTGCATCGCCGGCGAGGCGAAAATAGCGACGCCCTGGTCGGTGGAGGTGACGAGCGCGCGCGGCACGCAGACGCTGACCGCGCGGGCCATCGTCATCGCCGCCGGCGCGCGTCCCTTCGTGCCGCCGATAGCGGGAATCGAGCAGGTCGGCTACTACACCTCCGACGATGTCTGGAACCTGCGTGCGCTGCCGCGCCGGCTGGTGGTATTAGGCGGCGGTCCGATCGGGTCGGAGCTGACCCAATGTTTCGCGCGCTTCGGTTCGCAAGTGACCCAGGTCGAGATGTTGCCGCGTATCCTTATGCGCGAGGATGCGGAAGTCTCCGACAGGGTGATGCGGCGCTTGCGCGCCGAAGGCGTCAACGTGCTGGTGAACCACAAGGCCAAGCAGTTCATCCTGGAAGCCGGCGAGAAAGTGCTGATCTGCGAGCACCAGGGCGCGGAAGTGCGCGTGCCCTTCGACGAATTGCTGTGCGCCGTCGGGCGCGTGGCAAATACCAGCGGCTACGGACTGGAGGAACTGGGCATTCCGCTGGCGAAAACGCGCGCCATCGAGACCAACGAATACCTGCAGACGCTGTACCCGAATATCTACGCCTGCGGCGACGTCGCCGGTCCTTATCAGTTTACCCACACGGCGGCGCACCAGGCATGGTACGCCGCGGTCAACGCCCTGTTTGGCGATTTCAAGAAGTTCAAGGCGGATTACTCGGTCATCCCCTGGGCGACCTTCACCGACCCCGAAGTCGCGCGGGTGGGCTTGAACGAAACCGAAGCCCGGGAAAAAGGCATCGCCTACGAGGTCAGCGTGTTCGATCTCGCGCAACTGGACCGCGCCATCGCCGACGAGGAGGCGCATGGCTTGGTCAAGGTGCTCACGCCGCCGGGCGCCGATAAAATCCTCGGTTGCACCATCGTCGGCGAGCATGCCGGCGACCTGATCGCCGAGTACGTCGCGGCGATGCGCCATGGTTTCGGTTTGAACAAGATCCTCGGCACGATCCACATCTATCCGACACTGGCGGAAGCGAACAAGTATGCGGCCGGGGTATGGAAGCGCAATCATGCGCCGCGGAAACTGCTCGCCTTGGCGGGGAGGTTCCACGCGTGGAGGAGAGGGTGAGAAGTAAACGCGCTGGCGGCAGGACTCGAGATCAGGTCCGGGTGTCTCCTATACGCGGTGATTTGAATCGCGCCCCTATTATCGCGGGGTCGCGCTATTGCGCGGATGAGAAGCCGTCCGCGCGGATCGTCGATTGCATGCGGATGAAAAGCGCATCCGCATGCAATCGACGATCTTGGATTACCCCCTGTGGCGTGCTCGGTGTTAACCATATCCGCGCAGAAAACACGGTTGGCGCGCGCAGCGCGCAAATCCGGTCGTGGCACGCGACGAAACCCAAAACGCCGTATATCGAACGGTACGCCCAGTGAAACGATTATCCATCATCATCCCGACGCTCGACGAAGCCGACGGCATCGTTGCCGCCCTCGAGTCCCTGGGCGAACTGCGCCGTCGCGGCCATGAAGTGATCGTGGTCGACGGCGGCTCCGGCGACGGCACGGTCAATCTGGCCGAGGGACTTGCCGACCGGGTACTCGCGGCGAGCGCCGGCCGCGCCGGCCAGATGAATGCCGGCGCGCGCGCTGCGGCAGGCGACGTGCTCCTGTTCTTGCATGCCGATTCACGCCTGCCCGAGGAGGCCGACCGCCTGGTGCTGCAGGGCCTCGCGGCAGGCGGTGCCGCCTGGGGCCGCTTCGACGTGCGCATTGCCAGCGCCCATCCGCTGTTGCGCGTGGTGGAAACGATGATGAATCTGCGCTCCCGCCTGACGTGTATCTGCACCGGGGATCAAGGCATTTTTGTGCGCCGCGAGGCGTTCGACGCGATCGGCGGCTACCCTGGCCAGGCGTTGATGGAGGATATTGCCATCAGCGCTCGGCTGCGCCGCCTGTCAGCGCCGCTATGCCTGCGCGAGCGCTGTCTCACTTCGGCGCGCCGCTGGGAAAGCCGGGGCGTACTGCGCACCATCGTGCTGATGTGGTGGCTGCGTTTGCAGTATGCCCTCGGCGTGGCGCCGGCGCGGCTGGCGCGCGGCTACGGGACGCGCGGCCATTAATTGCCGCACCATGATCTTTGCCAAGGCGCCCACGCCGGGCCGGGTGAAGACCCGCCTGGTTCCCGCGCTGGGTGAGCGGGCTGCAGCGGCATTGCACCGGCAACTGGCCGAGCGCACGCTCTCGACCGCCCTGGCGGCGGGGCTGGGCCAGGTCGAGCTTTGGTGCGCACCGGGAACGAACGATGCATTTTTTTCTGCTTGCGCGAAACAACACGGCGTAGGCCTGCGCGCTCAGGGCGAAGGCGATCTGGGGATGCGCATGGCGCGCGCCCTGGAGTTTGCTCTGGCAGAGGGCTCACCGGGGTTGCTGATCGGCAGCGACTGTCCGGCGCTGACGCCGGAATATTTGCGTGAAGCGGCGTTCGCCCTGGTCAACGGCAACGACGCGGTGATCGGTCCGGCCGAGGACGGCGGCTATGTGCTAATCGGCCTGGCCCGCAGTCCAGCGGCGCCGCTGTTCGCGGACATTGCCTGGGGCTCGGCGACGGTGATGCAGGAGACGCGCACACGGCTGGCAAGTGGCAACTGGCGCTGGCGCGAGTTGGCGACGCTGTGGGATGTGGACCGGCCGGAGGATCTATTGCGCCTGGCCCAGTTGCGCGCCGAGAGCAGATCGTGTTGATGTCAAAAAAAACGGGCAGGGCGACCGGAATTTGCCGGCTGCCCTGCCGACGCGGGTATAGGAGGAGGAGTCCCGCGAAACCTGTGCTGCCGCAGCCTAGCGGAAAAAATTCCCGCTGAAGGCGATCATCATCTGGCCACCTAGAACGCAGGCCAGTTTTGCCGAAGCCACCAGCGCCGCTGCGCTGGCGCTGAGGTAAGCCGCAAGCACTTTCACGACGCCGAAGTTCATAACCTGGCTCCTGTTCAACCAACGGAATCAATCTAAGTATTTCCCAAGTATTTGTCGAATCGATTCTATAGATTTAACATATCTGTTCTATGGATATCAAAAATGTCGACCTAAACCTGCTGGTGGCGCTGGATGCATTGCTAGCCGAGCGCAGCGTGTCGCGCGCCGCCGTGCGTCTGCATTTGTCGCAACCTGCGACTAGCGCTCTGCTGGCGCGCCTGCGCGAGCTGTTCGGCGATCCTCTCTTGTTGCGCAGCGCGCGCGGCATGCTGCCGACGTCGCGGGCACTGGAGCTGCTTGGCCCGGTAAAACAGGTGCTGGACGAGATCGATGCCATCGTCCGGCCACGCGCCGCATTCGACCCGGCGAGCGCGGTGCACACCTTTACCTTGTCGGCATCGGACTACGTCGAGTACGCGCTGCTGCCGACGCTGGTGGATTTTCTCGAGCGCGAGGCGCCGGGGGTGCGCTTGGCGGTGAGGCCGCTCGATCTGCAAACAGTGGCGCAGCAGATGGAAATCGGCGAAGTCGACCTTTGCATCACCGGACTCCAGAATGCCCCGGCCGGAATGTATCAGCAGCCGCTTTACCGAGAGCGCATGGTGTGCGTGGTGCGGCGCAAGCATCCGGGCGTCGGCGCGCGTCTGACGCTGGAGAAATTCTGCAGTCTGGAGCACATTCTGGTGTCGCTGCGCGGCAGCGGCTTCAGCGCCCGCATCGACGATGCGCTGTCCAAGCTCGGGCGCAAGCGCCGCGTGCAGTTGGCGGTGCCGCATTTCCTGCTGGTGCCGGAAATCGTGGCGCGCTCTGACATGATCAGCACTTTGCCGGAGCGCCTGGCGCGTGGGTATGCGAACAAGCTGCGCATTTTGGAGCCGCCGCTGGAGATCGAGGGCTTCACCGTGGGCCAGATCTGGCACGAGCGCAACCAGCGTGAGCCGGCGCAAATCTGGCTGCGTGAAGTGGTGCTGAAGTTGGCGCAAAAACGGATACCGCCGCGCAGCAAGCTACTTTGAAATCCGCAAGAATAGATTAGGGACAGAACAGCGTGAACGATAAATGGCATTTTTCTTGTTCATTCATAATGAATATTGATTGTACAAAAGCGGTATTTTATGCATAACCTTTTAAAGTTAACAGCGCGGACTGCTGGGCGGCCGGACGTGTTATCGGCGGCGGGTGGTCGTTGCCGGGAAGAAAGAGAACAAGATCGACAAGAAACCGGTCGCATGGCTACTACGGCCGGCGCAGCCGGTTCAAACCGGGTTGGAAAAGTCGGGGTCGCGAAGCCGGCACTGTGGCAGGCAGGAGTCGCGGAGAACAAAATGGTGGCGGAGTTTATGAAAGGGAAAACATAACGAGAAAGGGGGAGCACATGGCTATGCAGAAATGGCGGACCGAAGATTGGGTGGCAGTTTATGTGGGGTTCTTCATCATCGCCGCCACGCTTGCGGTGTACGGCTGGAAGTTCGTGGACCTCAGGGGTACCGACGTGTCGTTCCGGTGGACGACCGACTCGCAGATCGCATCGCGCGCGCCGGACTGGGGCACCGCGCTCGACAGCATAGCGAAGGAAGCCGAGGGCAAGGGGCAGAAGGAGATCGCGGCCAAGGCGAATGAGCTCAAAGCGGCCATCGAAAAAAGCGACAGAAAGGCCGTCGAAAAGGCGGCCGGCGATCTGGCGAAGGTCGGCGGCCGCAACACTGTCCCGGGCTCGCTGGGATCGGAAATCCGCGGACATGCGGCGGCCGTCGCGGACGCCAAGGTGTTCACCTGGGACAACCTCAACAAGGTCGTCTACATCGGCATAATCTGGCTCGTGCTGGGCGCCGTCGGGTTCGCGTTGATCGGCGGCAAAACGGGCGCCTTCGTGATCGGCTTCCCGGTCGTCTTCGTCCTCGCCTGGCTCGCGCGGGTGATCGCCGGCAACGGCCTGTTCATCGAATACGGCGTCGAGTACGTGATCTTCGCGCTCGCCCTGGGCTTGCTGATCAGCAACACGATCGGCACGCCGAAGTGGCTGATGCCGGCGGTGCAGACCGAGTACTACATCAAGACCGGCCTGGTGGTCCTCGGCGCGGGCCTGCTGTTCATGGAGATCATCCAGGCCGGCGTGCTGGGGATCCTGCAGGCGGTCCTGGTCGTGACGGTCGTGTGGTACGTGTGCTTCTGGATCGCACGGAAGCTCAGGGTGGACGACGATTTCGCCGCCATGCTCTCCTCCTCGGTGGCGATCTGCGGCGTGTCGGCGGCGATCGCGACCTGCGGCGCGATCCAGGGAGACAAGAAGAAGCTGTCCTACGTGACCTCGCTGGTGCTGATCGTCGCCGTACCGATGATGATCGTCATGCCCTGGCTGGTGAAGGCCTTCCAGATTCCCGACATCGTCGCCGGCGCCTGGATGGGTGGGACGCTGGACACCAGCGCGAGCGTGGTGGCTGCGGGTGCCCTCATCAGCGACGCCGCGATGAAAACCGGGGTGATCGTCAAGTTCTCGCAGAACGCGCTGATCGGCGTGGCCGCCTTCATACTCGTGGTCTGGTGGGCCTACAAGGCGGGCGCGGCCGGCGGGACTGACAAGCCGAGCGCCGGCATCATCTGGGAGCGGTTCCCGAAGTTCGTTCTCGGGTTCCTGATCGCCTCCGCCCTGTTTTCGTTCTTCCTGCCCGGCGACATGGTAAAGGGGACCCAATCCGCTCTCGGCCAGTTCCGCACCTGGTGGTTCGCGCTCGCCTTCGTGTGCATCGGACTGGAGACGAAGTTCGTGGACCTCGCCACGATGGAAGGAGGGCGACCGGCGGTGGCGTTCATCGCGGCCCAGGCGGTGAACGTTGTCTGGACGCTGATTCTCGCCTACCTACTGTTCGGCGGGGTCATCTTCCCGGTGCCGGACATCAAGTAGGGAATCGGCCGCAGCGCGCCTCGGCAACGTCGGCGAAGAGGCGCTCATGGAGAACTGGGACCGCCCGGAATACCGCGCCTTCCGCCGGCAATTCGTCAAGCGGCTCCTCGGCGCAAAGGCGATGGCGCTGAGCGCAGCGCACGGGAAGGGCGCCGCCGAACACGCGCCGGCGCCCGAGCTATGCCGCACCTGCCCCAAGCTCTATGGCGTCCGAACGCGGGCAATGCCTGCAGGTTCGGGTCAGACGACGTGGTCCGGCGATGTGCCGTCCCATACTTCATAGTCTGACGCTAATTAATTGGTTGAGCGCGCCGCGACGGCTTCAGGCGATGGTAATCCCGCCGTCGACGATAATGGTCTGGCCGGTGAGGTAACTGCCGGCCCTGGAGGCCAGGAACACCGCGACACCGCCGATTTCCTCGGGCTCGCCCAGTCGCCGCAGCGGCGTCACCGCCTCGCGCGCCTTACGTGTCTTGTCGTTTTCCCACAGTGCTCTGGCGAAATCGGTCTTTATCAGGCCGGGCAGAATCGCGTTGACACGGATGTTGAACGGCCCCCACTCGCAGGCGTAGTTTCTCACCAATGCCGTGTCGGCGGCCTTGGACACGCCATACAGTCCGATCACGGTATTGCCCTTCAACGCGGCGATGCTGGAGATGATGATCACCACGCCGTCCTTGCGTTCGGCCATCTGCGGAATCACCATATTGCACAGCCACCAGTTGCTCTTGATATTGTTGTTCATGATCTTGTCGAAGGCCTCGTCGCCGGCCTGCGCCGTCGGCCCGTACACCGGGTTGGCGGCGGCGTTGCACACCAGGATGTCGATTTTCCCCCACTGCTTCATCGTCGCGTCGACGAGTTGCCGCAACTGCTCTTTATGAGCGATATTGCAGGGCACGGATATCGCCTCGTAACCTTTGCCGGTAAATTCCCTGGTCACTTCCTCGCACGCATCGGCCTTGCGGCTGGAGATCACCACCTTCGCGCCCGCTTTCACCATCTCCTCGGCGATGGACTTGCCTATGCCCTTGGTCGAGCCGGTGATCAGCGCGACTTTGCCTGTCAGATCGAACATACATCGCTCCTGGTTAAATCAAGCCGCGATTCTCGCATCTATGCGTGAGTAGTGCCGGCTTGCATCCGGCAACTCCGCGTTTTCTTTGCGCTGGCCGAAATCACAAGGCGCCGCTTTTTTTCAGGAGTGCCGCGACCGCTTCGGCCAACTTGGCGTATCCCCTGGCGTTGGGATGCGCGATATCGGATTTCAGCTCGTTGTCGCGCAGGATCGCCTTCAGCGCCGCGTCCTCGTAGGGCAGGCCGAATTCCTTCGCGATCTCGGCGTAGAAATCGGGCGGCGAGGGGAACAGTCCCGGCTTGGGTACGGCGACGAGCACCACCTCCATGCCCTGTTGTCTGGCAAGACGGATCATCGCGCGCAGGTTTTCCGCTGCCTGGGCGTCGCCGAGCTTGCGCAGGAAATCGTTGCCGCCATGGCACAGGATCAGCAACCTGGGCTGGTAGTAATCGAGCGCCGAGGGCAAGCGCGCCAGACCGGCTGCGCTCACTTCGCCCGGCACGCCCGCGCTCCACACCTTGCGCCCGATGAGTTTCTCCAGAACTGCTGGGTAGCTCGCTTCGGGTTGCGCGCCGGTGCCGAAGGTGAGGCTGTCGCCGAAGGCGAGAACGGCGGCGTCGGCGGGCAGTTTGGACAGCTTGGCCGCGCCGCCGCCGCAGCCGGCCATGGCGCAGGCGACGAGCATCAGCGCCGCGACGCGCATCATCGCGCTCGCGCGCTGAAGGCCGTAGCCAGGAATGCGGGCGCGACCGACGATGTCGCCAGTGAATTTCATGATTACTGTCCCTATGGCCATGGCGATAAAGCGTTCAGCACCTGCCGGGTGTTGCCGCGTAACGGGTAAAATAACTCCTTCCTTCGACTTCCTGTTTTCAACTGCGGATGCTCTCATGGAATTATTCCTGCCGATCGCGCACATGGACGTCAATATTGTCCTGATCTCGCTGTACGGCGTTCTGGTCGGCTTTCTCTCCGGTCTGGTCGGGGTGGGCGGCGGCTTTCTGATCACGCCGCTGCTCATTTTCACCGGGATCCCTCCCATTGTAGCGGTGTCCAGCGGCGCGGCGCAGATGGCAGGCACCGCGTCCGGCGCAAGCTATTTGCATTGGCGCCACGGGAATATCGACTTCAAGATGGGGCTGATTCTGCTGACCGGCAGTTGGCTGGGCGCAGGCTTCGGTGTCTATCTCGCCAAAGTGCTGTTGCGCGCGGGTCAGTTCGGAAACGTAGTCGTTTTTCTTTACGTCATTTTGTTGGGCTTCATTGGCGTGAGCATGCTGATCGAATCGCTCCAGGCGGTCATTCGTGCCAGCGCACCCGCCGCAGGCGACGCGCACGCCACGGCCGCTCCAAGATCCCTGCTGCGAACCTGGATGCAACGCCTGCCCTGGCAGACGGAGTTCCCGGTTTCAGGGGTGCGCATGTCGGCCGTGGGGCCGCTGGTATTGGGCGCAGCCGTCGGCGTCATGACTTCGCTGATGGGCGTGGGCGGCGGTTTCATCATGGTGCCGGTGATGATTTATGTCCTCAAGATGCCGACCAAGATCGTCGTCGGCACATCGTTGTATCAGTTGTTGTTCACCACCGCCGCGGTGAGCGTCATGCAGGCCGGCGTCAATCATTCGGTCGATCCCTTCCTCGCGCTCATTCTGATTCTCGGCTCGGTGCTCGGGACCAAGCTGGGCGCGCGGCTCGGAGCGCGCCTGCCGGCGGAAAAGCTCCGTCTCATCCTGGCGTTGGTGGTGGTCGCGGTGGCGGTCAAGATGATTGCGACCTTGGTGGTTCCACCGAGCGAGATCTACGACATGACGATCGAGTTGCGTTGATGACACGCCGGCTGCGCTGCCTGTTCCTCGCTTGGGCATGGATGCTGCAGACCCCGTCATGGGCCGACGAGCCGCTGGTCGTCGCGCCCCAGTCGAGTCAAGTGAACATTACCACGGATTTTGCCGGGAGCGACTTGAAAGCGATCGGCGCGATGGACGGCCCGGGCGACCTGATCATTAAGGTGGTGGGGCCGCAACAGGAAGCGACGCTGTCGCGCGAGGTCCAGCTCGGACCGTTTTGGGTCGGAGGCGACACGGTCAAAATGGAAGGCGCGCCGAGTTTGCTGTTTCTCTACTCCACCGCGCCGATCGCCTCTATCCTGCCGCCGGCCGAGCGGGAGAAATACGCACTGTTGCTCGAAGGCGTGCCGGTGCGCATCGAGCCGCAGTTGACGGCGCATGCCGCGGACGACTGGCGCAAGGCATTTTTCCGGCTGAAGGAAAGGCAGGGCTATTACCACGAGAATGACCGCGCGATCAGGGTATTCGGAAACCGGCTGTTTATCGCGGACATGCGGCTGCCGGGCGATTTGCAGATCGGGACCTACACTGTCGAGACTTTGCTCGTCAAATCCGGGAAAGTGGTCGGCCATAACGTCGGCAATTTCAGGGTGCGCCTCTCAGGCATCGAGCGTTGGGTCTGGAATGCCGCGCACGAGCACTCGTGGTTATTCGGCAGCTTGTTCACGCTAGCGGCCATGGTGCTGGGTTTTGTCCTGAACGCGATTCCTTACCGGAGGCGATAAGGCGCGCGCAATCGAGGCCGAGCCCGGGTCGTAATTTCGGCCGCGACCTATGCGGCTACGCGCGCGAGCAGTCCTTCCAGCGCGAGCCGGTCGGTGGCGTAGATGTTCGCGCTGCCGATCGCGGCGTCCAGGCCGGTCCGGTCGATCACTTCCTGCACCTGCTTTTTCGCGGCGCTCAATGCTAGCGTGATGCCATTCTGGCTCAACCGTTCCGACAGCTTGAACAGCAAGTCGGCCCCGGTGGCATCCAATTCGTTGATGCCGCCGGCGGTCAGCAGGATGAATTTCAATGGCGGCTTGTCGCGCTCGATTTTGAGCACGGCATCCTCAAGCGAGGCGGCGGTGACGAAATTCAGCGACGCGTCAAGGCGCAGGATGCCGATCTCCTGATGCACCGGCGGCAAGTTAAAGCGCGCGGCATCCCGGAGCGTGCCGTCTTGGTGCAGACTCACGATGGCAATGCGCGGCCGCATTTCGCGGTAGAGGAACAGGCTGAGCGAGGCGATGATCCCGGCGAGGATCCCGTCCTGTATATTGGGTGCGAACAGCAAGGTCGTGGCGAAGGTGATGACGGCCGCGAGTCCGTCGTCGCGGCTGGCGCGCCACGCCCGGCGGAAGCTTTGGAAATTGATCAGATTGAACACCGCCAGCATGATTACCGCCGCCAGAACAGGTTTGGGCAGGTGATAAAGCAAGGGCGTGAAAAACAACAGGGTCAGCAATACGACCAAGGCGCTGACCAGGCTGGAGATGCCGCTGTGGGCGTTGGCCTGTAGGTTCAGTGCGGAGCGGGAGAAGGACCCACTCACAGGCATGGTGTGATTGAATGCCGCCGCGATCTTGGCCAAGCCCTGGCCAATCAACTCCTGGTTTTCCTTCCAAGGGCGCTTGGTCTTGATCGCGATGACCTTGCAACTCGACATCGCCTCCATGAAGCTGATCAGGGCGATCACGAATGCAGCCGGCAACAGTTGCTTGGTCGTTTCCCAATCGATCGCCGGGACGCTGAATCGCGGGAACCCTTGCGGAACGGCGCCGACCACCCGGCCGCCGAGAGCGGCGAATCCGATCGCGTAGCTTATTCCCGTCAGCAGCGCCACCGTGATCAGGACGCCCGGTAATCTGGGGGCGAAGCGCCTGAAACCGAGCAGCATGGCGATTGCGCTCGCGCCGAATACGAGCGAGGTCGCATGCATCAGATCGAGATTGATGATCACGTGCCAGGTGTCGAGCAGGAAATGCTCGGTCTGCCTGGCGGACATTCCGACCAGCGGCGGCAACTGGGATAGCGCGATAATGATTGCGGCGGCATTGATGAAGCCCATCAGCACCGGTTGTGACAGCAGATTGATCGCCATACCCATGCGCAGCAGGCCGAACCCGATCTGGAACAGGCCGGATAACAGGGCAAGAAGAACCGCGTGGGCGATGAACGCATCGCTGCCCGGAGGCGCAAGCGGCGCGATGCTCGCCGCCGTAAGCAGCGAGGTGAGGGCCACCGGTCCTGTCGACAACTGGGCCGATGAGCCGAACAGCGCACCTACGATCGAGGGCAGCAGCGAGGCGTACAGACCGTAATATGCCGGCATGCCGGCGAGCTGCGCGTAGGCAAGCGATTGAGGAATGACGACCAGCGCCACGGTGATTCCCGCGAGCATGTCGTCGCGTAGCGTTTCTCGGCGCGGCCTGGGCCAGCCAAGAAACGGGAAAACACGCTTGAGGAGAGTATGCCCGGTGGTGGTCACTGCGGTCGAAAAATGAGAGCTTGAATGGACTATCTTAGCAAATGAACCGGAAGCGCTCGCCGCTATTTTGCAATATGAAATCTTATCCCTGCATTTAATTGACACATCCTTATCCCGTCCCTAACATGGCTTTGTAGCCCGCTTTCCCACGCGCCCATGTCCAAATCAACTGCCGATCCCCGTTCCGCGTTCTATGAATGACCAATTCCGCTTGCTCGATCCGGTGCGCCAGGCCGAGGCGGTGAAGGCGCTGCGCACCATCCTGCCGGCCGAGGCAGTACTCTACGAGCAGGAGGACACCAAGCCGTACGAATGCGACGGGCTGTCCGCTTACCGCGAACTGCCCATGGTGGTGGCAATGCCCGCGAACGAGGACGAGGTCGGCCGCATTCTGCGCGCCTGCAGGGAACTCAAGCTGCCGGTGGTGGCGCGCGGCGCCGGCACCGGCCTCTCGGGCGGGGCGCTGCCGCACGGCAAGGGCGTGCTGCTGTCGCTCGCCAAGATGAAGCGCATCCTCGCGCTCGATCCGGTGGCGCGCACGGCGCGGGTGCAGCCTGGGGTGCGCAACTCAGCCATCTCCGAGGCGGCCGCGCCCTACGGCCTGTATTACGCCCCCGACCCTTCCTCGCAGATCGCCTGCAGCATAGGCGGCAACGTGGCCGAGAACGCGGGCGGCGTGCACTGCCTCAAGTACGGCCTCACCGTGCACAACGTGCTGCGCGTGCGCGCCTGCACCGTCGAGGGCGAGGTGGTGGAATTCGGCAACGAGGCGCTCGATGCTCCTGGCCTTGATTTGCTTGCGCTGGTCATGGGCTCGGAGGGCATGCTTGCCGTGGCCACCGAAATCACGGTCAAGCTGGTGCCCAAGCCGGAGACGGCGCGGGTGATCCTCGCCGCCTTCGACGACGTGGAGAAGGCGGGCAACGCCGCGGCAGACGTGATCGCCGCGGGCATCATCCCGGCCGGGCTGGAAATGATGGACCAGCCAGCCACGCGCGCGGTGGAGGAATATGTGCACGCAGGCTACGACCTCAACGCGGCCGCGCTGCTCCTGTGCGAATCCGACGGCACCGCGGAAGAGGTGGAGGAAGAGATCGCGCGCATGAGCGCGGTGCTGAAGCAATCCGGCGCTTACGATTTCCGCATTTCGCGGAACGAAACCGAGCGCCTGAAATTCTGGTCCGGACGCAAGGCGGCGTTCTCGGCGATGGGCCGCATCTCGCCGGATTACTACTGCATGGACGGCACCATCCCGAGGAAGCGCCTGGGCGAGATCCTGATGTTTATCGCCGCCATGGAGAAGAAATACGGCCTGCGCTGCCCCAACGTGTTCCACGCCGGCGACGGCAATCTGCACCCGCTGATCCTGTTCGACGCCAACGATCCGGATGAGTTGCGCCGCACCGAGGCCTTCGCCGGCGAAGTGCTGGAGAAATGCATCGAGGTGGGGGGCACCATCACCGGCGAGCATGGCGTAGGCATAGAGAAAATCAACCAGATGTGTGTCCAGTTCAAGCCCAATGAACTGGAAATGTTTCGCGCGGTGAAACGCGCCTTTGATCCGGAAAACCTGCTCAACCCGGAGAAGAACATACC
This sequence comes from Betaproteobacteria bacterium, assembly GCA_004298385.1. Classification (GTDB taxonomy): domain Bacteria; phylum Pseudomonadota; class Gammaproteobacteria; order Burkholderiales; family SG8-39; genus 2-12-FULL-64-23. The sequence goes on along the minus strand of SCTX01000047.1, from coordinate 11,436 downwards.
GACGCTGCACCGCTGCGCCGAGTTCGGCCGCATGCGCGTCAAGGGCGGGCAGTTGCCGCACCCGGAACTGCCGCGTTTCTGACATGCAGGCAGTCATCGAACAATTCGCCGGCCGGATTCGTGCGGCAGCCGCGGAGAAAAGGCCGCTGCGTCTGCGCGGCGGCGGCAGCAAGGATTTCTACGGCCAGGCGCTGGAGGGCGAGGTGCTGGACACGCGCGCCTATGCCGGCATCATCGCCTATGAGCCGACCGAACTGGTGATCACCGCGCGCTGCGGCACGCCGCTGGCTGAACTCGAGGCGGCGCTGCGTGCGCAGGGCCAGCAACTCGCGTTCGAACCGCCGCACTTCGGTACGGGCGCGACAGTGGGCGGGATGGTGGCCGCGGGGCTGTCCGGGCCGCGGCGCCAGACGGCAGGCGCGGTGCGCGATTTCGTGCTCGGCGTGCGCCTGCTCGATGGGCGCGGCGACGATCTGCGCTTCGGCGGGCAGGTGATGAAAAACGTCGCCGGTTTCGATGTCTCGCGACCGATGGCGGGTTCCCTGGGAACGCTGGGACTGATGCTGGAGATTTCGCTCAAGGTGCCGCCGCGCCCATTTGCCGAGGCGACGCTGAAGCTGGAACTCCCGCAGGACAAGGCGCTGGCGCTGCTCAACCAGTGGGGCGGCAAGCCGCTGCCGCTCAGCGCCTGTGCCTGGACCGCGGGCGAGCTGTGCCTGCGCCTGTCGGGCGCGGCAAGCGCGGTCAAAGCGGCGCGCGCGGCGATCGGCGGCGAGTCCATGGAACCCGACGCGGCCGAGCGCTTCTGGCTGGCGATTCGCGAGCAGACCGGTCTTTTTTTCCGCTCGGGAAAGCCTTTGTGGCGGCTGTCGGTGCCCTCGATCGCGCCGCCGCTCGCGCTTCCGGGCGAGCAGTTGATCGAGTGGGGCGGCTCGCTGCGGTGGCTGACGAGCAATGCCGATGCGCGCACCATCCGCGCAGTGGCGGCACAGGCAGGCGGGCACGCCACGCTGTTTCGCGCAGACGACAAGGGTGCGGGCGTGTTTGCGCCGCTGGCCCCGGCACTGGCGAAAATCCACCGCAATCTGAAGCAGGCCTTCGACCCCGCGAACATTTTTAACCGCGGCCGGATGTACCCGGATCTATGAACGCTTGTTCACCGCGATCGATGTAGGGCGATGCAAACTAAGCTCGCCGATTTCGTCAAGGATACGCCCGAAGGCAGGGAGGCCGACGCCATCCTGCGCAAGTGCGTGCATTGCGGCTTCTGTACTGCGACCTGCCCCACCTATCAACTGCTGGGCGACGAACTCGACGGCCCGCGCGGCCGCATCTACCTGATCAAGGGCATGCTGGAAGGATCCGCTGTCACAGCCAGAACCCAGTTGCACCTGGACCGCTGCCTGACCTGCCGCGCCTGCGAGACCACTTGCCCGGCAGGGGTGCAATACGGCCGGCTCGTCGACATCGGCCGCAAGCTCGCCGAAGAGCGCGTGCCGCGCTCCTTGGCGCAGCGCCTCGCGCGGCGAGCGCTCGGCGCAGTGCTGCCGCGCGGATGGCTGTTCGCGTCGCTGCTCAGGCTGGGGCGTTGGCTGCGCCCGGTGCTGCCGTTCGCATTGCAGCGGAAAGTCCCGGCCAAGGTGCCTGCGGCCGGCGCCTGGCCCGAAGCGCGGCATCCGCGCAGGATGCTGGCGCTCGCCGGCTGCGTGCAGCCGGCGCTCGCGCCCGACATCAACGCCGCTTGCGCCCGCGTGCTGGACCAGCTCGGCATTTCACTGATCGAAGCAGCGGGAGCCGGCTGCTGCGGCGCGGTGCGTTTTCACCTGAATGCGCAGGAAGGCGGCCTCGACGACATGCGCGCGCTGATCGACGCCTGGTGGCCCTATGTCGAAGCTGCGGATGCCGCTGCCGCCGGGGGAGTGGAAGCCATCGTCATGACCGCCAGCGGTTGCGGTACCACGGTGAAGGAGTACGGCCACCTGCTCGCGCATGACCCCAGATACGCCGCGAAGGCAAAACGGATCGGCGCCCTCACCAAGGACATCAGCGAAGTGATCGCTGCCGAGTTGGACCGGCTGAAGCTGTTGCTCGCCTCCACCATTGCAGGCCCTCGAACATCGAAGCTCGCATTGCAACTGCCCTGTTCTCTGCAGCACGGGCAAAAAATAACGGGTCTGATCGAGAGCATTCTTGTAGCGGCCGGATTCGAATTGACGCCGGTCGCGGACAGTCATCTTTGCTGCGGCTCGGCCGGCACCTATTCGATACTTCAGCCCGAATTGTCGGCCAAGCTGAAAACGAACAAGCTGGCCGCCTTGCACGCCGGCTCGCCGCAGGCCATCGTCAGCGCCAACATCGGCTGCTTAAGCCATCTGCAAAGCGGCACCGCTCTGCCTCTGGAACATTGGATCGTGGCGCTGGAGCGGCGTTTGGCAAGTTGAGATAAGCCCCGCGTCACGATCTCGCACGGGACGCCTATAATACGTCCATGTTCGAACAAGTTCCACAGGATCTGCAGCGCCGGGCGCGCGCTTGGAGCGTTGCCAGCGCGTACCTGGCCGACGAACGCGTCGCGCGGCTACGCGCCATGACCGATGATGACGTTCGGGAAATCATCGCGACCATCTTCAACGGCCCTGTACCGAAGCGGATCGAGCGCGAGTCCGGGCTGGTCGCGCAGCAGCGCCTGTTTCGCAAACTGAAATGAACGCTCCCGCCGGGCTGATCGGCGCCGCATGGCAGGACCGCGTATTTTCAGAATCGTGACGCCTGCGCATTTGCTGCACGCCTGTTGAATTCATCCGTCTTTTACTGGTTTTACAGTTGTTTCTCGGACTGCGAACACATAAACGATGCTCTTATTAGGACGTTCAGGGTACCGAATTCTTGGAGTAAGGACGATTGGAGTGCTATTGAGAGCGGTCTCGCTCAGAGTCTAAAAAAAAGCACTCGCGCCGAAAGACGATTAATGCCAAGCAAGGCCGCGAGATCGAGTATGACGAACTTGACGCGTCGTCGTCCAAGCCGCTGTTTGATGATATCGACCAAGTGCTTGCACGGGAGTATGGTCTCACGGAAGAGGAACTGGACTTCATCATCAACTACGATATCAAATACCGCGTGAGCCGCGACGCGGAGGACGAGGACGAATGAAGCTGCCGAACGTGGAAGCGGCACTGGTCTCGGATGACAAGATCATCGGCTACCTGCTTTCGCCGACACATCGGGACGGGCGTCACAAGGCGGCGTTCTTCCTCAGCTTCGGTTTTACTGGCGACTCCGGGCAGCCGCTGGCTGCCGCACTGCTGAAGCACGCGGCGGATCACGAGGTCGTCAAGGTGGAGAGCACGCCCTTTGGAACCCGGTATGTCGTGGAAGGTACAATAGAAACACCGTGTGGACGAATGCCGGGCATTCGTTCCGTGTGGTTCGTGGAAGCCGGTCAGGACATACCACGTTTTGTCACAGCCTATCCACTCGAAGGAGCAGACTAATGATCAAAGAACTAGACACGGTGGTGTTGACGGAGGATTTGCCGGAACACGGTCTGAAGCGGGGCGACGTGGGGACCGTTGTTCTAATCCATGCAGCGGCGGGCTATGAGGTTGAGTTCATGACGCTGGATGGTCAGACGCTAAGGGTGGTTTCACTGTTTCCCCATCAGGTGCGTCCCGTGGGGCGGCGGGAGATCGCCCAAGCACGCGCGGTGGCCTAATGCGCCAAACCAACGGCGTGCAGTCCACGTATAGACGACAAAACAGACGGGCGCTACGCGCCGGACCCGGGCGAGTAGGCAGAGTTTCGAAAACGGAGGTAGCCATGTCGACATTCAAATGCCATGTCTGCGGCGGCGAGACCGCCAGGGACGAATTCGTAAGCGAGGTGCTGGATGTGGATGGCCGGCGCGTGTTGGTTGAGCATATTCCAGCGCAGGTCTGCACGCGTTGCGCGGAGGCGGCATTTTCGCGGGAAACCACCGAGCGTATCCGCCTGCTGGTTCATGGCGCGGGTCGTCCGGTCAAGACTGTCCCGTTGGAAGTTTTCGAGCTTGCGTAGGATTGCTTCCCCGGTCTCGGCAAGATCGCCCGCAATGCTGTACTTCGGGCGTTCCGGACGCACCGCAAACAAGGAAGACCTTCAGCGTTTCCTGGAGGAAAAGCGCCGGGAGATGAAGGACGGTGGCTGAACGGGGTAGACAGCCGCCGGTCGCGCAACGCCTTGAGCGAGGACACCCGCCCTACCCGGACATGCTGCTGGCGCGTCTGGGAGCAAACGTTCCGGGCACACTGACGGCGATTGGCCCCGTCGCGCTCCTCGCCCATCGAAGGAGGGCACTATTTTGCTCCGCCCGCTCGCCCGGCGATGCCATCCTGCGCGCTCACGACGCCGCCCGGCGCATGCGCGACGAGGGCGTCACCGTCATTAGCGGCTTTCACTCGACCATCGAAAAGGAGTGCCTCCGCATCCTCCTGCGCGGCAAGCAGCCGATTATCGTCTGCCCCGCTCGTGCCATCCAGGCGATGCGCATTCCAACTGAATGCCGCGCTGCGTTTGATGCTGGCCGAGTGCTGTTCCTCTCAGCCTTCGCCAAGGAGCCCCGGCGCGTCACCAAGGAATCCGCGGCACGCCGGAACGAGATTGTTGCAGCACTGGCGGATGACGTTTGCATCCCGTATGTGTCCCCAGGCGGGCAGACGGCACGGATTGCGGAAATGCTTACGGCGTGGAGGGTTCCGCTTGTGGCCGCCTCATCAGACCCGCCATCGCGCGCAGGCTCTCCTTGGCGTGAGCGGTGCGCCGTTCCCTTGCGCACGGGCAATACGCTAGAGTGTACGGCGCCTTTGTTGTAGATCAATAAGGACGATAGTGGCAAGGTTGAGAGACAATATCCCCGAACGACCGGCGAACCGCGACATCCGCCAGCTCGCGCGCATCCTCGGCTTTCTCGCGCCCTACCGCCGGCAGGTTGCGATCGCCATGGTGGCGCTGGTGGTGGCCGCCTCCTGCGTGCTGGTGCTGGGCCAGGGCCTGCGCCGGGTGATCGACGGCGGCTTCGCCAGCGGCGACGCGGCGCTGCTCGACGCCGCGCTCATCGGCCTGCTCGCGGTCATCATCGTCATGGCGCTCGCCACTTACACGCGGTTTTATTTCGTCTCCTGGATAGGGGAGCGCGTCTCGGCCGACATCCGCCGCGCCGTGTTCGGCCATCTGCTCGATCTGTCGCCGGGTTTTTTCGAAGTCACGCGCACGGGCGAGGTGATCTCGCGCCTCACCAACGACACCTCGCTTCTCGAAGTGGTGATCGGCTCGAGCGCCTCGTTCGCGCTGCGCAACACCCTGATCATGGCGGGCAGCCTGGTGATGCTGTTCGTGACCAGCCCCAAGCTCACCGCGCTGGTGCTGCTCGGCGTGCCGCTGGTGATCGCGCCTATCCTGCTCTACGGCCGGCGCGTGCGCACGTTGTCGCGCGCGAGCCAGGCGCGCGTGGCCGATGTCAGCGTCTACATCGACGAGGCGCTACACGAGATCCGCACGGTGCAGTCCTACGGCCATGAGAACGAGGACCGCAAGCGTTTCGGCGAGCGCGTCGAGCAGGCGTTCGCCACGGCGGCCGAGCGCATCCGCCAGCGCGCGCTGTTGATCGCGCTGGTGATGCTGCTCGCTTTCGGCGCGGTCGGCGTGATCCTGTGGATCGGCGGGCACGACGTGCTCGCGGGACGCATCAGCGCGGGCGAACTGTCGGCCTTCGTGTTTTACGCGGTGCTGGTCGCCGGCGCCTTCGGCGCGGTGTCCGAAGTGATCGGCGATCTGCAGCGCGCCGCCGGCGCCACCGAGCGCCTGATGGAACTGCTCGCGACCGAGCCGCAGATCCGCGCGCCGTCGAGCCCGCTGCCGTTGCCGCAGCCCCCGCGCGGCGAGGTGCGCTTCGACAAGGTCAGCTTCCGCTACCCCTCGCGCCCGGATGCTCTGGCGCTCGCCGATTTTTCGTTGGAAGTTAAACCGGGTGAAACGGTGGCGCTGGTCGGCCCCTCCGGCGCGGGCAAGTCGACCGTGCTGCAACTGCTCCTGCGTTACTATGACGCCGACTCGGGTGTGATCAGTCTGGACGGGGTCGAATTGCGCCGCGCCGATCCGCGCGCGCTGCGCTCCCGTCTCGCGCTGGTGCCGCAGGATCCGGTGATCTTCGCCACCTCGGTGCGCGAGAACGTGCGCTACGGCCGGCCCGGTGCCAGCGACGCCGAGGTACAGGAAGCCTGCGCCGCGGCCTACGCGAGCGAGTTCATCGAGCGCCTGCCCGAAGCGATGGATACGTTTCTCGGCGAACGCGGCGTGCGCCTCTCCGGCGGCCAGCGCCAGCGGCTGTCGATCGCGCGGGCACTGCTCGCGGATCGCGCGGTGCTGCTGCTCGACGAGGCGACCAGCTCGCTCGATGCGGCGAGCGAGCATTACGTGCAACTGGCGCTGGCGCGCCTGATGCGGAATCGCACCACGCTGATCGTCGCGCACCGCCTGGCGACGGTGCAAAATGCCGACCGCATCGTGGTGATGGACGAGGGCCGCATCATCGCCACCGGCACGCACGAGGAGTTGGTGCGCGAGAAAGGCCTGTACGCCAGGCTCGCCGCGCTGCAGTTCCTCGGCAGCGGCGCGGCCGAACCGGTCGCGGCGGGTCCGTGAGGCTGGTCCTGCTCGGCTTGCTGCTCGCCGCGGCCGGCGCGACCGCGGGCGAGGATCCGTTGCGCGTCGGCTCGAAGCGCTTCACCGAGTCCTACATCCTCGGCGAGATCATCGCGCAGAGCGTCCCCGGCCGCGCCGAGCATAGACCCGGACTGGGCAATACCGGCATCGTCTATGCCGCGCTCAAGGCCGGTTCCATCGACCTCTACCCGGAGTACACCGGCACCATCGCGCGCGAAATCCTCAAGCTCGAAGGTGCGCTCACCCTCGACGATCTCAATCGGCGCCTCGCGTCCGACGGGCTGGGCGTGGCGGTGCCGCTGGGCTTCAACAACACTTACGCGCTGGCGCTGCGCGAGGACGAGGCCGAACGTCTCTCTGTGCGCACGCTGTCCGAACTTGCGCGCCATCCCGGACTGAAGCTCGGGCTGTCGCAGGAATTCATCGCACGCGCGGACGGCTGGCCCGCTCTCAAGACCGCGTACGCAATGCGGCAGACGCCCACGGGACTGGACCACGGCCTCGCCTATGAGGCCATCGCCGCGGGGAAAATCGATGTGATGGACATCTATTCCACCGACGCCAAGATCGAGCGCTACAAGCTGCGGGTGCTCGAGGACGATCGCGGCGTGTTCCCGCGCTACGACGCGGTGCTGCTCTACCGGCTGGATTTGCCGCTGCGCCTGCCGCGGGCATGGAAGGCGTTGCAAATGCTGGAAGGCAGAATAGGCGAGCGGCAGATGATCCATCTCAACGCCGCCGCCGAGCTGGAGCGGAAAAGTTTTGCCGACGTGGCGAAGTCTTTCCTCTCCGGCAGCGCCGACGGCGCGGCGCCCGCGCGCAGTTTCCTCGCCGTGCTGTTCGGCGAGGATTTCTGGCGGCTCACGCGCGAGCACCTGCTGCTGGTGTTCGTCTCGTTGGGCGCCGGCATTATCGTGGCGATCCCGCTGGGTGTGCTGGCGGACAGGATCGCCGCCGCCGCGCAGCCCGTCCTCGCCATCGTCGGCGTGATCCAGACCATCCCCTCGCTCGCGCTGCTCGCTTTCCTGATCCCGCTGCTCGGCAGCATCGGCACCGCGCCGGCGCTGATCGCGCTGTTTCTGTATTCGCTCCTGCCTATCGTGCGCAATACCCATGCCGGCATGGCGGGCGTGGGGCGGGGTATGCGCCAGGCGGCGCTGGCACTCGGCTTGAAACCGATGGATCAACTCCTCTTGATCGAGTTGCCGCTGGCGGCGCCGGCGATACTCGCCGGCATCAAGACCTCGGCGGTGATCGGCGTCGGTACCGCCACCATTGCCGCTTTCATCGGCGCAGGCGGCTACGGCCAGCGTATCGCCCAAGGTCTGGCGCTGAACGACAACATGACCCTGCTCGCGGGCGCCATCCCGGCGGCGGTGTTGGCCCTGATCATCCAGGGCATGTTCGAACTGATCGAGCGCTTCGCGTTTCCGCAGTTGCGGCGACGCGCGGGTATGACCGATGTTTGATCTACATCAAGCTGAAATTGGCAGGTGAAAGTACAGTACGCGGGTCATGGCGCGCGACCGCGTCCCATCATCCGAAACGACACACACCTCAGTACCATCGGTTGTGAATATCCAGCAATGAACAAGGGGGGATTAATGCCTCAAGTCATAGGCGTACCAAAAGAAACAGCGACGGGTGAAAAGCGCGTTGCCACCGTGCCCGAAGTTGTCGAAAAACTCATCAAGCTCGGTTTCAAGGTTGCCGTGGAATCCGGCGCCGGGGATGCGGCGAATTTCAGCGACGATGTCTACCGCGCCGCGGGCGCCGAGATTGTCGAAGGGGCGGCCAAGCTGTGGTCCGCGTCCGACATCGTGTTCAAGGTGCGCGGGCCGAGCGCGGAAGAAATCGGCCTGATGCGCGCAGGCGGCGCGCTGGCGAGCTTCATCTGGCCGGCGCAGAATCCAGAGCTGCTGCGACAACTCGCGGCGAAGAAGGCCACCGTGCTGGCGATGGACAGCGTGCCGCGCATTTCGCGCGCACAGAAGCTGGACGCGCTCTCCTCGATGGGCAACATTGCCGGTTACCGCGCCGTGATCGAGGCGGCGCATCACTTCGGCCGTTTCTTCACCGGCCAGATCACCGCGGCCGGCAAGGTGCCGCCGGCCAAGGTGTTCGTCATCGGCGCAGGCGTTGCGGGCCTCGCCGCGATCGGCACGGCCTCGGGCCTGGGGGCGATCGTGCGCGCCAACGACACGCGCCCCGAAGTGGGCGATCAGGTCAAATCCATGGGCGGCGAATTCGTCACCGTGGACTACACGGAAGAAGGCGCCGGCGTCGGTGGTTATGCCAAGGTGATGAGCGAAGGGTTCCTGAAAGCCCAGGCTGAGGTGTTTGCCAAGCAGGCGAAAGAAGTGGATATCATCATCACCACCGCGCTGATTCCGGGCAAACCGGCGCCGAAGCTCATCACCGCGGAAATGGTGCGCTCGATGAAACCGGGCAGCGTCATTGTCGACCTGGCGGCGGAGCAGGGCGGCAACTGCGAACTGACCGTGCCGCATCAGGTGACTGTCAAGCACGGCGTGACCATCATCGGCTACAGCGATCTGCCCAGCCGCCTCGCCAAGCAGTCCTCGACGCTGTATGCGACCAACCTATTCCGCCTGGCCGAGGAGCTGTGCAAGACCAAGGACGGCGTCATCAACGTCAATATGGAAGACGAGGTGCTGCGCGGCACCACGGTGGTGAAGGAGGGCAACATCACCTGGCCGCCACCGGCGCCAAAACTCTCGGCGGCGCCGCCGGCAGCGGCCAAGCCGGCCGCCGCGCCGGCTAAGGCGCAAGGCGGGCATGGCAAGAGCGGCGCGCCCGCCTCCGGCGCCAGCACCGCGCTTGTTTTCGGCATCGCGGTGCTGCTTTTCTGGTTCATAGGCTACAGCGCGCCCGCAGCATTCCTCGCGCACTTCACCGTGTTCGTGCTCGCCTGTTTCGTGGGTTATATGGTGGTTTGGAATGTCACCCCGGCCCTGCACACGCCGCTGATGAGCGTCACCAATGCGATCAGCAGCATCATCGCCATCGGCGCGCTGGTGCAGATCGCGCCGCCGCTCGAGGGGGGGCTCGCCCCGGGGGACTGGATACGCTGGCTGGCGGTCGCAGGGATCGCGCTCACTACGATCAACATGATCGGCGGCTTCGCCGTCACCCAGCGCATGCTGGAAATGTTCCGCAAATAAGGGAGACGGAAAATGTCTGAAGGCGTGGTAGCAGTCTCCTATATTGGGGCAACGATTCTTTTCATTCTGAGCCTCGGCGGCCTGTCGAATCCGGAGAGCTCCCGGCGCGGCAACCTATACGGCATGATCGGCATGACCATCGCCGTACTCGCGACGGTGTTCGGACCGCACGTCACGCCGGCCGGCTATCCGTGGATCATCGGCTGCATGGTGGTTGGCGGCAGTATCGGACTCTACGCCGCGCGCACTGTGAAAATGACCCAAATGCCGGAACTGGTGGCGCTAATGCACAGCCTCGTCGGTCTCGCGGCCATGCTGGTCGGATACGCGAACTACATCGATCCGGCGGCGTCCTTCCATTTGGTCGACGGAAAAAGCATCCCGCTGACGGACGCGGAAAAGGCCATCCACGAAATCGAGATCTATATCGGCATCCTGATCGGTGCGGTGACCTTCTCCGGTTCGATCATCGCTTTCGGCAAGCTCTCGGGCAAGATCGGCGGGAGCCCGATGCTCCTGCCCGCGCGCCATTGGATGAACCTCGCGGGCCTGCTGATCATAATCTACTTCGGGCGGGAATTCCTGAACGCCGGCTCGGTGAGCGAAGGGATGACGCCGTTGATCGTGATGACCGTGGTGTCGCTGCTGTTCGGCATCCACATGGTGATGGCGATCGGCGGCGCCGACATGCCGGTGGTGGTGTCGATGCTGAACAGCTACTCCGGCTGGGCGGCGGCGGCGACCGGCTTCATGCTCTCGAACGACCTCCTGATCGTCACCGGCGCGCTGGTGGGATCGAGCGGCGCCATCCTTTCCTACATCATGTGCCGCGCGATGAACCGGCACTTCATCAGCGTGATCGCGGGCGGATTCGGCACCGGGGGCGGTACGCCGGCGCCAAAGGGCGAGGGCGCGCAGCCGGCGGGCGAAGTCAATCCGATTCTTGCCACGGAGACGGCGGAGCTGTTGCGCGAGGCCAAGAACGTGATCATCGTGCCGGGCTACGGCATGGCGGTCGCCCAGGCCCAGCACACGGTGTTCGAAATCATCAAGCACTTGCGCGAGAAAGGCGTCAATGTGCGCTTCGGCATCCACCCGGTCGCCGGCCGCATGCCCGGTCACATGAATGTGCTCCTGGCCGAGGCCAAGGTGCCCTACGACATCGTGTTCGAGATGGACGAGTTGAACGAGGATTTCCCGACTACCGACGTCGCCATGGTCATCGGCGCCAACGACATCGTCAATCCGGCGGCCCAGGATGACCCGACGAGCCCGATCGCCGGCATGCCGGTGTTGGAAGTATGGAAGGCCAAGACCTCGATCGTGATGAAGCGCAGCATGGCTTCCGGCTACGCCGGCGTCGACAATCCGCTGTTCTACAAAGACAATAACCGCATGCTGTTCGGCGATGCGAAGAAGATGCTGGACGAAGTGCTGGTCGCGCTCAAGGCTTGAGCGGCGCCGGCTAGCTTGCGGCGGGCCGAATATACAGGAAACTACCCACCGGGAGAGGAGCCCGGGGGCGGCGCGGCCTGCGTAGCTCGGAACCCGG
>SCTX01000046.1 GCA_004298385.1 Betaproteobacteria bacterium | reverse complement strand
CCGCCCTGTTGCTGGAATCACACCTGCGCAAGCGCGGCGTGCGCGACAAAACGACGATCGAATTCTTCGCCGCCGAGCCACGGCCTATGGTCGTTACCGGTCCCGAACTGGGCGCGGCCGTGCGCGGCATGATCGAAGCACGCGGCATCGGCTACCATCCCGAGCACCAGGTCAAGGACATCGATCCGGCAGCCCGCCGCATCGGCTTCGCCAATGGCGTCTCGGCCGAATACGAGCTGCTGCTCTACGTTCCACCGCACCGCGCGCCGGCGGTGGCGCGCGAGGCGGGCCTGACCAACGAAAGCGGCTGGATACCCGTCGACCGTCATACGCTGCAAACGCAATTCGAGGACGTGTACGCGCTTGGCGATATCACCACCATTCCGCTCAAAATGGGTCGTCCCTTGCCCAAGGCCGGCGTCTTCGCCCATGGCCAGGCCGAGGTCGTGGCGCACAACATCGCCCGCGCCTGGACCGGCAAGGGCACGCCGCGTCAATTTGCCGGCGAGGGCATGTGCTTCATCGAGACCGGCGCAGGACGAGCCGGCATCGGCAGGGGCAATTTCTACGCCGAGCCGACGCCGCAGGTTGAGCTGCGCGGGCCCAGTCGCTTCTGGCACGCGGGCAAGGTCCTGTACGAGAAATACTGGCTGTACCGGCGATTTTGACTCCAGCATAAGACAAGGAGACCGCCATGCAGTCGCAAAAAAACCTTGTGCGACTTGCAAGGAGGCCCATATTCGAATGGCGCGTGTGAATGGCGCTTACTTAAGGCGCGTTCGGCCTTTGTGGGGGCGAGCTTGTGCCCCGAAGGAAATCCCCTTGGGGGGCTCGCGAATGATGAAACTCGCAAGCAAGCTCGCTCCCACAGGATACGTTGGGTTCATCGCTTAAGTAAGCGCCATGCGCCCATATTCCGCGATAGAATTGGCACCTGGAAGCGACCTTCATTACCGGGCAAGGAGACGACAATGGCAGACGTGCGCAAGCAATGGCTCGATCTGGTCAACAAGTACATGCTTCAACCTGATGGGCCCGCCAACGACAGGTTCTGGGTGCCGGAGCTGGAGACCTGCTCCAGGGATAGGATAAAGGATATCCAGGAAGAGAAGCTTCTGCTTTGCGTCAAGTTTCTCTACGAGTGCAGCCCCTTCTATCGCGAGAAGTTCAAGAAAGCCAAGCTGCATCCGTCCGATATCAAGTCTCTGAAGGACCTGCCCAAGATCCCGATCACCACCAAGACGGAGATGGTGGAGGACGTCAAGGTCAATCCCCCGTGGGGGACCTATACCACGGTGAACGAGGAGATCTGGTCTCGGCGGGGCTGGATGATGTTCGCCACGTCGGGCACCACGGCAGCTCCGCGGGCCTTCCGCCACACGCTGCACGACAGAGACATCTGGGCCTGGAATGACGCTCGCGCCATGTGGGCCATGGGCATCCGGCCCGGCGATATCGCCCTCATCGCCTTTGGTTACGCCCCTCACGTGTTCTTCTGGGGAGTGCACTACGCCCTGAACCTGATGGGCGTGCCGATCATACCGCGCGGCAGCCTGGACACCCGCCGGACCTGCATGTTCATCAATACGTTCAAGCCGACCATCCTCGGGGCCACGCCGTCCTATGCCCTCTATCTTGGAGACGTGATGAAGGAGATGGGCTACGACCCGGCCCAGAGCTCCATTCGCATTATCATCACCGGGGGAGAGCCTGGAGCCACCATCGCGGCCACCAAGCGCCGCACGGAAGCATTATGGAATTGCGAGCTGCATGAGTTCTACGGCTGCACCGAGGCCTCCCAGACGGCCGGCGGATACACCTGTCAGTACCAGGTGACCCAAAAAGACGGCCCGGTCTGCGACCACCTGACAGAAGATATCCAGATTTGGGAGACAGTGGACCCGGTAACCATGGAGCCGGTGCCGCTCGGAAAACCGGGACTCTCCGTGGTGACCAACCTATTCTCGGAGGCGGCGCCGCTCGCCCGGTTCCTGATCGGCGACTACACCGTGTTGAACTACGACCCCTGTCCCTGCGGACGCACGCACGCGCTGGCCGTGGGAGGCTTCTACGGTCGCGCGGATGATATGCTGAACATCCGCGGTATCACCATGTTCCCCACCGCCATAGAGGAAGCGATCCGCGGCTTCGCCGAGGTCGGCGACGAGTTCCAGATCGTCGTCTCCCAGGAGAAAATGCTCGACGTGCTGACTATCGTGGCGGAGCCGAGGCCGGACGTCCCCGAGAAGGACTATCCGAAGCTGGCCAAGCGCATCCAGGACGCGGTGAGGCTCATGGTCGAGATACGTCCCAATGTGGACCTGAAGCCCTACGGCACTCTTCCCAAGACCGAAATCAAGGCCAAGCGCGTATTCGACCAGCGGAAACTGGGTTAAAAACGTGTAAGTTTCGCCGATAGACATCGGCTTCAACCCCATTGCGGCCAAGTTCGGTTCATTCCAACCGGCATGGCACGGGGTACCGGTCTCGTCTTTAACTACTTGCGGACGAAGAACTCGGTAACCGTGTCATACGCACCTTGAGAACAAACTTACCCCGCCTTGCGGGGCTTTTTCATTGCCTGCAGCGTGAACTGATAGAACTCAAAGGCCGCGGGTGACAGTGTCTCTCCCGTTCGCTTGATCAAGCCGATGCGTCGCGAGAACTTCGGCTCGTTTAGCATGGCGATCTTCAGTCGCGACGAGTACTTGATCATCGCAGTCGCCATCGACGGAAGCAGCGTGATGCCGAGGCCCGCCTCGACCATCGCGCCGATGGTGTAGTGGTGAATCAGATCGTAAGCCGGGACGAACGATCGTTTCGTCCGCTCGAAATACGCCTCGATGGTTGCGCGGACGTTCGAGCCCTTGCTGAGCGATATGACCGGATACTGAAGGACTTGGTCGATCGAGACCTTGGCGCGCCTGGCGAGGGGATGATCCCTTCGAAACACGGCGACGAACGGATCCTCGACGATGGGCGTGAATTCGAGTTCCTCGCGCCAGTGCGGCATGGCGCCGATGCCGAAATCGACCTCGCGGCTGATGATGCGGCGTTCAAGCGCCAGAGTTGGCTCATCGATTATTTTGATCGCCATGCCCGGATAGCGCCGCTTGAACTTCCCGATGACATCCGGGAATATGTGTGCCGCCACCGTCGGAATGCAGGAGAACACCACCCGGCCCCGTTCGAGCATGCGCGGATCGCGGATCTCGCTCACAACGGCGTCCATCTCCTCGAACAGACGACGCGTCCGCGTCAGGAAACGCTCCCCGTCGGGCGTGAGCTGAACGCGGCGCGTCGTGCGTGCCACAAGCCGCACGCCGAGCGTGTCCTCGAGTGCCCGTATCTGCGCGCTGAGCGCAGGCTGGCTGATGTCGAGCGCGCTGGCCGCGCGGCGGAAGTGGAGATGCTCGGCCACCGCGAGAAACCCGCGGATTTTCGATAGCGACAGGGTCAATGTGTTCCTCCCACCGGCGACGGAGTAACAAAAAAACATCGCTGCCGCAGCCTGAAACCCATCTTATGTGGACCTCCAAAAATTGTCGTTCTGAGGCTGTCCCCCAAGGCGATTTCCCCCGGAGCACAGGTCCGAAGAATCTGCTTCTTGCGCCCCATGAAAAGCAGATTTCTCGCTTCGCTCGGAATGACGGAATTGGGATTATTAGAGATGCCCTTATACCATTTATAACAGTAACCGATCAATATTGATATCTTGTCAAAGAAACTTATCTTGCTCAGAATGAATTCGCACTTTGACTAACCGAGCGCTGAAAGCAATGACCGGGTAGGGGGCGCGACCTGCGTCTGCCGGGTAATCCATGAGGAAATGAGAGGAGTAGGTAAAGTTATGCTGGCCTTCGACGAGGAATTCGATGTTGTAGTGGTTGGCTTCGGTTTTGCCGGTGCTATCTCGGCTATCGAAGCCGCGGACGGAGGCGCAAAGGTTTTGTTGATAGAGAAAGCCTCGGTCCCCGGAGGCATATCGATCTGCGCTGGTGGCGGCGTGCTATGTGCTGCCGACCGGGACAAAGCGTTTGCCTATCTGCAGGCTCTAGGCAAGGGCAGGACGCCAATCGAGGTTCTTCGCTCTCTTGCGGACGGCATGACTGATCTTGAAGATTATGTCAGGGATCTCGCGAAGATCAATGGCGCCGAAGTCGTTGGCCAGCAGGGAAGGCTCGGCCTCGGCGGCCTCGGCGGCATCGATGGCATCAGTCTTAATCCGGACGGAACCGTACCGGACGAATTTCTGGGCGGTGGTTCGTATATGCTGCCCGGTTTTGAGACTTTCTACTACACATCGATAAAGTCAGTTCCGAAGTTTTTTCCGGAGAAGGAGTTTCCCGCGCAAAGCAGCAGTTCTACGCAAAAAAGCGGCACCTTTGGCGGGGGGGTCCGGGTGTTCAAAGTCGTCTATGACAATGTGCTCAAACGGCGCAACGTCCAGGTACGATATAACAGCGCGGCGGTTCGTTTGATTCCCGGCACGAAGCAACGGGAAGTCCGGGGAATCACAATCAAGGGCGAAAACGGCAAGCACACTAAGGTAAAAGCACGGGCGGTGATACTGGCCTGCGGCGGCTTCGAGGGAAACCCCGCGATGCAGGAGCAGTATTGGGAGGGTATGCCGATCGGCACAGCGATGGCTAAGAATAACACCGGCGATGGCATCCTGATGGCACAAGAGTTGGGGGCGGCATTGTGGCATATGTGGCACTTCCACGGCTCATACGGGTTCAGGCATCCGTCACCCGACTATCCGTATGTGATTAGAACCAAACGGGTACCCAATTGGAAACCCGGACGCGAGCAAACAGCCCAGGTGAAGATGCCTTGGATACTCGTCGATCAGTTTGGCAAACGGTACATGAATGAATACCATCCGTATGTTCAGGATACCAACCACCGGCCTATGCAGCACTTTGACCCGGTCACCCAGAGCTATCCGCGTATTCCCTCTTTGCTGATTTGTGACGACAACGGCCGACGGCTCTACCCACTGGGCCAGCCGACTTATAACGATCCGGACATTCTTCACTACGTTTGGAGCCAGGACAATCTGAAAGAGGTCGACCTGGGCATACTCAAGAAAGCCGACAGCATTCGAGAGCTTGCGGCTCAGTTCAAGATGAAAGACCCGGACGCAGTTGAGGCGACCGTGGACCGGTGGAATGCCGCCTATCATCGTGGATCCGATGCGGAGTTTGGGCGTCCGGGCGGAACCATGCTTCCTATCGATACGCCCCCTTACTACGGCGCAGAAATATGGCCCTTGGTTTCCAATACCCAGGGAGGGCTGGTTCACAACGCATATCAACAGGCCGTCAACGTCTATGGAGAGGTCTTGTCGCGCCTGTACGTCGTGGGCGAGCTAAGTAGCGTGTTTGGACACCTTTACAGCGCGGGCGGCAACATTGCGGAATGCTTTGTTTCCGGAAGAAATGCAGTTAAACATATTAGCGGTCGCGGGGGAAAATAAATGTCCAAGACCACACTGGTGCTCACCAACAAGGAAGCTGCCGGACTGCTGCCGATGAAGGAGTGTATCGAACTGCTTCGTCAGGCCTATGCCGACTTCGGCAACCGCAACGCGCAGGTCTTGCCGCGCCGGCGCATCCATACGCCGCTGAAAGGCTTCCCCGAGCCGCGCTGGGGCTGGATGAACGTGATCCCCGGGGTGGTACCCTGTCACGGCGTGGCGGCGATTCGCCTGGACTGCGCACATATCAGCTTCCCGCTCAAAGGCGGGCAAAAACGCATGGAGTTTCCCGGCGACTTCTCCGGCTTTGTTCTGGTCTGGGATCTGTACACCAATGAGCTGCTCGGCATCGTGCATGACCATGCCGTGTCGGCGCTGCGCGTGGGCGGGACCTCGGGCGTGGTGGCGAAGTACTGCGTGCGCGAGGACGCGGAGACAATCGGCATTCTGGGTTCGGGCGAGCAGGCAATCTCGCAGGTCGAAGCGGTGGTCGCGGTGCGGCCCTCAATCAAGAAGCTTAAGGTCTATTCGATGACCCCGAAGAATCGCAAGACCTTTGCCGACAAGATGGGCGCGATGCTGAGCATCGACGCGACCGCGGTTGACGCCGCCGAAAAGGCGATTCGAGGCGCCGACGTCGCGATTGCGGCAACCAACTCGGCCGATCCGATTCTGTTCGGCGAATGGCTCTCGCCCGGCTGCCACGTGATCGGCATGATCGGCACCAACAAGTTTGACGGCCGGCGCGAGCTCGACGACGAGTGTGCGCGGCGCGCCGATCTGATCATTGCCAATCTCAAGGAGCAGATCGAAATCGACGAGCAGCCCGAGATCATGATGCCGATGAGAAAGGGCTACGCCTCCTGGAACAACATCTACGAGGTCGGCGACCTATGCATCGGCAAAATTCCCGGCCGCACGGCTTCGGCGCAGATTACCTATCATCACAATAACGTCGGCATGGGCATACAGTTCGCCTCGGTGTGCAAGCGGGTGATCGAGATTGCCCGGAAGAAGAAACTCGGCACCGAGCTGCCGGCGGATCTGTTCATGACGCGGCGCAAGAACAAGGACGAACGCTACGCGCCGTGAGCGCTCTGCGGGCGCGCTCACGATGCGCCCGCGTTCGGCCGGGCTTTGCCCGCACGGCATCGTCTTCAGGAGGAGAGTGCCATGAATCGATTGCTTTCAACCGCGGCTGCGCTGCTCGCGTTTGCACCGCCGCAGATGCTTGCGGGGCTGATTATCATCGGCAGCGCGCCCAAGCGGCTGGCCGGGCGCATGAAGTCCGATTACGTTAAATGGGGCAAGGTAGTGAAGGACATCGGCCTGAAGGTCGAATAGGCGGCAAAACCCCGCCCGATCGCGCCGACGAGCTAGTGATGAGTCAAGTCGTAAGCCGCGTCAATGTTTTCCTCCTACCGGCAACGGAGCAACAACGGAACGTCGCTGCCGCAGCGTGAAACCTATCTTAGACTATTGATAATACTAATCGATCAATATTGATATCTTGTCAAAGAAACTTATCTTGCTCAGAATGAATTCGCACTTCGAGCAGCCGGGCGCTGAAAGCAATAAGGAGGGGTGATCCCAATGACGTTGATCCTAAACAACACGGAAGTGGCCAAGGCGGTGACGATGGCCGAGTGCGTGGACGCCATCGAGGACGCGTTCATCGAGGTGGGGCGCGGCTGGGCGATGAGCGATCCGCGCATCGATCGCCACATGCCGACCTCCAGGGAGGCGATCGCCCAGGAGCTGGGCATTCCGGTGGACCAGCTCGAGCACAAGATCCTGAACGAGCGGATCGCCAAGGACGCTTACGTCGAGCCGGAGGCGTTCAATGCCCCGCTCATCTACATGTTCAAAACGATGTTCGGCGCCATCCACAAAACGGGTATCGCCGCCGTGCGCACCAGTTCGGAAGTGATGAGCATGCCTGTCGTCGACGGCAAGCTGCGCTACTGCAAGATCCCGACCGGGCCGGGGGGGCGCTACACCTCGCTGATCCAACTCTTCAGCGCGCGCACGGGGCAACTCCTGTGCATCATGCCGGACGGCTACATCCAGCGTAACCGGGTGGTGGCGACAGGGGCGGTGGGGACCAAGCACCTGGCGCGGAAGAACGCCAAACACGTGGGAATCCTCGGCTCCGGCATGATGGCGGGCGGCTCGATCGAGGCGACCCTGGTGGTGCGGCCGGGGATCGAGCACATCAAGGTATTCAGCCCCAACGCCAAGCACCGCGAGGCCTTCGTTCAACACTGGCGCGAGCGGACGGGGGTCGACATCATCGGTGTGGAAAGCGCCGAGACGGCCATGCGCGACGTGGACATCGCGATCGGGGCGACGAACACATTCACGCCGGTGCTGCACGGCGAGTGGATAGCGCCCGGCACCCACATCAACTCGACCACGCCGAACGAGACCGACGAGGCATGCCACCGCCGGGCGGACGTCCGCGTCATGACATGGTGGAGCCACGGCGACCGCTTTGACGCGGACGATTATGTCCTGCCCGCGGCGCCGGAGGCGCACGTCAAGTTGTTCCCGGAGGGGCGAAAGGGAGACTCGCCGTGGGCGTTGAACACGCCCCAATGGCCGACGGCCGAGCTGGGCGAGCTGTTGGCGGGTAAGGTGGCCGGGCGCACCGGTCCGAAACAGATCACCTTTCACATCAACGCCTCCGCCGGGGTGCAGTTCGCGGCCCTGGGAGGGAAGATTCTGGAGAACGCGCGCAGGAAGGGCCTCGGCCACGAGGTGCCGACGGACTGGTTCCTGGAGGAGCTACACCCCTAGGGGGGAGTAGCCGGAGTA
>SCTX01000045.1 GCA_004298385.1 Betaproteobacteria bacterium | reverse complement strand
GGCGCACCGCCACCGTGGAGTATCGCGAGGTCGAGCAGACCTATGCCGCCGAAGGCGTGATCGAGGCGGTGAAACAATCGACCGTGGCGGCGCAGATTGCCGGCCGCGTGGTGGCGGTGAATTTCGATGTCGGCGACAGGGTCAACAAGGGGCAGGTGATCGTGCGCATCGATCCGACCGAAGTGAATCAGGCCTATGCCGCGGCCCAAGCCCAGGTGGCCCAGGCCGAGGCGACGCTGCGCAACGCCAGGGCGCAATTTGAGCGCACGCAGCGGCTGGTGGAGCAGAAATTCATGAGCGCGGCGGCAATGGACAAGGCGCAAGCCGATTACCAGGCCGCCAGGGCGCAGCTTGCCGTGGCAGAAGCGGGCCGCGTCCAGGCCGCGGCCGCCAGAGGCTACGCCAGCGTGACTGCGCCCTACAGCGGCGTGGTGTCGGCGCGTCATGTCGAACTGGGGGAGATGGCCGTGCCCGGCAAGCCGCTCATGACCGGTTTCGATCCGCGCGAGTTGCGCGTCAGCGCGAGCCTGCCGCAATACCAGCTCGCCGCGGTGCGCAAGCTACCCAGCGCCGGTGTGGAATTCCCGGCGCTGAATAAACGCGTTCCGGCCGCGCGCATGACCATCCTGCCCGCGGCAGACGCCCAGACGCATACGACGCAGGTGCGGCTGGATCTGCCCGTAGGCATCGAAGGTCTGTATCCGGGCATGTTCGCGCGCGCTCATTTCGCCGTCGGCCGGGTGAAGAAGCTCCTGATACCGGCCTCCGCGGTGGCGTTGCGCAGCGAGGTGGCCGGCGCCTATGTGGTGGGCGAGGCGGGCGAGATTCGATTTCGCCAGTTGCGCCTCGGAGAAGCGGCGGGCGAGCAGGAAGTGGAAGTGCTCGCCGGAGTCGCGCCGGGGGAAAAAGTTGCGCTCGACCCGGTCGCCGCATTGGCGGCACTGAAGCGCGGCAGCAAATAAGGAAAGATTCCACCGCAGAGGACGTAGAGAAACTCGGTCGCTCAGGCCGTATCGCGTACTCACCGAGCCGGTGAGTCGCTTGAATTAGCCAATACCTGGTTCTTCCCCTGCGTCCTCTGCGGTTCAATTTTTCTCTTGCAGGATCATCAATTCATCATGGGCATCTCCGGACGCATCAGCCAGTTCTTTCTGCACTCGCAGATGACCCCGCTCGTCGCGCTGATTGCGCTGCTGCTCGGGGTGTTCGCCGTGCTGGTGACGCCGCGCGAGGAAGAGCCGCAGATCAACGTCACCATGGCGAACGTGCTGATTCCGTTCCCGGGGGCGTCGTCCAAGGACGTCGAATCGCTGGTAACGACGCCTGCCGAACAGGTGCTCGCGCGCATCACCGGCCTGGAGCACATCTACTCGGTGACCAAACCGGGCATGGCCGTGCTCACGGTGCAATTCAAGGTCGGCGAGGACCGCACCCAGGCGCTGGTGCGTTTGTACGACACCATCAATTCGAACCGGGATTGGCCGCCGCCCTCGCTCGGCGTGGGCGAGCCCATCATCAAGCCGATGGGCATCGACGACGTGCCCATCGTCAGCCTGACGCTGTGGACCGCCGATCCCGCGCGCGGCGCCTACCAGCTCGAGAGAATCGCGCATGCGGCCGAGATCGAGCTGCAGCGGGTGCCCGGCGTGCGCACCGTGGCGACCATCGGCGGCGCGCGGCGCGCGCTGCGGGTGCTGCTCGACGTCGAGCGCCTGCATGCCTGGCGCCTTACGCCGCAGGACGTGCGCAATGCGCTGATTGGCGCCAACGCCGCGATGCCCTCGGGCAGCCTGGTGGACGGGAACCGCGAAATCCAGATCGAAACCGGCCAGTTCCTCGCTTCGGCAAACGACGTGAAGCGCCTGGTCGTCGGCGCGGTGCAGAGCCGGCCGATTTATCTCGAGGACGTGGCCGAGGTGCACGATGGTCCGGAACTTCCCGCGCATTACGTCTGGTACGGCAACGGCGTCGCCGGCGCCGGCAAGGCGCGCGGCGAGTTTCCGGCGGTGACCATCGCCGTCGCCAAGAAGCCGGGCGAGAACGCGGTGGACGTCGCCTTGCGCCTGATGCGCCGGGTCGAGCAGTTGAAGGGCAGCATCATTCCCGAAGGCGTGGAAGTCTCGCTTACGCGCAATTACGGAGAAACCGCGAACGATAAGGCGCAAAAACTGATCCAGAAGCTGATCTTCGCGACGTTGTCGGTGGTGGCGCTGGTATGGCTGGCGCTCGGGCGGCGCGAGGCGGTGATCGTCGGCGCTGCCGTGATCCTGACGCTCGCGGCGACGCTGTTCGCCTCCTGGGCCTGGGGCTTCACCCTCAACCGCGTGTCGCTGTTCGCGCTGATTTTTTCCATCGGCATCCTGGTCGACGATGCCATCGTGGTGGTGGAGAACATCCACCGGCGCGGCGTGCATTCGGGCATGTCGCTTTCGGCGTTGATTCCGGAGGCGGTGGACGAAGTCGGCGGCCCCACCATACTCGCGACCTTTACCGTGATCGCGGCGCTCTTGCCGATGGCTTTCGTCAGCGGACTGATGGGCCCCTACATGAGCCCGATCCCGATCAACGCCAGCATGGGCATGATCATTTCGCTTGCTATCGCCTTCATCGTCACGCCCTGGCTCGCGCTGAAGCTGCTCAAGCCGCAGGGCGCGGCCCACGGCGAGGCGCCGGGAGAAACCCGGGAGTTGCGCCTGTTCCGCCGGGTGATCGGTCCGTTCCTCGGCGGCGCGCGGGGCGGCGCGGCGCGGATCAAGCTCTACGCCGGCATTCTGGTGCTGATCCTCGCGGCGGTGTCGCTCGCGGGGCTGAAGCTGGTGGTGCTGAAAATGCTGCCCTTCGACAACAAGTCGGAACTGCAGGTGGTGGTGGACCTGCCCACCGGCACGCCGCTGGAGCGAACCTCCGCTGCCTTACAGGAAATGGGCACCTATCTCGCGACCGTGCCCGAAGTCACCGACTACCAGGCCTACGCCGGCACCAGCGCGCCGATCAACTTCAACGGTCTGGTGCGCCAGTATTACCTGCGCCAGTCGCCCGAGCTCGGCGACATCCAGGTGAACCTGGTGGACAAGCACCAGCGCAGCCGCAAGAGCCACGAGATCGCGCTCGCCGTGCGCCCGCCGCTCCAAGCGATCGCCGGGCGCCACGGCGCATCGCTCAAGGTGGTCGAGGTGCCGCCCGGTCCGCCGGTGCAGGCGCCGATCGTGGCCGAAGTCTACGGCCCGAGCTATGCGGGCCAGATCGCGGTCGCGCAAAAACTGCGCGCCGATTTCGTCGCCGCGCCGGACATCGTCGACGTCGACGCGAGCGTCGACGAGACGGCGCCGAAGCTGCGCCTGCGCGTCGACCAGGCCAAGGCGGCGCTGCTGGGCGTGGCGCAGCGCGATATCGTCGCCGCCATCCGCATCGGCCTGGCCGGCGAGGATGTCACGCCCCTGCACGAGAGCGGGGCGAAGTACGAAGTGCCGGTGAGAGTGTCGCTGCCGCCGGCGCAGGCGAGCCGTATCGAATCGCTGCTGCGGCTGAAGGTGCGCGCCGTCAATGGCGTGCTGAAACCGCTCACCGAACTCGTGCGCGCCGAGAGCGTCGGGCGCGACGCGACGGTCTATCACAAGGACCTGCTGCCGGTGGTCTACGTGGTCGGCGACATGGCGGGCAAGCTCGACAGCCCGCTCTACGGCATGTTCGACATCCGCGGCCGGATCATGGGCAAGCCCTTGCCGCAGGGCGGAACCCTGGGCGAGACCTTCGTTTCCCAGCCGGAGGACGCCTACGCCGGCTACGCCGTCAAGTGGGACGGCGAATGGCAGGTGACCTACGAGACGTTCCGCGACATGGGCCTCGCCTACGCGGTCGGCCTGATCCTGATCTATCTGCTGGTGGTGGCGCAGTTCAAGTCCTATCTCGTGCCGCTCGTCATCATGGCGCCGATCCCGCTCACCATCATCGGCGTAATGCCGGGGCATGCGCTGCTGGGCGCGCAGTTCACCGCGACCTCCATGATCGGCATGATCGCGCTCGCCGGCATCATCGTGCGCAATTCCATCCTGCTGGTGGACTTCATCAACCTGCAGATGGAAGGCGGGGCGGAGTTCGAGCACGCCGTGATCAACGCCGGCGCGACCCGCGCCAAGCCCATCGTGCTGACCGGCCTGGCGGCGATGCTGGGCGCGTTTTTCATCCTCGACGACCCGATATTCAACGGCCTCGCGATATCGCTGATTTTCGGCATCCTGGTGTCCACCGTGCTCACGCTGGTGGTGATCCCGGTGCTGTATTACGCGGCGAACTGGAAACGCTGGCCGGCGCGGCCGGCTGGATTGAACCCTGCGCCTCCAGCCTCCACTGGGCGTCTAATAGACCGGCCAGATAGGCTCCGTAACGGCAAGGGCTGCCGCTAGCGGTAGACCAGCACCGGAATCGAGGAATGGGTCAGGACTTTCTGGGTTTCACTTCCCAGCAGGAATCCTTCCAGCCCGCGCCGTCCGTGCGAGGCCATGACGATGAGATCGCAGTTCTCCTTGCGCGCCTTCTCGACAATCGCCTGGGAAGGGGAGCGGCTGGTGGCGTAGCCGGTCGCGCACTGAACGTTCGCCGCCGTTGCGGCGCCCGCGACCGCGTCCAGCACGCGTTTCGCATATTCCTCGCTGCGTTCGGCGAAAATTTCCGGCTGAAATTCGGGGATGCCACTGGCTTCCGCCGCATAGGCGCCTTGCAGCGGATAGGGTTCGACCGCGTGGAAGGCAGTGATGCGCGCGCCCGCCAGCTTGGCCAGCTTGATCGCCGCTTCGACGGCTTTGTCGGAAAGCGCCGACCCGTCGGTGGGTACCAGAATGTGCTTGTACATATTGTCTCCAGGTCAGAATTGTTCGAACCAGGCCTGCGCCACGTAGTTTCCGCTATAAGCGGGGCATGTGCACCCGGCCGCGCAAGCGTTCGTTTTTTTCCTGGCAGGGCAGGCAGCGCTCGGCCGCTGGATACGCCTTCAGCCGCGCCCGGCCGATGTCGCCGCCGCAGTCGGTGCAGACGCCATAGCTGCCCTCGGCGATGCGTCCGAGTGCAGCCTCGATGTCCTTGAGCTCCCGGCTTTCGCGGATCACCATCGCCAGGTCCAATTCGGCGGCCGCATCGGCGAGAGCATCGTCATCGGTGATCTTCGACTGATTGGCGAAACCGAGGCCTTCCCCCGAGGCGGCGATTTTTGCGCGCACTTCGTCCAGCAACTGCTGGCGTTGCGCTTGCAGCAGAGCGCTGAATTCGGAAAAAGGTTTCTTGGGCACGGTTGGCGCTTTTCGAGAGTTATCGATTTCCAGCTTAGTCCCTGAATCGTGGCGCCGTTTGACCCACATCAATCAATCTTGACGGCCGCAGGCGGTTGGGAGAGTCTGATAAAAGCTCGCTTCCCCGGCGCGCACGGTGGGAAGTCGGCGCAGCGGTCACCGCTGGGGCGCGCGCCAATCGTCTTGGCCAAGGTGATTGGCGCGGCCCATTTAACGCACCAAAGGGTGATTCGATGGCCGTTGCAGAGTTTCCTCAGGAACAAAGCCCGATAAGATCAGCCACTTCCCGCTCATTCAATTGATCGAGCCGGTTAATCAGCTCGATGACCCGCCCGGCTTTATCTCTGGGTACCGCCAGCTCCGCCAGGCTGATAAATTTTTTCTCCATATCTTCTTCCGTCATTGGATTTTGGGGAGTGCCTTTGGCCCAGGAAACAGCGTGTGTGTATTTATCGCCAGCGGCTGTGACGGCAGTCACTTCCGCCTCGGACACGCTGTTGTAACTTTCTTTCGGTATGAGCTGAATTTTTTCCATCAGCCCTGTTATTTCGGGGCGCTGTACCTCGCGTTCGGTAAATTTATCTATGCTCAGTTCGCCGTAGGTAAGCGCGGCGGCCAGGCAGAATTTCAGGCTGAACTTGCCTTCAAGGCCGGTCTTAGGCTGCGATTTTCCGGCCACGTGAATGGTCACCGGACAAACCTTGCACGATACTTCCCTGACTTGGCTGGCCTGAAGGGCGTATTTGCGCCTGATTTCAAGCATCGCGTCTATGGCCGCGTGGGTGGCGCCGCAAGACGGATAGGGTTTGTATGAATTGTTGATGATTTCGTATTCCCTGCCCAAGCCGCCGGTGATTCCACGCAGGTCTTGCTTAACCAGAACCTGCGCAAAACCGCGCTCGCTGTCTAGCATCTGTTCCGACCCGGTAAATCCCTCGCCGGCTAGAATAGCGGCCAGCAGGCCATTCATGGCCGCTTTGCCGGCATGGAACGGCTTGGACATGGAACCGAAGGATTCAATCAGCCCGGCGGCCTGTGTGCCTGCCATCCCGAACGCGTGGATTAACTGCTGCCTAGTCAAACCGAGGGCCTTCCCGGCGCCTGCCGCCGCGGCAAAGGTGCCTATTGTTCCGGTCGGATGGAAACAGGCGTCAATGAGCGGCTTTCCCAGTATTCGTGAAATCCTTGATTCCACCTCAAAGCCTAAGACAAAGGCGGCTATCAGTTCCCTTCCGCTGACCCCTTTCCACTCTGCCAGCGGCAGAATCGCTGCCCATACGGGGGCACTGGGATGCAGCAAGCCGTAAACCAAATAATCATCAAAATCGAGCGCGTGAGACATTGCGCCGTTGGCCAGGGCAGCGTTTAGGGGCGAAGTTTTTATACCCTTGCCTATCACTGTCGCCTGGGGCTCACACGGCATCGTCCTGAACATTCTTGTCAGTATTTCCGCCAGGGGCTCCCTGGAACCGGCCAGACAAACTCCCAGCCAGTCGAGCAGACAAACTTTCGCTTCTTTTACTGCTCGTTCGGTTAAATTTTCAAATTTTGTATTTACCACAAAAGCAGCAATTTCTTCAGTTACTCCCATCTTCAACTCCCTTAATAGTGCTCCGGCCCTAAGCCGTACTTCCATTAGCAGACGGTCTATCTTAGATGAGCCCCTCGGATTTCCATATATCCAACTGAGCGGCAGAATAACCCAGCATGCCGCAATATACCTCCTGGTTGTGCCCCCCCAAAGGCGCCGCTGGTCGATAAAAATCGGTGGGGGTTGCCGAAAGCTTCATGGGACAACCCAACAACTTCATTTTCCCCGAGTCAAGCGGTGCCTCTACCATCATCTGCCTGGATAGAACATGGGGATGGCTTGCTATATCACTTAATTCCATGACTTGCCCTGCCGGCACGCCGGCTTTCTGGCATTTTCCGACAACCTCGGCGACGTCCAACTTCTTTACCCAATCGGCAACCAAAGCATCAACTTCTTCCCGGTGTTTCACGCGGCTCTCGGCGCCACGGTAACGCGCGCTCCCGGCTAAAGCGCTGCACCCCATTACCTCCAACAGCTCACTCCACTGTTTTTCCTTTTCCACCGCGATAACCACCAGCCCATCCGCGGCGCGGTAAATGTTATATGGCACGTAACGGTAATGACGGTTGCCCATTCTTTCCGGTATCTTCTCGCCTCTGAAATGAAATGGCCATAGTTCAGCAGTCATCCATACCATTACATCGTACATCGCGACGTCAACGAACTGACCTTCCCCCTTCACTTTCCGGTGATAAAGGGCGGCAAGAACAGCCAGGGCGCCAAAAGCAGCGGCCGAAACGTCGGCAAACGAAGCGCCCACTTTGGTCGGAGGCCCGTCGGGGTAACCCGTCTGGTTTACGATTCCGGCCCTGGCCTGAACTACGGTATCAAAAGCTCTTTTCTTACCCATGGAGCCGCCCCAGCCGAAACCGTTCACCGAGCAATATATCAGCGAAGGGTTTATTTCCTGCAGCGTGCTGTAACCTAGGCCCCACCTGTCCAATGTTCCGGGCACGAAATTCTCGACTAGAATATCGGACCTTTTGACCAGTTCAAGAAAGATATCCTTGCCTTCTTTTTTATTTGTATCCAGCGTGACGCTCTTCTTGTTGTAATTGTTTATGTGAAAAAGGTAGCTGGTGCCACCTACTTTGCAACCAAAATCCCGGACGTGATCACCCGTTACCGGAGGTTCAATTTTGATAACCTCCGCCCCGAGGCTGGCCAGCAGGCGCGTGCATAGCGGACCCGCCGTATAGGCCCCGACTTCCAGAACCCTTACTCCCTGCAAGGCCCTGGCCGTTACCTTTTTGTCCCCTATCTCCCTTATCGTTTCCCTGTAATCCGCCAATTTGGATAATATTTGCTCTGTATGTTCCCCCAAGAGAGGCGCCGGGCCGCTGATTTCCCCCGGCGTAGCCGTCATCTTGAAAAGCGGACCGGTGGACATTACCTTGCCACCGAGCTGGTGGTTCAGCTCGACCAGCATGTTTCTAGCTCTAACCTGTTCGTCCGCCAGCATGTTTTCCATTGTCATGATCGGCCCCGCCGGGATATTTGCTTCCTCCAGGAGGCTCACAACTTCATCAACATTTCTCGTGGCGGTCCATTGGCTGATAATGCCGTCGATTTCCCCGCGCCTCGCCAGTCTCTTATCCTGCAACGCATAACGGCCATCTCCGGTCAAATCATCCCGCCCCATGGCTTTTACCAGAGCCCCCCACTGCAGGTCGTTACCCGTGCAAATAATTACCCACCCGTTCTTTGCCCGGTACGAATTCCACGGGACGACCATCGGGTGCAGGTTGCCGATCCTTTCGGGGTTTTTGCCGGTGGTAAAAAACGCCGGCATAAAGGTGCCAAGGTAGCTGAGAAGACAGTCATGGACCGAGATATCAATCTCCTGACCTGTGCCGCTGTCATAACGATGGCAAAGGGCGCCCAAAACCGATATCCCGGCAAAAATGCCGGCCACGTGTTCTCCACACAAAATCCCCACCCGGGTAGGCAAGTCCCCGGCAAAACCGGTGGTCGCCATCATTCCGCTCATTGCCTGCATTACCAGTTCGTTTCCCGTGTAATTGCTGAGCGGACCTGAGCTGCCGAAGGGAGATATACGGCAGTGGATAAGCGCCCGGCTGCCGTTCCTTGACAGCTCGAAATCAGTACTTAATCCCTGTTCTCTCGCAAAAAGGCTGTCCTCTATAATGACATCGGTTTTTCCTGTTAATCTTTTCAATAATTCTCTGTCCTGCGGAATTGCCGGATTAATACAAACGCTTTTTTTGTTGGCCGCGATAAGCTGAAAGTCGTAACTTTCCCCATGAGGCGCCAAAGGTTTTCTCCTGCGCAGGAAGTCACCCGCCGGTGGCTCGATCTTGATTACCTCGGCCCCAAGTTCAGCCATCAGCCTGCCGCACAGAGCGGCTGCCGACCATCCTTCCGCCAGTTCCAATACCCGAATATTATGTAATGCCTTACTCATACCCGCTCAACTGACCTAGGCAAACTTTTTTCCGGCATTTCCCCACAGCTTTCCAGCGCAATCAGTGCCGCTCCCAGCGCGCCGATGATTTGCGGTTCTTCAGGTACCATGATTTTGGTTTTTAACAATGATTCGAAGGCTCCGACCGCCCCTCTATTTTTTGCCACCCCGCCGGTAAATGCCAGCCTTTCAACCAGGCCATGCCGACCCAGCAGGCCGATTACCCGCCGGGCGATAGACATGTGAATCCCTGCCACGACGTCATTTCGGCTGTTGCCTTGCGAAAGAAGGCTTATCACCTCGGATTCCGCGAAAACAGTGCACATGCTGCTTACTGTCAGCTCTTTCTTTGCCTCGAAGAAAAGATCCCCCATACTGTCCAGTTCCAATTCCAGAGCGCGGGCCATTACCTCCAAAAACCGGCCGGTACCGGCCGCGCACTTGTCGTTCATGGCAAAACTGGTCACCAGTCCTCGTTCATCCAGATGAACCACTTTACTGTCTTGCCCGCCGACATCAATTAGCGTTCTGGTTTCCGGAAAAAGGAAATGTGCTCCCCTGGCGTGACAGGAAATTTCAGTTACATTCGCATTGGCGAAAGCAACGCGGTTTCGCCCGTAGCCCGTGGATACCACATAGGCTATTTCGCCGCGCTCAACCCCGCCCAAGGCAAGGGCTTCACGAAATGCCTCCTCGGCAGCCTTTTGAGAGTTGGCTCCGGAATGAACCACCTTATACGCAACAATTTCCTTGTCCTGGTTCAGGATTACCACATCTGTGGAAACTGAACCGACATCGACTCCTGCAACTTTTCTCATCGTCATTTTTTATTCCCATCCAGTTCTAAAACGTGCATATCGCCGAATGCGATGCCAAAGCGCCGCTTGACCAAATGGAGCATGCGCTTAAGCGCCCACGGTTGCGTTCCGAAACCGTGTTCCCGTCGGCCACTCGATGCGCGCCGCGCGCAACCGGGCCTTCTCCTCTTCACCGAGCTGCCCAGGGCTGCCACCGCGGTCGATCACCCGCGGGGCATCAACGCCCGCGGTCGACCACACGCAGAGCATTCCCTTGTCAAGAACTTACCTAATTCTCAATGGCGGGAGCGTATCGCCAAGACACCTGATGCGGACTTGCTCATTGCCCTCCGTCTCCTGGAGCCGGGCACCAACGTGAACAAGAACCATGAAACCCGGCGTGGAGTTATGCCGCAGCTACAATCTTGCCGTGCCTGCCGTTGCACTTCTGACTTGAGTCCGCCGGACTTTTTTCATGCAGCCTTTTTTCTTGCCTGCAGAACCTCGAGGAAGGCCTCCAGCCTGGTTTCCGTCTGGGCGTCTGAATAGTAGCTCGGATCCGTCGGGTCGCCATCAATCACCACCCCGGGGATACCCAGCCTCTTTTCAATGGTGTTTATGATATCCATCTGCCCGATATCCATTGGCTGGCAAGTGCGGGAGGAATGCATCACCAGGCCGTTAATGCGGTAGTCCTCGCACAGCTTTTGAATCATGTCGGTCCGATATTCCACATTGCTGAAAACCATGGTTATATAGGCCAACTCTTCGGCAATAGCGTCTAGAGGACGATCCGGGTCAATCTTTTCGGGTTCATGGGAATAAAAGAAGCAGTGGGTGTATATCCCGGCAATCAGGTTCGCGCCCGCCGAACCAAGTTTTTCCGACAGCCTTCCCACCTTGAACCAGATTGGGAGGTTATCCCAGTAGAGGCGGTATTTTTCATCCGGCACGGCCCCGATCTTGTTGGCCACCCTTTCTTCCACTTCAGCCTTGAGCGCCTTGAAGTACTCCACCGACTCCGTCGTGCCCCGCCACACATGCATTGGCCCCAGGCAAATAAAATGATCAAAAATCGTCATGGGCGAGGGGGTTCTCTGGCTCAACTTCATGCACTCCACGCGCAGCATCGCGGCCTCTTTTACCTTGACCATAATTTCCCTGAGGCGGTCGTAGTCAAAGGCACGTCCGGTCGTCTCCTCCAGGAAGACAATAAAGTCCTCCAACTGCCGCTTTACATGGGCGACGCTTCTCTTAAAATCGGACATGCTCTTGGTGAATGGGACATCTATGACGAATCCGGGAACCTTCAAAGCGCGGCGCTGAAAATCATAAGTGTTTGCCATCAGATGGCAGGAAGTGACGGCCAGCATAAAATCGGGCTTGGGAACCAACAACTCCGGTCTTACCTGAGTGGTGTCTTTGCTTTCGGCCAACATGTGTACGCCCTGAGTCAGCCTGGCGTAAGAACATATATCAGGCGAGTACCCTACCCGATTGGACAGTTCTTTCAGGTGCTCCTGCCCTTGCCGGGCCGCCAGGTAGGCCCCATAGCTTTCAAGGTGCTCAAACCTGATATCCATTGTCCGCAATAATTCGAAGGGCACCGGACCATAGGTCCAGGCGACCGTCTTATTGTCTTCCCGGCCCCGCCGCAGGCCTTCGTAATAGCGCTTCATCAATCCCTTCACTTGGGTCGCGGTCTCAAGCCGCCGCACTAACCTCACTGGCTGGGTCATTTTGCGTTCCTCCGTATCATTTCGATATAAGCCTGCACCCGGGTCTTAACCTGACCGACGGATGGCATTTCGTGCTCCGTTTCTATCATCATGTTGGGGACCCCGGCTT
The DNA here is from genome assembly GCA_004298385.1 of Betaproteobacteria bacterium. GTDB lineage: Bacteria > Pseudomonadota > Gammaproteobacteria > Burkholderiales > SG8-39 > 2-12-FULL-64-23. The sequence goes on along the minus strand of SCTX01000045.1, from coordinate 294 downwards.
TCTGCAGTTTTTCCACTAGATAGGGGTAATACATGTCATGGGGCTGGCAGAACTTGACGATCAAAAATATTACACCCTGAGCTTGGCTGGTGTTAACGAGATTGACCAGGTAGTCCCCCAAGTCGCTTCCCTGGTCAAACCTGGTCGGACAGGGAATAGCCATGTCCAGGTGGCGGTTGGCGATCGCCTCCATGGGATCACCATCTACGCCGAGGTCGGAGGCAATATACCTTCCCCCGGCATACAGGTCATCGTCAACCACAATGCAGCCCGCGTCCTCGATAAGATCCAAGT
>SCTX01000004.1 GCA_004298385.1 Betaproteobacteria bacterium | reverse complement strand
CCACAAGGGCTTCTCTTCCGATGTATCCACGCCGGGCGGCCCGGTGCACCTGTCGCTTGCCTTCAACCCCTCGCACCTGGAAATCGCCAATCCGGTGGTGGAAGGTTCGGTGCGCGCGCGTCAGCGCCGCCGCGGCGACAAGGACGGGACCCAGGTCATATCCATACTGCTGCACGGAGATGCCGCCTTCGCCGGGCAGGGGGTGGTGATGGAGACGCTCAACCTGTCGAACACCCGCGGCTACGGCACCGGCGGCACGGTACACGTTGTAATCAACAATCAAATCGGTTTTACCACCTCCGACCCGCGCGATTCGCGCTCGACGCTGTACTGCACCGACGTGGCCAAGATGGTGGAGGCGCCGATTTTTCACGTCAATGGCGACGACCCGGAAGCGGTGGTGCTGGTGACGCAGATCGCGCTTGATTACCGCATGGAGTTCCACCGCGACGTCGTGGTGGACATCGTGTGCTTTCGCAAACTCGGCCACAACGAGCAGGACACGCCTTCGGTGACCCAGCCGCTGATGTACAAGAGAATCGGGGCGCACCCCGGCACGCGCAGGCTTTACGCCGACAAGCTTCTCGCGCAGGGCGTGATCGCGGACCAGGACGCCGAGGAGTTGATCAAAAGCATGCGCACGGCACTCGACGCCGGGCAGCATAGCGCGGATCCGGTAATCTCCAATTTCAAGAGCCAGTATGCGGTCGACTGGGTGCCGTTCCTCGACCGCAAATGGACCGACGCCGCCGATACCGCGGTGCCGCTGGCCGAACTACAGCGCATGGCGCAGCGCGTCACCGCCATCCCGGCCGATTTCAAGCTGCATTCGCTGGTGGAGAAGGTGATCGCCGACCGCAAGGCCATGGGCGAGGGCAAGCTGCCTGTCGATTGGGGCATGGCCGAGCACTTCGCCTACGCCTCGCTGGTCGCGAGCGGCTATGCGGTGCGCCTCTCGGGCCAGGACTCCGGCCGCGGCACTTTCGTCCACCGCCATGCCGTATTGCATGACCAGAACCGCGAGAAGTGGGATTCGGGCACCTTCATCCCGCTGCAGCACGTGAGCGAGAAGCAGGCGCCGTTCACCGTGATTGACTCGGTCCTGTCCGAGGAGGCGGTGCTGGGCTTTGAGTACGGCTATGCGTCGGCCGAGCCCAATGAGCTGGTGATCTGGGAAGCGCAGTTCGGCGATTTCGCCAACGGCGCCCAGGTGGTGATCGACCAGTTCATATCTTCTGGCGAATCCAAGTGGGGCCGGGTCTGCGGCCTGGTGATGATGCTGCCGCACGGTTACGAAGGACAGGGGCCGGAGCATTCCTCGGCGCGCCTGGAGCGTTATTTGCAGCTTTGCGCCGAGCACAACATGCAGGTGGTGGTGCCTTCGAGCGCGGCGCAGATGTTCCACCTGTTGCGCCGGCAGATGATCCGGCTGTTCCGCAAGCCGCTGATCATCATGACGCCGAAGTCCTTGCTGCGCAACAAGGAGGCGATGTCGCCGCTCGCGGAGTTCGCCAGGGGCCAGTTCCACACGGTGATCGGCGAGGTCGAGCACATCGATGCGGATTCGGTGAAGCGCATCATCTGCTGCGACGGCAAGGTATATTACGATCTGGTGGCGGAACGGCGCGAGCGCGACATCAAGGGCACGGCGATCATTCGCATCGAGCAGCTCTATCCCTTCCCGCACAAGGCCTTCGTCGCGGAGCTGAAGCGGTACCCGAATGCAACGCAGGTGGTATGGTGCCAGGAAGAACCGCAGAACCAGGGCGCCTGGTACCAGACGCGGCACTATCTCGTCGAGAACATGCGCGAAGACCAGAAGTTGTTGTATGCCGGCCGGCCGTCTTCCGCTTCGCCCGCGGTCGGCTATTACGCCAAGCACCAGGAACAGCAGAAGGCGCTGGTCGCCGCGGCGTTCGGCAAGTTTAAAGGGCCGGCGCAATCGAGGTAGAAAGTTCGACCGCGGCGGAGGCGGAGTACGCGGAATAGGCAGAGGAAGGAAACGAGGCTCGTCCTCTGCGAGCGCTGCGGTAGCCGATGTTCTGTAGTATCTTGACCCGCGGCGCTTAAAGCAAGCGTCGGTGGAATAGGGTAGCAACCGGGCGCGAAACGCGCACTTGTTTTTGCGGTACGCAGCCAAAGGGATACCCGGCGGCAGCGAAAAAACTGAACGGAGCCGTCATGTTAGTCGAAGTGAAAGTCCCGCAGTTGTCCGAGTCGGTGGCCGAGGCGACGCTGCTCACCTGGCACAAGAACGTGGGCGACGCCGTCGAGCGCGACGAAAACCTCATCGATGTCGAGACCGATAAAGTGGTGCTGGAACTTCCGGCGCCCGCGGGCGGCGTCATCACCCGGATTCTCAAGGGGGATGGCGGCAGCGTCGCCTCGGGCGAGGTGATCGCCATGATCGACACTGCGGCGGCCGTGGCCCGAGCGGCCGAGCGGCCCGCGGCCCCGGTTGCGCAAGCGGCGAAACAGGTCTCGGAGCAGAGCAAGCTGATGCCCGCGGCGCGCAAGATGGTCGAGGACAAGCAGCTCGATCCCCGGGCCATCGCCGGCAGCGGCCGCGACGGCCGCGTCACCACGGCCGATGTCATCGCCCACATGGAGGGCGCGGCCGCGGCCGAGCCCGCTGCGGCCGCGCCGGCGCGCGCACCCGCGGCGGCCAGGCCGGCGCTGCCACGGGTGCCGGCGCCGGTCAATGTCGACAAGCTGCTCGCCGGGCGGCCGGAGCAGCGCGTGCCGATGTCGCGCTTGCGCGCGCGCGTGGCCGAGCGCCTGCTCCAGTCCCAGTCGACCGCGGCCATCCTCACCACCTTCAACGAGGTCAACATGCAGCCGGTCTTGGACCTGCGCGCGAAGCATAAGGACAAGTTCGAGAAGGAACACGGCGTGAAGCTCGGTTTCATGTCCTTTTTCGTCAAGGCCGCGGTGTACGCGCTGAAGAAGTACCCCATCGTGAACGCCTCGGTGGACGGCAACGAAATCGTCTATCACGGTTATTTCGACGTCGGCGTAGCCGTGGGCAGTCCGCGCGGGCTGGTGGTGCCGGTAGTGCGCGACGCCGACCAACTGAGTTTCGCCCGGATCGAGAAAACCATTGCCGATCTGAGCAAGCGCGCCGCGGAAGGCAAGCTCGCCATGGAAGAGCTCACCGGCGGCACTTTCTCCATCTCCAACGGCGGCGTGTTCGGCTCGATGCTGTCCACCCCCATCATCAACCCGCCGCAGTCGGCGATCCTCGGTATCCACGCCACGAAAGAGCGGGCGGTGGTGGAGAGCGGGCAGATCGTGGTCCGGCCGATGAACTATTTCGCCCTCTCCTACGACCACCGCATCATCGATGGCCGCGAGGCGGTGCTGTCGCTGGTAGCGATGAAGGACGCGCTGGAGGACCCAATGCGCCTGCTGCTGGATCTTTGATTGTTAGCGCGGAGGACGCAGCGGGCGCAGCGGAAAAGCAGTTCCATTCACCGCCGCGCTTTCCGCGCTTAACTACTGGAAGCCTCACTCATGCGCAAGTCATTCGAAGTTGTCGTCATCGGCGCCGGGCCGGCCGGTTACATCGCCGCGATCCGCTGCGCCCAGCTCGGTTTTTCGACCGCGGTGGTCGAAGAGTGGAAAAACGACAGGGGCGAAGGCAAGCTCGGCGGCACCTGCCTCAATGTCGGCTGCATTCCCTCCAAGGCGCTGCTCGAGTCGTCGGAAAACTACGAGCGCCTGGCCCATAAATTCGGCAATCACGGCATTTCCGTGACTGGAGCGAAAATAGATGTCGCCAAGATGCAGGCGCGCAAGGACAAGATCGTGTCCGAACTCACCGGCGGCATCGAATTTCTGTTCAGGAAAAACAAGATTACCTGGCTCAAGGGCCACGGCAAGTTCGCGGGCAGCGGCGAGAAATACCTGGTCGAGGTCGCCGCTGGCGGATCCGCCGAGATCGTCGAGGCAAACCATGTCGTCATCGCCACCGGTTCCACCGCGCGCCATTTGCCCGGCCTCGCGGTGGACAACGATACCGTATGCGACAACATCGGCGCGCTCGCTTTCAACGCGGTGCCGGACAAGCTCGGCGTCATCGGCGCGGGCGTGATCGGGCTGGAGCTCGGCAGCGTGTGGCGGCGGCTGGGCGCGAAAGTCACCGTGCTGGAGGCATTGCCCGAGTTTCTCGCGGCCGCCGACGAGGCGGTGGCGAAGGAAGCGTGGAAGGTGTTCGTCAAGGAGCAAGGGCTGCAGATCGATCTCGGCGTGAAAATCGGCAAGGTCAGCCGCGGCAAGCGCGGAATAACCGTCGAGTACGAAACCAGCGAAGGCAAGCGGACGCTGGACTGCGACAAGCTGGTGGTGTCGGTCGGGCGGGTGCCCAATACGCGCGACCTTGGCGCGGACACGGTGGGACTGAAAATAGACGAGCGCGGTTGCATCGAGGTGGATGAGTATTGCCGCACCAGCCTGCCGAACGTGTATGCGGTGGGCGACGTGGTGCGCGGCCCGATGCTCGCGCACAAAGGCATGGACGAGGGCGTGATGGTGGCCGAACGCATCGCCGGCCAGTCCGGTTGCGTCAACCTCGACACCGTTCCCTGGGTCATCTATACCGCCCCGGAAATTGCCTGGGTGGGCAAGTCCGAGCGGCAGTTGAAGGCGGCGGGCGTAGCCTACCGCGCCGGCCAGGCGCCATTTTCACGTAACGGCCGCGCCATGGGCCAGGACGAGACTGCCGGTTTCGTGAAAATCCTCGCCGAGGCCAAGACCGACCGCGTTTTGGGCGTCCACATCATCGGATCGCACGCTTCCGAGATGATCGCCGAGGCGGTGATGGCGTTGGAATTCAGCGCCAGCGCCGAGGACATTGCGCGCATCTGCCACGCGCATCCTTCCTTGTCCGAGGTGATGCACGAGGCGGCGCTCGCGCTGGATAAACGTGCTCTGCATTCGTAGAACTTAGAAAAATAGCGACTTTTTAAAAATATCCTTGACATGCCTTGACAAATTAAATTAAATGGCTCTTATTCCACATTTCAGACAACCACTTTCATTTATTGAGGAATGGAAGACGGCTTCTGTCTCGGAGCATGAGGAGACATTTGAGAGGTTTATGACCTGGATACAAAAAAAGGAGGAGGTAAGATGAAGAAACTATCGGTTGTTTTGCTGATGGCATCCCTGACTATGGCCGGCGCGGACTGTGGCGCGGCTGAGAAGAAGGCCGAATTTGTAGATGTGGCCCTGATTCTGCCCCTCACCGGCAAGTTTGCCGAGACCGGCAAGTTCATGAAGGAAGGAGTTGAGTTCGTGGTCGATGCCATCCGTAAGGAGGGCGGCATCAAGAGCCTGGGCGGCGCTTCCATCCGCCTCAGTTACGGCGACACGGCCTCCGACCCAAAGAGCGCCGCTTCTGAGGCGGAGCGGCTCTTCTCCATGAAAAAACCCTCTGTGATCATCGGCCCTTACTCCAGCGGTGAGGCCCAGGTCGTTGGCCCTTTGGCAGAGTCATATAAAGTTCCCAACATCGCCGTCAGGTCCACCACAGAGGCACTCTATCCCTTGAAACTGAAATACTGGTATCAGCTTGGTATGCCCATCAACAGGTACGGCCAGCCCTGGTCTGAGGCTTTTTATGACTTTAAGAAAGAGTTCGGGATCAAGATGGAGAGGATAGCCTTAGTCGGCGACGATATGAAAGTCATCCAGGATCTCTTCGAGGGAGTCCGCGCGGTCATCAAGGAGCACGGTGACACCAATAAGATTGTGGGTGATATCAAAATCGACCCCAGAGCCCCAGACCTCTCCTCGGTGGCCGCCAGGGTTAAGTCACTTAGTCCCGATGTCCAGTTCGGCCCGGTCTACTTCGGTTCGGCCATGGTTTATTTCCGCGCCCAGGACTCCGTGGGCCACTACCCGCCTATCCAGGTCATGGCAGACACCACGGCATCACCCAAGGCCTGGACTGCCCTTGGCAAGGAACTGGCCGACAAAATGATCGCCCGTCCCGGCGTCTACTTTAGTGCCTATTTCCACCCCGGTACCCCCCTGCCCGGAGTCCAGGCCTTCGTCAAGGCGGCCAAGCCCTATATGGAAAAGAAGGGCTTCAAGGAACTCGATATTGATTTCATCATGGGCGCCCAGGCCATGATGGTAGTGCGCCGCGCCCTGGAAAAGACAGGCTCGGTTGACCCCAATGTCATCAATGACTTCTTGCGTAAGGTTAAAATTGCCGATTCCGAACTCGACTTCATCGTCCCCGCTTTCAGCCCTGAGCTGGGTTGGAAACCCACTGGCGAACCGCTCCATGCAAAGTGGATTATGAACCAGTATATCGATGGCAAGCTCGAGGTCGTCTGGCCCAAAGCTGTGCGCACGCACAAACCCATATTTCCACCCTCGGCATTTAAGTAAGACCCGTAAAGTGGCCGCCCCGATTCTTTTCGGGGCTTAACTTTTATTGCAGGAAGAGGGACTCAATGCTAGTCGTGGAGCACCTGACCAAGAGGTATGGGGGGCTGGTAGCGGTAAATGACTTTTCCTTCGAGGTCAAGGAGGGTGAGATCGTGGGCCTCATCGGCCCCAACGGTTCGGGTAAGACCGTTACCTTTGAGGTGATTTCCGGATTCGATCGCCCAAGCTCAGGGACAATATCTTTAAAAGGGGAGCGCATTGATTGCCTACTCCCCTACCAGGTCTTGGGTAAGGGTCTGGCCCGGTCCTTCCAGGTCGTTCAGACCTTTGAGCGTATGACGGCCTATGAAACAATCCTCTTGGCTGCCCTGCACCGCCTGCCCATGAAGGAGGCGCGCAAGCGCACCGAAGAGATTCTGGACCTTATCGGCCTCACCGCCCGCTCCCACCGACCGGCCCCCAAGCTCACCCTCCCCGACCACAAGGCCCTGGAATTGGGTAAGGTGCTGGCCACCAGTCCACAGATGGTCCTCCTGGATGAGGTCATGGCCGGGCTCACCGAGCCCGAGGCCCGCGTGGTCATGGAGAACATCCGAGACATGCGTCGTCGCCAGGGCCTGACCTTTCTGGTGGTGGAGCACCATATGGATCTGCTCAATGATCTCTGCGACCGCATCATTGCCCTCAGTTTTGGCAAGAAGATCTTTGAAGGAACCCCCAAGGAGGTAGCCACCAACAAGGCAGTCATCGAGGCATATCTGGGGGCGGAGGTGTCCTTTGATTAAGATAGAAAATCTGAATGTCAATTACGGCCTGGTCCCCGTTCTTCGAGATATCTCCGTGGAGGTGCGTAAGGGGGAGATAGTGGCCATAGTCGGGGCCAACAACGCCGGTAAGAGCACCCTGTTGCGT
>SCTX01000044.1 GCA_004298385.1 Betaproteobacteria bacterium | reverse complement strand
TCTACGACGCCCTGAGCGCCCGGCGTACGCGCGCCTTGCGCGTCGAGGAGCTGGCCTGGGCCGGCGCCGATCTGCTCCCAGGGATACTGCCGACTCAGGCTGAGCTGGCCAGGGAAAGCCTGAGCCTGCAAGCGGACAAGGACGGGCTCGAGATCCACCAGGGACTGTTTTTCAGCCAACTGCTGAGCGACCGGGAAATCGGGCTGCATCTGTGCACGGCGATGCTCCTGCCCACGGCCGCGGCGCTGGCGCGGCTGGAAGAGTTCCGGCGTGAAGGCAGGCTCGATCTGGGCGCAGTGCGCGTGGAGGCGAAGGGCGATGCCGGCTATCTGTACTATCACCGCCCGCGCACCCTCAACGCGGAGGACGACGATACGCTTTCCCCGCAGGAGACCGCTTGCGACCTGATCCTGCTGCATCCGGGCCTGCGCATGGGCGTGCTGCGCAGCGACCCGATCGAGCATCCGAAGCACAAGGGCAGGCGCATCTTCTCGAGCGGAATCAACCTGACGCGGCTCTACCAGGGAAAACAAAGCTATCTGTTCTACCTCAGCCGCGACATGGGACTGGTGAACAAGATGTTCCGCGGACTTGCCGCGGTGAATCACGCAGGCCGGCTCGAGATACGCCCGGAAGAGCCCGAGCAGACGCTGGAGAAGCCGTGGCTCGCCGTGGTCGACGGCTTCGCCATCGGCGGCGGCTGCCAGATCCTGTTGGTGATGGATTACGTGATCGCGGAATCAGGCGCCTATTTCAATCTGCCGGCGCGCAAGGAGGGCATCATTCCGGGCTGCGCCAACCTGCGCCTGCCCCGTTTCATGGGCGAGCGCCTGGCGCGTCAGGCCATCATGTTCGACAAGACCTTCCACGTCGACGACGCCGAGGCGCGTACGCTGGTTAACGAAGTTTGTCCGCGCGAGCGGCTGGATGAGGCGGTGGAGGCGTGCGTGGCGAATGCCGTCGGCTCGGGCATGGTCAGCGCCGGCGCAAACCGCAAGGCGATCCGGATTCAGACCGAGCCGCTGGATACCTTCCGCAATTACATGGCGGCCTATGCCTACGAGCAGGTGTTTTGCCACTTGAGCGAACAGCTCGTGCATAACCTGGAGCGCCATTGGAACGCCAAGGAGCGCACGCTCTGAGCGCCGCGTTGGCATACGCGGTCGCAGCGCATGAACCGACCTTACACGGGAGAAGAGCCATGAGACAGATCATCATCGCTGTCACAGTCGCGGCGCTCGCCGGCTGCGGCGTCGAAACCGCGAGCACCGCCGCAACCGCAGCCGCCGTGAAAAAGCAGGAAATAGAGCAAGGCAAGAAAACCATGGAGCAGATGCAGCAGGATATCGGAAAGGCGATGGAGCAGACGCAGCGGAGCGCCGAGCGGGCAGACGCCGCCGCAAAATAACGGCGCACCGACGCGCGGCACGGCCCCGGCGTTTCGCGCGAATCCCGGCCGCCGGCGCCTGCGGAAACTTTGATGTAGCACAAGGCCATCGCCTGGCTGCTGCTAAAATGAACATCTCATTCCAACTAAAGGCCCTTCCATGAGCTTTCCGACGCAAATACTTCCCGCTCACCATAAGCATTGCGACGATCTATTCGTCGCCGCCGAGGAATCCGTCCAGCGCGGCGACTGGGTGGCGGCCGCCTCAGCCTTCGAGCGTTTTCACGGCCAGATGACGGCGCATTTCGAAGCCGAGGAGGGAATACTGTTCCCCGCGTTCGAGGACGCCGCCGGCATGAGCGACGGCCCGACCCAGATGATGCGCTATGAGCATGAGCAAATGCGCTCTTTGCTGTCGCAGCTCGCGGCCGCCTGCGAGGCCCGTGACGGTGAAGCCTACACGGGCGTCGCCGAGACCTTGCTGATGCTGATGCAGCAGCACAACATGAAAGAAGAGAACATCCTCTATCCGATGTGCGACCAGGCACTCGGCGCCGAGGCGGAACGTCTCGGCGCAAAACTGGACGCAATGCTCGAGAAAGGACATGCCTGAGCCGCGCCTGATCGACGGCCGCGGCATGGAGCCGCCGGAGCCGCTGGAATTGGCCGTGGCCGAACTCGGCACGCTGGCGCCCGGCGAGGAACTGGTGATGCTGTTGAATTGCGAGCCGCTGCCGCTGTACGCGATTCTCGACCGGAGCGGTTACCGCTACCGCTCCGAGCGCCGCGCCGACGGCAGCAACGAGGTTCACATTCAAAAAGCCTGACCAGCCAGATTAATGCAACCCACCCTGTCGTTCGAACAGGCGCCGCCGATATCGGTGCCCTATCGGTTTTTCCTGACGGCGCCGCTGTTCGGCGCCGTGGCCGGGCTGATCCTCGCCTGGCTCGGACCTGCGGCGATCGAGTCGCGCTGGTCGCCCGGCGCCTTGGCGATGACCCATCTTATCGTGGTCGACTTCATGCTGCAGGCGATGTGCGGTTCGCTGCTGCAATTCGTGGCCGTGGTGGCCGGCGCCAACATCTGGCGGCCGCGTCTGGTCGCGGCGGTGGTGCACCCGCTGATCACGGCGGGCGCGGTGTTCCTCGCGACCGCCTTTCTGCTCGAGCGGCAGTTGCTGTTCCTGCTCGCCGCGCTGACGTTTGCCACGGCCATGGGCCTGTTCCTGACGGTGATGGCAATCGCGTTGCTGCGCACGCCGGCGCGCGGCATGTCCATCTACGTCCTGCGCCTGGCGGTGTTTGGCTTGTTGGTGACGGTCGTGCTCGGCGTGATCCTCGCCACCACCCTCGGATTGCACGAGGAACTGCAATCGGTCTGGTCCCTGCTCACGCTGATCAATGTCCATGTCGCCTGGGGGGTGGGCGGCTGGGCCCTGATGCTGGTGATCGGTGTCTCCTATCTCGTGGTGCCGATGTTTCAGCTCACGCCGGCCTATCCGGTGTGGCTGACGCGCCTCCTGCCGGCAGGTTTGTTACTGGTGCTGTGCCTGTGGTCGCTGCAACTTCTGCCCGGCATGGGAACAGCGCAGGCATGGCAGTCCGGCGTGGTGATCGCGGGGATGCTGCTGGCGGGACTTTTCGCCCTTGCCACCCTCTGGCTGCAATCGCGCCGGCGGCGGCGCCAGGCCGATGTCACCCTTATCTTCTGGCGCGGCGCCATGTTGGCGTTGCTCGGCTTGGCGGCTTCCTGGTTGCTGTTCGAAGCGCTGCCGCAGCTCGGCGGCCACGCGCGCGCGCCGCTTTGGCTGGGCGTGCTCGCCCTGCCCGGCGTGTTCCTCTCGGTGATCATGGGTATGCTCTACAAGATCATGCCCTTCCTCAACTGGCTGCACTTGCAGCGGCAAGGTGGAACTGCGATGCCGCCGCCCAATATGAAGCAGATGATTCCGGAACGCGCGATGCGCGGACAGATGCGGCTGCATTTCGTCGCCCTGATACTGCTGCTCGCGGCAGTGCTTTGGCCCGCGCTGGCCCTGCCGGCCGGTCTGGCGTTTAGCGCCTCCTGCCTCTGGCTGGAATGGAACCTGATCGGCGCCGCACGACTGTATGCGCGTTTCAGGGATCGGATCCGCGCTGCCGCCGCCGGTAGCGCGGCAGCGCCAGCCCAGTCCTAGAAAGCAATCACCTGCCTTAGCGCCGCGCCGTTGGCCAGGCGGTCGAAGCCGAGATGACCTAGGACGCCGGCCGCCACGGGCACGGTGATCCGGCGCTCGAAGATACATCTCCGGTTGAAGCGGAACTTCCAGATGATGCCGGGTGCGCAGTGGCCGGCGATGACGAGGAGCGGCGGCGGCAAACGTCGACCTGAAGGCCGGCATGCGCGAGATGTGGCGCTGACAACAGGTGAGCCGGGCAGGCTCGCTCCGACTCCTGCCGGATCACCGCGACAGGTGTCGTTGCAGTAATTCCAGGGCGGCAGAGGCGAACGCGCGCATGTTCTCCAGCCGGTCGGCATTGCCGGTTTCGATCGTAATGGCCTCCTCCGCCATGCCTGCGATGGCGATGCAACTGTGTCCCGCGTCGCCATAAGGGGTTCCGGTCGGGCCTGCGGCGCCGGTTTCGGCAAGGCCCCAGTTGGCGGAAAGGCGCTGACTCGCCGTGCGCGCGAGGAGCAGCGCATAAGACTCGGACCCCGAGCGTATCCCCGCAACCGCCTCACGCGGAAGGTTCATCAGCACTTCCCGAGCCTTGCGCGTGTACACCACGGCCCCGCCGAGAAAATACGCCGAGGCGCCGGGAACCGAGAGCAGCGCGGCCGAGACGAGACCGCCGGTCGACGACTCGGCGATCGAGATGGTCTCGCGGCGTTGTTTCAGCAGGATTGCCACCTGTTCGGCCAACGGAAGTAAGGTTTGCATAGTGATTCAGTCTCCGCCCAGTTTGAATTCGAGATGCCGCTTGAGCGCCGGCCATTCATGCGCAACGATTGAAAAGACAACGGTATCACGCAAACTGCCGTCGGCATAGCGCTTGTGGCTGCGCAAAATGCCGTCCCGCTTCGCGCCCAGGCGCTCGATCGCGCGGCGGCTGGGGTAATTGTTTTCGTCGTCGCGCAAACATATCACAGGTGCTGCCGACTCGGGGTCGGCTTTGCGCTGTCAGGCGAGCCAGGCGGCCGTCAGGGCGTCCGGTTTTCTCCCAGGTGGGTATAATCTTTTCGCGCACCTAATTCAACTTGGAGACGTTTCATGGATGCTGCGAAAGTTTGGGAACCTTCGGAGGCGGTCAAGCGCGGCGCGCGCATCACCGCTTATATGCAGTGGCTGGAACGGCAGCGGGGGTTGCGTTTCGCCGATTACGATGCGCTGTGGCGCTGGTCGGTGACCGATCTGGAAGCTTTTTGGGCTTCTATTTGGGATTACTTCGACGTCAAGGCTGCCACGCCTTATCAGCGGGTGCTGGGGGCGCGGACCATGCCGGGAGCCCAGTGGTTTGCCGGCGCCCGCCTTAATTACGTCGATCAGATATTCCGCCACAACACTTCCGCCCGCCCCGCCGTGGTGTTCCGCAACGAGGCCGGGGACCGGACCGAACTCAGTTGGGACGAGCTGGAGCGGCAGGTGGCGGCCCTGGCGGCGTCGCTGCGCGGCATGGGAGTAGGGCCGGGGGATCGGGTGGTGGCGTATATGCCCAACATTCCCGAAGCGGTGGTGTCTATTTTGGCGGTCATCAGCTTGGGGGCCGTCTGGTCGCTCTGCTCCCCCGACATGGGGCAGGTGGCCGTGCTGGACCGCTTCCGGCAGATCGCCCCGAAGGTGCTGATCGCGGTGGACGGCTACCGTTGGGGCGGCAAGCCTTACGACCGCTGCGATGTGGTGCTGGATTTGTTGCGGGGCTTGCCCAGCGTCGAAACGCTGGTGCTGCTGCCTTATTTGAACCCGGCGGCCGACGCCCAGCGGTTTCCCAACGGGGTGGCCTGGGAGTCGTTGATCCAGGGGCGGTCCACGCTGGTGGCCGAGCCGGTGCCCTTCGATCATCCGCTGTGGGTAGTCTACTCATCGGGCACGACCGGCATGCCCAAGCCCATTGTTCATTGCCAGGGCGGCATCGTGCTGGAGCACTTGAAGCTGATGGCGCTGCACAATGACGTCGGCCCCGAGGACCGCTTCCACTGGTTTTCCAGCACCGGCTGGGTGATGTGGAATCTTCAGGTGGCGGGGCTCCTGGTGGGGGCCACCATCTGCATCTATGACGGCAACCCGGCGTGGCCTGATTACCATACCTTGTGGCGCTTCGCCGGGGAAGTGCAGGCCAGTTTTTTCGGCGCCGGGGCGGCGTTCTATACTTCGTGTCTGAAGACCGGAGTCGAGCCAACCCAGGTGGCGAATCTTGACCGCGTGCGGGCGGTGGGCTCCACCGGTTCGCCGCTGCCCCCCGAGGGCTATCGCTGGATTTACGATCATGTCCGCCCGGACGTCTGGCTGACTTCCATGTCCGGCGGCACCGATTTCGCCGGGGCCTTCGTCGGAGGCGTGCCGATTCTGCCGGTGTATCTGGGAGAAATGCAGGCCCGCTGCCTCGGCGCCAAGGTGGAAGCCTACGACGATGCCGGCAAGTCGGTACTGGACGAAGTGGGGGAGTTGGTCTGCACCGAGCCCATGCCATCCATGCCGCTTTATTTCTGGAACGACCCCGGTAACAAGCGTTATCAGGAGAGCTATTTCGACGTGTATCCGGGGGTGTGGCTCCACGGCGACTGGATCCGCATCACGCCGCGGGGCGGGGCCGTCATCTACGGCCGTTCCGATTCCACCATCAACCGCCATGGCGTGCGCATGGGCACCAGCGATTTGTACCGCGCCGTGGAGGACATGGATGAGTTGATGGACAGCCTGGTGGTGGACCTGGAATACCTGGGCCGGGAATCCTATATGCCGCTGTTCGTGGTGCTGCGGCCCGGGGCGGAGTTGACCGAAGAACTGAAGACCCGCATCAAGGACCGCATCCGCACCGCGATGTCGGCCCGCCACGTGCCCAACGATGTGTTCCAGGTGGACGAGATTCCCCGTACTCTTTCCGGCAAGAAACTGGAAGTGCCCATCAAAAAGCTGTTGCTGGGCCAGCCGCTGGAGAAAGTCGTCAATCGCGATTCCATGGCCAACCCCGGCAGTCTGGATTGGTTTGTGCGGTTCGCCGCGCGGCGCAATTCGCCGGGCTGATGGCGCGCCGCTGGCTGCCGGGTGTCGGCGATGTCGATGGCGCCAGCTGAGTCGGGAACAAGCCGCGACCCCAAGCTTGCTCTTTCGATTCACCTCGCCGGGATTTTGGACAACTTAGCCCTTGCCGAATCCTTCACGACCATGCATCAATCGCCGCTGCATCGACCGAAGACGCGGATTCAGCACCACGTCCGCCACCTTCTGCTGCTCGGGTGACAGGGCTGCGTAGAGGGGCTTCTCCACGGCCAAGAGCCGATTGATTCGCGTAACCGCCTCGGCATGGAAGGATTGCGCGCGCTCGAGGCGTTCGATGGCATTAGGCCGCTGCTGTCTTGCGCGCCCCGGTTCATGGCGCATCGACTTGAACCATTGTTCCATGTCCTGTGCATTCTTGCGCGCGAGATTGGCGTAAGCATCCCATTGCGTTTGCTGTGCATCGGTGATCTTCAATGCCGTCTTTGCGTAAGCCAAGCGCGCTTCAACGCGCTCGGTAGGCCGGGAAAAAGGACGATCCGCGTGTCTATGCGCAGCGCCCGCAGCCGGCGGGGAACTGGGATTCGGAGTCGTTTGAGCGATTGCCATCGAAGCGGAGGTCGCGGCAAGGCAGACGGAAACCAAGGTCGTACTGAGTAGCTTACTCATGAATATCTCCAAAGTTTACACAAGGAAGATGACCGGATGATCCCAATCGCGGGGCTCAGCGCACGACGCCCGGGGGCGGAGGTGGCGGGTAACCGGGAGGCGGGGGCGCATGGGTGTACGCCGGAGGCGGCGCCGGATGGACCGCCTGCGCGGGTGCTTGCGTCAGTTGGCCTGACACGGGAACGCGCTCGCCCTTGGCATACATGCACTGAATGTAGGCATTGTCGTAACGGCGCTGCGAACCGTAGCCGGAAGCTTGGCCGGCACCGGCGCCGGCGGCGCTGCCGGCCAATAATCCCATTCCGGCGCCGATGCCCGCGCCCTGGCGTCCGCCCATCGCCGCGCCGGCCAGCGCGCCCACCGCAGTGCCGACTGCGGCACTATTCACCGTGCTTTGGACGGCCGCATCGTTCGCCGTGGCGCCGCCGACCTGGCTGAACGCGTATTGCCTGCAATCGGCATCGCTTGCGCGGAATTGATCGAAACTCTTGCCGGTCCCGGGCAAGGCCATGACGCTCGGCCCGGCCGGGATGGTCGTGCACCCGGCGAGGCTCAGCAGCACCACCAGGGGTGAAACACGCGGTAACCTGGACATGATCGTATCCTCCGGGCGATCAGCGAGAGGGCGGCAGCGCCGGCACGAGTTGCCACCCCGAGGGACATTCATTTATGTAGGGGTAATAGCTCTTGGACGCAGGGCAGTAGTACCAGTCCCCCATGGCTTGCGCGGGCGCGGGCGCCGTCCGGGCTACGCCCTGCTCGACATAGACCGGTGGCGAGAAGGATCCAATCACTGCCCCAGGATAGCCATAAGCGGGCGCAGGGTAAGTATAAATGGCCGCGGGGTAGGCATAAACCCGCGCAGGATAAGCGTAATACGGCGCAGGGTAATAGGCCGGCCCGTAAATCGGGAAGCCCAGGGAAATGCCAAAGCGCACGCCCCCGCCGTAACCATGGCCATGACCGCGGTGCTGCGCCATCGCCGTACCGCTCGCCAGGGCGCCGATCAAGATCAGGACGAAAGTCCAAAATGCTTTAAGCGATGCTTTCATGATTTGTCGTTCCAGTCGCCACACAGGATTCCAGCTTAGCAAGTTCGCGCGCAGAAAGTGGTAAGGAATTGTTTCAAATTGTATCCCGAGTCCACTCGCACAACGGGTTAACGCGATGCCACGCCGACCTCCTCGGCCCGGGGTCCATGCGTCGTGCCGGCGCTGCGCCAGTTCCTTGCGCACGACGGCCGCGCGCGCGGCCCCGAATTCAAGTCTGAGCGAGCGGCCGCAGTGCCTGTGCCAGATAATCAACGCAGGCATCGACGCTGCCGAGCTTCCCGGCGTCCGACTCGGGCACATCGACTCCGAATTCCTGGTGCAACGCGATCAGGAAATTCAGAAAATCCATCGAGTCGATGTCGAGCTGATCGCGCAGGCTCACGGCCGGCTTGAGATTGCGCGGTTCCAGTTCGGGCACTATCTCGCACAAGGTCTTGATCACGCGAACGCGGATGTCATCGTCGTTCATAATTCCTCCGGCTGTTGCAGCAGGCGATCCACCGCTGCGAGATAAAGCGCGCCGCGGTGGCCGTCGGTCGCGCGGTGATCCCCCGAAAGCGTCGCGGTGATCAGCGGGCGCACCGCCACCTGCCCTCCCACCACCCACGGCCGCTCCAGCGGCGTGCCGAAACCGACCAACGCGAGCTGCGGCGGCGTGATGATGCCGAACACCGACTCCACCCCGCGCTCGCCCAAGCTGGTGATGGTCACGGTCGGGTCGCTTACTTCGGAGCTCTTCAGCGACCAGGCGCGCGCGCGCTTGACCAGGTCTTGAAACCCCCGCATCAGGTCGTCCAGCGACTGCCGATCGGCGTGATGCAATGCCGGCGCGACCAGGCCGCCGCCACGCAGCGAAATCGCAATTCCGGCGTGTATGGCCTCGCTTTGCCGGGCGCGGTTGTCGATCCAGAATCCATTCAGTTCAGGCACCTCGCGCAAGGCGAGCGCCGCCGCCTTGATCAGCAGCACCGCGTAAATCAGCCGCCCGGTCACGGCGCGTCCCGCATTGCGCTCGGCGAGCCACGCCAGCGCGCGCCCCAGATCGATGGTGCAGGCGAGGTAATAGTGCGGGATTTCGCGCTTGGAGCGCGCCATCGCGCTCGCAATCGCTTCGCGCATGCGCAGTTGGCGCGTGTCGGCGGTGTTCGCAGGCGCAGCTTGCGCCGCCCGCTCCACATCGGCCAAGGTAATCCGCCCTTGCGGGCCGGTGCCTGTCAGGGTGGCCGGATCAATCCGCAGTTCCAGCGCGCGATTGCGCGCGGCGGGCGAGATGCGTGCGCGTTCCCCGGCCGCGGCCGGCGGCACCGGCGTCGGCACTACCCTAGGAGGAACCGCGGCAGGTGCGACAGCCGCAGGCGCAACAGTCGCAGGCGGAACCATTGCACTAGCGGCATCGGCGGTTGGAACCGCTACCCGCGGCGCTGCCTGAGCGGCCACGGCCGCCGGCGCAGCAGGTTCCGCCCCGGCTTCGGTGCGGATCAGCGCGAGCGGCGTTCCGACGGGAAGCCGTTCGTCGCCGGGCTGGACCAGAATTTTTTCCAGCGCGCCTTCGAGGAAAGACTCCACGTCGACGTTCGCCTTGTCGGTTTCGACGATGGCGATGATGTCGCCGCGCTTGATGCGCTCTCCCGGCCGCTTCAACCACTTCACCAACTTGCCCGCGGTCATGTCCGCGCCCAGCCTGGGCATGAGGAATTCCGGCATGGTCAGAACAAGCCCTGCACCGCTTTGACGATGGACTCCGGCTGCGGCAACGCCGCCTGCTCCAGCGCTTGCGCATAGGGCATAGGCACTTCCGCGCCGCATACGCGCGCCACCGGCGCATCGAGCGCATCGAACGCGCCCTCCATGATGCGCGCGCAAACCTCCGCGGCAAAGCCGCCGGTCTTCCACGCTTCCTCGACGATCACTGCCCGGTGCGTGCGGGTCACCGAGGCGAGGATCATCTCGGTATCGAGCGGCCGCAGCGAGCGCAGGTCGATGACTTCGGCATCGATGCCCAGTTGCGCGAGCTGCGCCGCGGCGCGCTCGGTCTTGCCCAGGGCACCGCCATAAGCGATCAGGCTCACGTCCTTGCCGCGGCGGCGCAGCGCCGCGCGACCGATTTCCATGATCGTGCCGTCTTCGCTCTCGCCTTCAAGCGGATAAAGGGTCGCATGCTCGAACATCATCACCGGATCCGCTTGCTTCAGCGCGGCCAGCAGCAGCCCTCTGGCGTCGGCCACCGTCGCCGGCGTCACCACTTTTATGCCCGGGATATGCGCGTACCAACCCTCCAGGCTGTGCGAATGCTGGGCGGCGAGCTGGCGTCCGCCGCCGGTTGCCATGCGTACCAAGAGCGGCACGCCGAACTGGCCGCCCGACATATGGCGCAGGGTGGCGGCGTTGTTGACGATTTGGTCCAGGGCGAGCAGGCTGAAATTGATGGTCATGACCTCGACGATAGGCCGCATACCGCCCAGTGCCGCGCCGATGCCGGCGCCGACGAAGGTCGACTCGGACAAGGGCGTGTCGCGGATGCGCGTCGGCCCGAATTCCTCCAGCAGTCCGTGGCTCACGGCGAACGCGCCGCCATACTTGCCTACGTCTTCGCCCATCAGGAACACGCGCGGGTCGGCGCGCATCGCTTCGCGCATTGCGTCGCGAACTGCCTCGCGGTAGGTCATCTTGGCCACTGTGGCTCCAATGCTGCTGAATGTGGAAAGACATTAAGCGGCAACGCTGCCATAGACGTCGCGCTCCAGATCGGCGACCGGCTCCCAGCCGCCCCTCTCGGCTTCGGCCACCGCCCACTCGACATCGTTGGCGGCATCGGCCTCGAGCGTCTTCATGTCGGCGTCGTCGAGCATGTTTCTGCCCCTGAGGTAGGCCTCGAACAGCGCCAGGGGATCGCGGCCGCGCCATTGCGCCACCTCTTCCTTGCTGCGATACAGTTCCGGGTCGGACATCGAGTGCGCGCGGTAGCGATAAGTGCGCAATTCGAGGAAATAAGGTCCATCGCCGCGGCGCACCTGCGCCGCGGCACGTTGCGCCGCGGACTCCACCGCGAGCACATCCATCCCGTCCACGGCCTCGGCGGCAATGTTGTAGCTCTGCGCCTTGAGATGGATATCGGTCTGCGATTCCGAACGCGCCAATGCGGTGCCCATCGCGTACAGGTTGTTCTCGCACAGGAATAGCAGCGGCAGCCGCCACAGCGCCGCCAGGTTGAGCGATTCATGGAACTCACCCTCGGCCACCGCGCCTTCGCCGAAAAAACACGCAGTCACGGTCAGCCGCCCCTGCAGCTTGTCGGCGAGCGCGAGACCTACCGCGATCGGCAGGCCGCCGGCGACGATGGCATAGCCGCCGAAAAATCGGCGCTCGGCATCGAACAGGTGCATCGAACCGCCGCGGCCGCGGCTGCAGCCGTTCGCCTTGCCGTACATTTCCGCCATGATTCTTCCGGCGGGAACTCCGCGCGCGAGCGCCTGGCCGTGCTCGCGGTAGGTCGCGACCACCGCATCCCCGGCGCTGAGCGCCTGCATTGCGCCCACCGCAATCGCTTCTTCGCCTATATACAGGTGGAGGAAGCCGCGGATTTTTCCGGCGCTGTAGATCTCGGCCGATTTCTCTTCGAAGCGGCGAATCAGCAACATCTGGCGCAGCAACGAGAGCCCGTGCTCGCGCCCGTTGACGCATGCCGCCGCGGTCTTGTGGATGCTCATGTCACATGCTCTCCAGGGTCGAAACATCTCCTTCGGGCAAGCCCAGTTCGCGCGCCTTGAGCAGGCGGCGCATGATCTTGCCGCTGCGGGTCTTGGGCAAACTCTGCTGGAAATCGATTTCCTTCGGCGCCACCACCGCGCCCAGGCGCTTTCTCGCGTGCGCCATGATGTCTTTTTTGAGCGCATCTCCGGGCGCATACCCCGTCTTGAGAGCGACGAAAGCCTTCACCACCTCCAGTGCAACCGGGTCGGGCTTGCCGATAACGCCCGCCTCGGCCACCGCCGGGTGCTCCAGCAGCACGCTCTCGACTTCGAACGGACCGATCAGGTGGCCGGAGGTCTTGATCACGTCGTCCTTGCGCCCGACGAACCAGTAGTAACCGTCGGCATCGCGGCGCGCGAGGTCACCCGTCAGATACCAGCCGCCGGCGAAACACTTGCGGTAACGCTCCTCCTCATTCAGATATCCGCGGAACATCGACGGCCATCCGGGACGCAGCGCCAGTTCACCTTCGACGCCGGGCTCGTCCAGTTGGATCACGCTGCCATCGGCGTTATGCCGCACGATGGCGGCATCGATTCCGGGCACGGGCTTGCCCATCGAGCCGGGCCGGACATCCAGCGCGGGGAAGTTGGCGATCATAATGCCGCCGGTCTCGGTCTGCCACCAATTGTCGTGGAACGGCAGGCCGAACGCCTTGACGCCCCAGCGCACTGCCTCCGGATTGAGCGGCTCGCCTACGCTCGCGAGGTAACGCAAGGCCGGCAGCTTGCGCCCTGCGAGCGGCGCGAGGCCCATTTTCATCAGCATGCGGATCGCCGTGGGCGCGGTATACCAGACGCTTACCCGGTGCTGCTCGAGGATTTGGTACCAGCGTTCGGCATCGAAATCGGCTTCATCGACGATGCTGGTGACCCCGTTCGTGAGCGGAGCGATGATGCCGTAGGAAGTTCCCGTCACCCAACCTGGGTCGGCGGTGCACCAGAATATGTCATCGGCATGCAGGTCGAGCACCAGTTTGCCGGTTGCATGATGAGTGACCACCGCCTGATGCACGTGCACCGCCCCCTTCGGCGTGCCGGTGGTGCCGCTGGTAAAGTGCAGCAGCGCAGGATCCTCGGGATCGGTCGGCGCTATGCCGAAGTGCTCGCCGGCCTCGCGCAGCAGTTGAGCAAAATCGAGCGCGCCGGGGATATCGCCGTCAGTGTCGCTTCGCCCTGCCAGCAGCACATGGCGCAGTCCTGGCAACTGATCGAGGACGGGAACGATCTTTCTTTGGTAAAGCGCCGGCGTAGTGATCAGCACCCGGGCATCGCCGAGCGCCATGCGCGCCCGGATCGGCTCCGGACCGAAAGCGGAAAATAGGGTACAGACCACACTGCGGTTTTTCCATGCGCCCAGGGCCGCGATGTAGAGCTCCGGTATGCGCCCGGCGAGTATGTAGACACGCTCGCCTGCGGCGACTCCCAGGTGCTGCAGCACGTTGGCAAAGCGGTTGGACAGCGCGCTTAGCTTCGCGTAAGAAAAATCCTGGATCGTGCCGTTCTTGCCCAGCCAGCGCAAGGCAGTGTGTTCCCCGCGCTTGCCCGCCGCGTGGCGATCGACCGCCTCATGCGCGATGTTGAGCCCGCCGCCGGGCAAGCCTTCCAAATCGCCACGGGCTGCGTCCCAGGAGAAGCCGGAGCGAAAAGCGGAATAATCACGCAGGTTCGGTACTACCGCGTGCCCAACGGGATACCCGGCAATCGCCTCGACCGCCGTTGTCGTTGCGCTAGTTTCAGCTTCGAGCATTTGACCCGACCTCCGCGCCATCTGACGTGTTTAACTCTGCGCCTGGCGAGCCGGCTGCGTGTTGACTATCGTCAAAGCATCCCCGCCGCTGCAGCGGCGGACAAGGTGCGAGACTTGCGTTCGCGCGAAATAAGGTCCATTTGGCGCCATCCGGATAACTGGTTTCGGTCACGCGCATCGCCGCCACCATGAAAAACGATTGCGCCTCAACGCCGACGAGTCCGCTTCCGCACGTCAAGCGCCAAGCGCTCTGCCAGCGCGTCATAGGCGCCTCGACTATGATCTATTCCAACTTTATAGCAGGGGGAATTTAGGCGGCTGTTGACTTTGGTCAACAAGCAACGCTGCGCCGGCTGTTAGCATGATTTTTCATCCACGAAACTGCGAACCAGGCGAGGTGCGTCATGCAGCCATCGTCGTGTGTCCAGGTCAGCATTCCGGCGGACGGCCGGAAGCTCGAAGGTGAATTAATTGTGCCCGGCGATGCGTCTGGCGTCGGCGCGCGCGCGGGCGGCGGCGGCGGATAGGATAAGCGATGAGCTCAATCGCGCTCGTTGCCGGCGATGCCCACCCGGAGCTCGCGCGCGAAATCGCGCGTTCTTTGGAGACGGCGCTGGTCCCGGTCTCCGTCTCGGCATTCGCCGACGGCGAGACGCGGGTTAGCATCGAGACCGATATCCGCGATGCGGACCTCTACATCGTGCAGCCGACTTCGGCGCCGACCAACGAGCGCCTGATGACCCTGGCGCTGATCGCCGACGCGGCGCGCGCCGCGGGCGCCGCGCGCGTGACGGCAGTGGTGCCCTATTTCGGCTACGCGCGCCAGGACGTGCGCAAGCGCGCAGGCGAGCCGCGTTCGGCACAGCTTGCGGCGCGCATCCTGCATTGTGCCGGCGTCGAGCGCATGGTCGCGCTCGAACTGCATTCGCCGGCGCTGGAGAGCGCGTTCGAGATGCCGCTGATCCACCTGGACGCGGACGAGTTGATGCTGCGCGCGATACGCGGATGGAATATCGCCGATCTCGCGATCGTTGCACCCGACGCCGGCGGACTCAAGCGCGCGCAGCGCTACGCGACCGCGTTGGCGGCGCCGCTGGCGGTGATCGCGAAGACCCGGCCTGGCGCGGACTTCGCCGTCGCGCTGCGGACGCTGGGAGAGGTGCGCGGACGGCCCTGCCTCGTCGTGGATGACATGGCCAGCACCGGTGGCACCATCGCCGGCGCCGCGCGCGCCTTGCACGATGCCGGAGCAAAAGAGGTTCATGCGCTGTTTATCCATGCCGTCATGGCGCCCGGCGCGCTGGATCGGATTTGCGCGGCGTCAGTGCGGCGGATCGCGACTACGGATAGCGTACGCAGTGATCCCGACCCTCGAATCCGGGTCGTTCCGATCGCGCCACTCCTCGCGCAGACCCTGGATCGACTCGCGGGCCGAAGCACCGTTCGAATGGAGGTGACCGATGTTCAGAAATCGTGAAGACGCGGCGTTGCAGCTTGCAAAGCGCTTGCAAGCTCGCAAGCTGAAGGATCCGGTCGTTCTCGGGATTCCACGGGGAGGCGTGGTGACCGCGGCCATTCTGGCGCGGGAACTCGGCGCGGAGCTCGACATCGTGCTGTCGCGCAAGTTGCGGGCGCCTTTTCAGCCAGAATTCGCCATCGGCGCCATTGGCGAGGACGGCGAGGTGTACCTCAACGCATTCGCGCGCGAAGCCTCCGGCGCGACCGAAACCTACATCCGCGAGGAGCGCGATCACCAGATCGCGGAGATCGCGCGGCGCAGCAAGCTCTTCCGCGCGGTGAAACCGCCGGCCGACGTGACGGAGCGCACGGTGATCATCACCGATGACGGCATCGCCACGGGTTCGACTTTGCTCGCTGCGCTGCACGTGCTCAGTGCGCAGAAGCCGCACGAGATCATCGTAGCGGTGCCGGTGGCGCCGCCGGAAACGCTCGAGAGCTTGCGTCCGCGGTGCAGCCACGTTGAATGCTTGCTCACACCCAGGGACTTCGAGGCAATCAGCCAGTTCTACGAGGACTTCCAGCAAGTCGAGGACGAGCAAGTCATCCGGCTGCTGCGCGAGTCCTGCGCACCGCAGAGGGCATGGATACCGAGCGCGCACCTGTGAGGCGCGTCGATCCGACAGAGCCACTGGAAAAGGAATAGTCATGAATATTGAGGGGATGTGCGCGCACAGCGTCGTTACCATCGACCGCTCCAGAACGCTGCAGGAATGCGCGGCTGCGATACGCAAAAGTTGCGAGCTGTGCGGTGAGCGCACGGTACTGCTGCCGAAGCCTTGAATCAGCGCGTCGAGTGGCGGGCTTGCGGCTCGCCGGCCGGCGCACAAAATAACCTTGGCGCGCGCGGGCCAACCCACGCTATGGAGGCCACCTCCATGGCCCGGAACCTCGCGTCCTTATTGGTTCTCTAGGCAGTTGACTTCCCTGGCGGTTCAACCCTTCACGCAAGCCTTCGGCCGCAGCAAGGCGACGCGGCGCGCGAGTCCGGCCTTCTCCGTGGTGTCGGCGACGAGATCGACGTCCTTGTACGCGCCGGGCGCTTCCTCGGCCGCGCCGCGCATGGAGCGGGTGCGGATCAGGATGCCGTTCACCGCTAGCTCGTGGATCAGCTCGCGCCCGTGCCATTTGCGCAGCGCCTGGTGCCGGCTCATGGCGCGCCCCGCGCCGTGGCTGGCCGAGGCGAAGGCGCCGTTCTGCTCTTCCGGGTTGCCGGCGAGGATCCAGGAGCCCGTGCCCATGCTGCCGCCGATGATAACCGGCTGCCCGGCGGCGCGATAGCGCGCGGGCAGCGCTGCATGCCCGGGCCCGAACGCGCGTGTCGCGCCCTTGCGATGCACATGCAGCCGGCGCGGCTTGCCGTCCACCACATGGGTTTCCACCTTGCAGGTGTTGTGCGAGACGTCGTACAGCGTTTCCAGCTCGGCCCCGGGCAGCACTTCGGCAAACGCGGCGCGCGCGAGGTGCGTGAGGATCTGGCGGTTGGCGA
Source organism: Betaproteobacteria bacterium (assembly GCA_004298385.1). Classification (GTDB taxonomy): domain Bacteria; phylum Pseudomonadota; class Gammaproteobacteria; order Burkholderiales; family SG8-39; genus 2-12-FULL-64-23. The sequence goes on along the minus strand of SCTX01000044.1, from coordinate 1,658 downwards.
GCGCGATATTGATCGCTGCGTTCATCGCGCCCAGGTACTGCTGGCCCTCTGGCGATTTGATCGGCGCGCAGGCGAGTTCGCGTTCAGGCAGGCGGATGCCGAGGCGGCCGGCCGCCTTGGCGAGCGTGAGCAGATAGTCGGTGCCGACCTGGTGGCCGAGCCCGCGCGAGCCGCAGTGGATAGAGACCAGCACCTGGCCTTCGGCGAGGCCATAGGCCGCGGCGGCCGCCGCGTCGTAGATGCGCTCGACCACCTGGATTTCGAGGTAGTGGTTGCCGCTGCCCAAGGTTCCCATTTCGCCGCGCTGGCGGCGTTTGGCCAGATCGGACACCTCGGCCGGAACCGCGCCGGCGACGCAGCCGCGCTCTTCAATGTAGTCCAGGTCCGCCGCCACGCCGTAGCCGTGGCCGAGCGCCCACTGCGCGCCGCCGCGCATCACCGCGTCGAGCTCGCCCGGCGAGAGCTTGATCTCGCCCTCCTCGCCGACGCCGGCGGGAATCGCGCGAAACAACAGGTCGGCGAGCCGTTCCAGGCGCGGCGCAAGCGTAGCCCGGTCGAGGTTGGTGCGCAGGCAGCGGATGCCGCAGGCGATGTCGAAACCGACGCCTCCCGCCGAAATGATGCCGCCTGCCTCGGCATCGAAGGCGGCGACGCCGCCGATGGGAAAGCCGTAGCCCCAGTGCGCATCGGGCATGGTCATGGCCGCGCCGACCAGGCCGGGCAGGCGCGCGACGTTCGCGATCTGCTCCAGCACCTTGGCATCCATGCCGCGCAGCAGTTCCGCGTTGGCGTACAGACGCACCGGCGCGCGCGCTTCGCCCGGCAGTAGCGTGAGCGCGTGGCACCAGGGGTTGATTTCCTTTAACCGGGCGAGGTCCATGGATATCCTTCTATGCCGTTAAACATCCACCACGCAGCGCGCTTCCCAGATCCCGTCACGCTGCGTTACCGCCAAGCCGGTGAGCGTGGCGCCTTTGACTTCCACCCCGCGCTCGAGTCCGGCGCGCCAGGGCTCCCCTTCGGCCGAGCCGCTCCAGCGCGCGCCGTCGCGGCGCAGGTGAAATCGGCCGAGGATCAGCGCCCGGCTGCGTGCCTGGCCGAGCAAGAGGTTGAGCCAGGTGACCAGCGCGAACTCCGCATCGGCTTCCTCGAATTCGATGACTACGTGTTCGCGCAGATCCACCTGGCCGAGGTCGGTCATCATCGCAAACACCGCCGCTGCGGCATTCTCGAACGCCTCCTCGATAAGCGTACCGCGGCCGACGATGCCCATGTCGGCGTCGTGTTCGAAATAGGCGATGGGCTCATGCATGATATCGCGCAGCCAAATCAAGCTTACTGCCGCATGCAGCGGGCGGCTTGACCATTATCAATACCGCGGCGGAGACTAAGCCGGAGAATCTCCAGGGAAGCGCTCGGATCCCCATTCCTTTCGCGGCGGTGCGCCATATGCATTCCAGTCCTTCCATCCGTCTGCAAACCGGCGATGCGCTGATCGCGGTCGATGTGCAGAACGATTTTCTTCCCGGCGGCAGTCTCGCCGTGCCCGAGGGGGATGCCGTGGTCCCGGCGCTCAACCGCTATCTTGCGGCATTCGGCGCGCGCGCGCTGCCGGTGTTCGCGACGCGCGACTGGCATCCGCCCAAGCACTGCTCGTT
>SCTX01000043.1 GCA_004298385.1 Betaproteobacteria bacterium | reverse complement strand
ATTCCCTTGTTCTTACAAGACCCTGTAGCATCTATTTGACAAAGTTTTACAGATTGGAACCCGATTCCACTCCCGTCTCGATTCCCGCCTTCCCGACGTACGCATAAACTCGAGCCCTGCGCCGCTCGAGCTTGCCGCGGGAACGGTCGTCGGCATTTTGCCTAGGAGCCTGTCGGACTTAGAAATTTGACGCAAAGCAGCCTGCTGTAGCGCGCATTTAGAGGCGTTAAACGCCTCCTCAAAAATTTGGAAAGCAATCCAGCGCCTCGTGCGCCGACTGTCTACCACGACCAGCGGCTGGTATCATAGCGCGCATACCTTTTCCCTCACTTGCACTCGCCCCGATGAATTTCTGTTCCAGCTGCGGCAAGCCCGTCGCACTCAAAGTGCCCGCCGGCGATACCTTGCCGCGCCACGTGTGCGAAGCCTGCAACACGATCCACTATTCCAATCCGAAAATGGTGATCGGCTGCATCCCGGAGTGGGAAAGCAAAATCCTGCTGTGCAAGCGCGCCATCGAACCGCGCCGCGGCTGCTGGACCCCGCCCGCGGGCTTCATGGAAAACGGCGAAACCACCAGCGAGGCGGCGCTGCGCGAAACGCTGGAGGAGGCCAACGCGCGCGTCGAAATCGGCGGCCTGTTCAGCATGCTGTCGGTGCCGCACGTCAATCAGGTGCACATTTTCTACCGCGCGCGTCTGCTCGATCTGGAGTTCGCGCCGGGGACGGAAAGCCTGGAGGTGGCTCTGTTCGACGAGGCCCAGATTCCGTGGAAAGAAATCGCGTTTCGCACCATCTCGACCACGCTCAGGCATTACTACGAGGACCGCAAGCAGGGGCGCTATGGCTGCCATTCCGGCGCCATTTTGCCCCTGAAATGATCCGGCGACGCAGGCGCGCGCGTCAAATCTCCGGCGTCGCGTTGATCTTGTGGATCGAGAGATCGGCGCCGTTGAATTCCTCTTCCGCATCGAGCCGCAGACCGACCGTCGCCTTGAGCCCGCCGTAGACCAGGACCCCGCCGGCGAGCGCGACCGCAATGCCCAGCGCCGTTCCCGTCAGTTGCGACATGAAGGCGACGCCACCCATGCCGCCGAGCGCCTTGGCGCCGAAGATACCGGCGGCGATGCCGCCCCAGGCGCCGCATAAGCCGTGCAAAGGCCACACGCCGAGCACGTCGTCGATCTTCCAGCGGTTCTGCGTCAAGGTGAACATATTGACGAAAATGAAACCCGCCACCGCTCCCACGACCAGCGAGCCGACTGGATGCATCACATCGGAACCGGCACACACGGCTACCAGGCCAGCGAGCGGGCCGTTATGGACGAAGCCCGGGTCGTTTCGACCGGCAATCAATGCTGCGAGCGTACCTCCGGCCATCGCCATAAGCGAATTGATCGCCACCAGGCCGCTCACCTTGTCCAGCGTCTGCGCCGACATGACGTTGAAGCCGAACCAGCCGACCGAGAGTATCCACGCGCCGAGCGCGAGGAACGGAATGCTGGAGGGCGGGTGCGCGGTCATGCCCTTGCCGTCCTTGCTGTAGCGGCCGCTGCGCGCGCCCAGGAACAGCACCGCCACCAAACCGATCCAGCCGCCGACCGCATGCACGACTATGGAGCCGGCGAAATCGTGGAACTCCTCGCCGAACGAAGCCTTGAGCCAGGCCTGGATCCCATAATGTTGGTTCCAGGCGATACCTTCGAAAAACGGGTAGATGAACCCCACCAGCAAAAAAGAGGCCGCAAGCTGCGGGTAGAACCGGGCGCGCTCGGCAATGCCGCCCGAGACGATGGCCGGGACGGCCCCGGCGAAAGTCAGCAGGAAGAAGAATCTCACCAATTCGTAGCCGTTCTTCTGCGCCAACTGCTCCGCCCCGGTGAAAAAATCCACGCCGTAGGCAATACCGTAACCGATGAAAAAATAGGCGATGGTGGACACGGCAAAATCGGCGAGGATTTTTACCAGCGCATTGACTTGATTCTTCCAACGCACCGTGCCCAGCTCGAGAAATGCAAAGCCGGAGTGCATGGCGAGCACCATGATCCCGCCGAGCAGGATGAACAG
>SCTX01000042.1 GCA_004298385.1 Betaproteobacteria bacterium | reverse complement strand
AGCGTGATCCCAACGTTGGAGGCTATGCCCTGGGACGTCTGCGTGGCGTACGCAATATTCATCGCGGAGGCGACCGCCCCGCGCGCGCCCTGGAGGGTGGAAATTCTGGCGCCGCTCTGGATGCCCATGAACTTGGGCAAGGCGGTTGCGGCCAGAATACCCAGAATCACGATCACCACGATCAGCTCAATTAGCGTGAAACCCGCTGGTTTCTTGAACATGTTCTATCCCCTCTGTTTCGAACAATGACTTGAAGAATAAACCATAGCCCTTTGTCTGGCAACAGAAATCGATCTGTGCCTGACAATATTTGAAAAAGCCCGATTTCGATCCAATCCGGAGCGCCTTGGCCACCCTTCCCCCGAATTCCTCGCCCGGCCCCGAACCGGCATGCGTATGCGGATTAGAACCAGACATAGGGCTGGACGGGCGCAATACTGACCGCGCTCAGCACCTTGCGCGGCGCCCCCCCTGTCTCCGCTACGTTTTCATATTTTATGCTCACCCGGTAGCGCACCCACTTCCTGGCATCGGGTCCAGGCTTGAAATGGTCCCCGAGGTTGACGACATAAATGAGTTCCCGGCGCGTGAGATCGAAATACCAGCTACCCGGCCGGACGCGCGCATAGGCATCGGCGTAGAACTCGCCGGCGTAATCGGCCGGGTTCTCCTGCAGCCAATTGACCGGGTTTTCATTGCGCAAATTTTCTATTTCCTTGTCGCGCCCGCCGATCATGTAGGAAGCGACGCGCATCTGCAAGGCGCTTTTAATCGCCGCGGCAGTTTGTTGCATCGCCGCTTTTTCGGCGGCCTCCTCGTACACGCGCAGGCGGTTGAGCAGGATGCCCGCCATCACGGCGACGATGCAGACGACAACAATCAGTTCGAACAGGGTGAATCCGGCCTGCCGGTCCACGGGCCCGCGCCAGACGCGCAGCGTCAGCACAGGGCGCAGCGTCAACATGCGGCACAGCGCCAACGGGCGGCGCACCTCAACCCGCCTTCGGACCGAGCGCGGCCCTGCCGAGATCCCAGATAGGCAGGAACACGCCCAGAGCCAGGATGAGAACTAGGACGCCGAGGAAAGTAATCATGATCGGCTCGATGTTGGCCGAAAGCCCCTTGAGTTCGTAGTCGATCTCGCGCTGGTACATGTCCGCGACCTCCCGCATCAGATCGTCCAGTTCACCCGCCTCCTCGCCCACGGCAATCATCTGCAGCACGATCGGAGTAAACACACCCGTGGCCCGCGCCGTGCGCAGCACGCTCTCGCCGCGCTCCACGCCGTCGCGCATTTGATCGATACGCTGCGCGATGTAGGCATTGTCAACCACCTGCGCCAAAACGGCCAGCGTTTGCACCATGGACATGCCGCTTTTCAGGGAGATGGCGAAGCTGCGGGCGAATCGCGCCAGTGTGACCTTCTCGATGATCGTTCCGGCAAGCGGCAGGCGCAGCTTGAGCTTGTCCCAGTTGTAACGACCGCCCGAGGTGCGGGTGTAGGCGCGAGCGCCAATCACGCAGGCGATGCCGAATGCGAGCAATGCTGGCCAGGATTGCACCATGAAATCGGAAAACTGGATCAGCAACTGCGTAATCAGCGGCAACTCCGACTTGAAGCCGGCGAAAAGCTTGGCGAAAGCCGGAATCACAAAGAGATTGATGATCACGAGAGCTATCCCCATGGCCGCCAAGACAAAAACCGGGTAGCGCACCGCCTGCTGCACGCGTTCTTTCATGTCCTTCTCGAATTCGAGGTGATTGAACAGTCGCAAGAATATTTCCTCCAAGCTGCCCGACATCTCGCCCACGCGCACCATGCTGACAAAGAACTGCGAAAAGACTTCGGGATGGCGGCGCATCGAAGAATTGAGGTCGCGCCCGCTGTCCAAGCTGGCGCGCAGATCCTGCATCACCTTTGCCATGGCGACGCTCTTGGCCGCTTCCTGCAACCCGGCCAGCGCGCGCATGATGGGCACGCCGGACTTGAGTAGCGTATACATCTGACGGCTGAACAGCAGCCTGTCGTCAAGGCTGATGCGCTGGGCGAACAGGCGCCCGAACCAGTTGTCGTGCCGGGCCGTGCTCGGCGCGGCCGCCGGCGCGATATCGATGGGCGCTATTCCAGTATGGATCAGTTGGTCGGCTACCGCGCCCGAGTCGCTGTCCTCGAGTACGCCTGTTACCAGCTCGCCCCTGGCATTCCTTCCCTTATAGGCGAAATGAGGCATCAGTCCTCGAGCTCGGAGCTGACCCGTATGGCCTCGGACACCGTGGTCTTGCCGGAAAGCGCCAGTTGTGCCGCATGATGGCGCATGCTCTTGCCCGCCATGTGCCTGAGCGCGAGGCGGGAAAATTCGGTCGTATCTTCCACATTAACCGCCGCGGTGAGCGCGGCGTCCATTTCCAGCATTTCGTACACCCCGGTGCGCCCGGCATAGCCGGTGAGATGGCAAAACTGGCAGCCGCGCCCGCGCATCAGTTGCACCGGCTTGCCGTCGCCGCGCTCGCTGCCGTGCATCCACTGCATTTCCTGCTCCGACGGCTGATACGGCTCCGCGCAGCTCGCGCAATTCACCCGCACCAGCCGCTGCGCGATCACCGCCTGCAACGACGACGCGACCATGTACCGTGGCGCACCCATGTCGATCAGGCGGATGGGGGTGCTGGCCGCATCCCGCGTGTGCAGGGTCGAGAACACCATGTGGCCGGTGAGCGCGGCGCGCAGGCCGATCTGCGCCGTTTCCGGGTCGCGCATCTCGCCCACCAGGATGATGTCCGGGTCCTGGCGTAGCGCCGATCGCAGCACGCGACCAAAGCTCAAATCTATTTTTTCGTTCACCTGCACCTGGTTGAGGCCGGGAAGGCGGTATTCGATCGGGTCCTCCACGGTGATGATTTTCTTGTCGATCGTGTTCACTTCGTTGAGCGCGGCATAGAGCGTAGTGGTCTTGCCGCTTCCGGTCGGCCCGGTAACCAGCACCATGCCGGTGCTGCGCCGGATGATTTGC
>SCTX01000041.1 GCA_004298385.1 Betaproteobacteria bacterium | reverse complement strand
TATCCGCCCTGACCGACGACCAAATCCAGATTCGCGACTTGATTCGCCGGGTCGCCAAAGAACAGGTTGCGCCGCGTGCCGACGCGATCGACCGTAGCGCCGAATACCCGCAGGACATGTTCGACCTGCTCAGGCAACTTGGCCTGTTCACCCTGCCGTTTCCGCAGCAGTACGGTGGTACCAACAGCATGGTGTCCGCATGCCTGGCGATCGAGGAATTTGGCCGGGTCTGCTACAACACCGCCTATCTGCTGCTGTTGCAGTGGGTGCCCTTCGGGGCGTTCCTGGCCGGCGGCACTGAAGACCAGAAAAAGCGCTTCCTGCCCGGCCTGGCCTCGGGAGAACTGCGCGCTGCCTTCTCCACCACCGAGCCTCAGAGCGGATCCGACGTGGCCGGCATCAAGACGCGGGCGACGCCGGTCGCCGGCGGCTACAGCCTGACCGGATCGAAGGTCTGGTGCACCAATTCCCATATCGCCGACTTCGTGCTGGTGGCCGCCAAGACCGCCGATGACAAATCCACCGGCAGCATCAATCTGTTCGTCGTCGAGCGCGGCAGCAAGGGCTTCAAAGTCGGCCGCAAGGAGGAGAAGATGGGTGCGCGCGGCGTGCCGTCCTGCCCCCTGTTTCTCGACGACGTCTTCGTGCCCGCATCGAATATCCTGGGCGAATCCGGCAAGGGCTTCAAGCTGGTGATGGAAACGTTCAACAAGAGCCGGCCGCTGATCGGCGCGCGCGGCGTCGGCCTGGCGCAAGGCGCGATCGACCACGCCAGCGAATACATCCGGAACCGTGTCGCTTTCGGCCGGACGATCAGCGACTTCCAGGGCATACGCTGGATGCTGGCCGACATGGCGATCCAGACCGAGGCCGCGCGCAGCCTTGTCTACAAGGCGGCCGCGATGGTCGATGCCGGGGCCGCCGGAGTCGATCTCGCGCCGATCGCGGCGATGGCCAAGTGCTTCGCCACCGACGTCGCGATGAAGGTGGCGACCGACGCGGTGCAGTTGTTCGGCGCTTCGGGCATTTCCAACGAATATCCGATCAACCGCTATTTCCGCGACGCCAAGGTCACCCAGATCATCGAAGGCACCAACCAGATCCAGCGCAACATCATCGCCAACCACCTGCTGGGTCGAGCGGCGCGCTAGCAGACTGCGAATCGAATTCTCAACAGTAACAAGGAGCAGCAATGCAAACTGTCGGACTGGGGCTTTACTTCGAGGACCTTCCTGTCGGCAAGACCTTCAAGACCGTGGCGCGCACCATCCAGGATGCGGACATCTGCGCATTTATCAACGTCGTCCACATGACCGAAGTGCTGTTCACGGACATGGAATTTCTCAAGAACGAGTCCGATATCAAGGGTCGCCTCGCCCCCGGATCGCTGAGCTATTGCTATGCCGAGGGATTGCTGGCGCAGGCGACGATGCAACAGACCGGCTTTGCGTTTCTCAACATGGAACTCAACATAGAAAATCCGGCGTTTGCCGGCGACACCATCCACGTCGAATGCGAAGTGATCGAAGCGCGGCTATCGAAAAGTCGCCCCGGCCGCGGCTTGGTGCGCACGCGCAACAAGGTGGTCAAACACAACGGCCAGGTGGTGCTGACCTACACGCCGCTGCGCATGATCAAGTGCCGCGGTGAGCCCAAGGCCGGGGGGTGACAACCGCCACCGGCGCCCCCGCTGCCGGCGCGCTCGCCGGAGTGCGCGTGCTCGACCTGACCGTGAACGTCCTGGGGCCGCTCGCGACCCAGACTCTGGGCGACATGGGCGCCGACGTAATCAAGATCGAGCCGCCGCAGGGCGACCCGATGCGCGACACCGGGCCTGCGCGGCATGCGCAAATGTCGGTCTTTTATCTCAACATGAATCGCAACAAGAAAAGCGTGGTGCTGGACCTCAAGAGTCCCGCCGCGCTCGAGGCATTGCTTCGTCTGGCCGGGGATGCCGACGTGCTCGTTCACAGCATGCGAACGCAGGCGGCCGAACGCCTGGGCCTGAGCTACGCCGCGCTTGCAGCGCACAATCCCCGCCTGGTATACGCCTCGGCGCCGGGATACAGCCCGGACGGACCGTATCGCGACCGGCCGGCATACGATGATGTGATTCAAGGTGAGAGCGGACTGGCCGATTTGGTGCATATGGCCACCGGTGCACCCGGTTACCTGCCCACGATCGTGGCTGACAAACTGTGCGGCGTATTTCTCGCCTCCGCCATCGGCATGGCCCTGTTCAGCCGCGAGCGCACCGGTCGCGGGCAGCAGGTGCAGATACCGATGCTCGAAACCATGCTGTCGTTCAACCTGGTCGAGCATTTGTGGGCCGGTGCGTTCGGCGACGAAGGCCGCCTGGGCTACGGGCGTGCACTGTCGCGCGAACGCAGGCCCTATGCAAGCAAGGATGGCTTTATCTGCCTGCTCGCAAACAGCGACGAACAGTGGCGGCGCCTGTTGGCCGCGCTCGACCGGCCGGAACTCGCGCTCGATCCGCGTTTCGCGACCATGGAGGGGCGCACCGAGAACATCGACGCCTTGTACTCGATCGTGGCGGACCGGATCGGCCTGCGCACCACCGGGGAGTGGCGCGCGCTTCTGGACGCGGCGGACATTCCGAACGGGCCCATGAACCGGTTGCAGGATTTGCTTGCCAACCCATATTTTAGAGAGACCAAATTCTTTGAACGGTATGAACACCCCAGCGAAGGGCCGCTGATTACCACTGCGATCCCGCAGCGGTTCTCGCAAACACCCGGCAGCATCCGTCTGCCGCCGCCGCGCCTGGGCGAGCACACCCGCGAGGTGCTGCAGGCGGCGGGTTATGACGACGCCGGTATTGCGCGCATCGCGCAGGGTGCGCCGGCGCGCCAGGCAGCCAGGACAGGGTAAGCGCGGCCATCGGGCGGGCGCAGATCAAACAGTTGCGTGCCGAGGGCATCATCGTCTGAGCATGGAGCCGCGTTACACCCCGCGTAATGATCGATCGGAATCAGAGCAAGGGTTTTCCTGATGGTGTCTGCCGTTGTCTGCCGTACCTTGGGCACTCCCGATCTGCTGAAGCTGGAAAACGTGCCGATCATGCATGTCGGGCCGGGCGAAGTCCGAATTGCCGTCCACGCAGCCGGCCTCAATTTCGCGGATATCCTGATGGCGGCGGGCAAGTATCAGTTGAAGCCGCCCATGCCTTTCATTCCCGGCATGGAGGCCGCGGGAATCGTCACCGAGGTGGGATCCAGCGTAGTACATCGACGGCCGGGCGAGCGCGTCATGTTTCGCGCATGGCACGGCTGCTACGCCGAGGAGGCGATTGCGCCGGTTGAAGAGGTGTTGCCGCTGCCCGCGAATTTCAGCTTTGCCGAAGGCGCCTCTTTCATGGTGGCGGTGTCGACGGCGACCAACGCGCTGCTGCAGCGCGGACAGTTGCAATCCGGCGAGGTGCTGCTGGTACACGGCGCGGCCGGCGGTGTCGGTCTCGCGGCCGTCGAAGTCGGCAAGCTTCTCGGCGCGACCGTCATTGCCACAGCCTCCAGCCCGGAGAAACTCGCGATTGCGCAAGACCGCGGCAGCGACCATGCAATCGACTACACGCGCGACAACTTCAAAGATCGCGTGATGGAGATCACCGCAGGCAACGGGGCCGACGTCATCCTCGATACCGTTGGCGGCGAGGTGTTCGAACAGTCCATGCGTTGCATCGCCTGGGGCGGCCGCCTGCTGGTGGTTGGTTTCGCCAGTGGACGGATTCCGGAAATCAAAATGAATCAACCGCTGCTCAAATGCTTCAGCATCGTTGGGGTGCGTGCCATGGAGCACGTCAAACGCAAGCCAAAGGAAGGCGCTGCCTATCGAGACTGGATGCTCGGCTGGACCGACAAGGGCCGGCTAAGGCCGCATGTCTCGCATGTGCTCCCGCTGGAGCGTTTCCGCGAGGCGATGGAATTGCTGCAATCCCGCAAGGCCATAGGCCGCGTCGTGCTCGAGGTGCGACCGGGTTGAAGGGGTTCGAGGGGGAATGGAGTCGATCGGCCGGCCGCAGCGCGGCTCGCATCCCTTACTTTCTTCGTCGATAGGCAACTCGGCCGTTTCATAGTGCCGGAAGCCTTGCGCGTTGCCGGCGCGAAGGTTGAGGCCCATGACGACGACTTCGCGCAGAACACCACCGACGTCGAGTGGCTCGCGCAGGCGGGCAAGCGGGGCTGGGTGGTGATCTCCAAGGACCAGAACATCCGTCGCAATCCGCTGGAACTCTCGGCCTACGAGGCGGCGAAAGTACGCGGCGTCTTCACCAAACTCTTCTAGCTGCGCAACTGATCTTCGTCCTTTCCGGCCTCGAAATGTCTGCGCTTGACCGGCCACTCTGGCAACTGGCGAGGATCTCGATTTCAGTATCAAGCCCTGAGCGGTCTGCGCGTAGAATGTGGGCGGAGGAGCCGCCGTGGTTCGAACGAAAGGCGAACGATGAGAACCAGCGCAATCCGGAATAGCTAGATGGCTTCGTTAATTCCCTCGCTAGGCAGCGTTGTCGGGAAGATGACTCCCGGCGAGCGGCGCTTTGGACGGCGGCTTGAGTCCCATCTCGAAGACGACTACCTCTGTTGGTACGATGTGCCAGTCGGCCCGAACAGGGTTCATCCCGATTTCATCGTTTTTCATCCGCGTCGTGGCTTGCTCGTGCTGGAGGTCAAGGATTGGAAGCTAGACAGCATCCAGTCTATTGATAGAGCGAGCGTGACGCTGTTGACGCCGAAGGGGTTGAGAAGAGCCGTCAACCCGCTTGAGCAGGCGCGCCAAAACGTGTTTTCTGTAATTCAACTGTTTGAGGGCGATCCCGTACTAACGGTCGGGGAGCGAGAACATTATCAGGGACGCCTACTCTTTCCATGGGGTTACGGGTTGGTTCTCGCGAATATTTCGCGCGACGTATTTCAGTCGACCGACCTGGGACAGGTCTTGCAACCAAGCATGGTGATCTGCCGAGACGAGATCACCGGCGCTGCGCGCGAGCTTTGCTCCCAGCGATGCCGATAGCGGATACGATAGGGGCAATGATGAGAAAATTGTTGGCAATAATGTTGCTGCTGTATCCGAAAAATGGCATGCTCGGGGTGGCGCAATGAGCTTCCCTTCCACCGAAAACCTGAACGTCGTCTCGTTCGAGGCGATGCCCTCGCCGCGGGAACTGCACCAACGCATCCCCCTTGCCGATGAAGGCGCGCAATTCGTCGCCGCGGCGCGCGCGACCCTGTGCCGCGTGCTCGACCGGATCGATCCGCGCCTGCTGGTGATCGTCGGTCCCTGCTCCATTCACGATCCGGCGGCGGGCCTGGACTATGCCGAGCGCCTGCGCGCGCTCGCGGCCGAAGTGCGGGACAGTTTCTATCTGGTGATGCGCGTCTATTTCGAGAAGCCCAGGACCGTCACCGGATGGAAGGGTTTCATCAACGATCCGCATATGGACGACTCCTTCCATATCGAGGAAGGCATGGAGCGCGCGCGCCGGTTTTTGAGAGACTTGGCGGTAATGGGCGTGCCTGCCGCCACCGAAGCCCTGGATCCGGCCTCGCCGCAGTACCTGGGCGATCTCATCGCCTGGTACGCGATCGGCGCCCGCACCAGCGAATCGCAGACGCATCGCGAAATGGCGAGCGGCCTTTCGGCCCCGGTGGGATTTAAAAACGCCACCGACGGCAACATCGGCGTGGCGATCAATGCCATCCGCTCGGCGCGCGAGCCGCACAGCTTCCTCGGCATCACCCCCGATGGGGCGCCGGCCATCGTGCGCACACGCGGCAACCGCTACGGGCACATCGTGTTGCGCGGGGGCGAAAGCCCGAACTACGACACAGCGCAAGTGGCGCTGACGGAACAGGAACTGTTGCAGACAGGGCTCGGCCCCAACCTGGTCATCGACTGCGCGCACGCGAATTCGCGCAAGAAGCCGGAGCTGCAGCCTCTGGTGTTCAAGGATTGCATTCACCAGATCATCGAAGGCAATGGCTCCATCGTCGGCTTGATGCTGGAGAGCAACCTCGTGGCGGGCAACCAGCCGATTCCGGAGGACAAATCCAGGCTGATCTACGGCTGTTCCGTGACCGACCCCTGCATCGGTTGGGACACCACGGCAAAGCTCATTCGCGAATCGGCCGCGGCCGTGGCCGCGGCGCTGCGCGCGCGCGCAAGGCCGGCGTAACGCAGCCGTGACGCCGCGTCCACCGCCGGGCAAGCTGGACGAACTCGCGCTCCTTATCCGCGCTTTTGCCGAGGAGCGGGATTGGGATCAATTCCACACTCCGAAGAACCTCGCCATGGGCGTCGCGATCGAGGCGGCCGAGCTGATGGAAGAGTTTCATTGGCTCACCCCGGAACAGTCGGGCCAACTTCGCCCGGAGACGCTCGAGGCGGTGCGCCATGAGATGGCCGACGTATTGGTCTACCTGGTTCTGCTGGCCGACAAGCTCGGCGTCGACCTGATTGCGGCGGCCGCGGAAAAAATTGCGATCAACGCCGGAAAATATCCCGCCGACACCGTGCGCGGCAAGGCAACAAAATACGATAAGTATTGATGTAGCAAGTCGGGGCCTGTGGCTCGAAAACCTAAATGCTCAGCTACCGCCATGGTTTTCACGCAGGGATGCACGCCGACGTGCTGAAGCACGTCGTCCTCGTGCATCTGTTGCGCTACCTGACGCAGAAGGACAAGCCGCTCTGGTTTATCGACACCCACGCCGGCGCGGCGGCCTACGCGCTAGACGAGGGCTATGCGCAGAAGAATGCGGAGTACGAAACGGGCATCGGCCGCTTGTGGCCGCTGAAGGATCTACCGCAGCCGGTGGCCGACTACGTCGAGCAAGTCCGCACGCTCAATCCCGACGGCACCCTGCGCCGCTATCCGGGTTCGCCCCAACTCGCGCTGCAACTGCTGCGCCGGCAGGACCGGCTGAGGATGTTCGAATTGCACAGCACCGAGAGCAAGTTGTTGCAGCAATATTTTCGCGACGACGCCCCGCGTGCGATGGTGCAGGCCGGCGACGGTTTCGCCGGCCTGCAGGCTGTCCTGCCGCCGCCCTCGCGCCGCGCTCTGGTGCTGATCGACCCGTCTTACGAAGACAGAGGCGATTACCGGCGGGTCCTGAAGGCCGTGCGCGATGCGCAGAAGCGCTTCGCGGCCGGGGTTTATGCCGTCTGGTATCCGCAGGTGCAGCGGCGTGAATCGCGCCAGTTTCCCGAGCAGCTGAAAGCCCTGCAGGAGAAGGACTGGCTGCACGTGACCCTTTCGGTAAAGAAGCCCGAGGCGAGCGGCTTCGGCCTGCACGGCAGCGGCATGTTCGTTCTGAACCCGCCCTGGCTGCTGCCTGAGGCACTGAATCTCGCCATGCCATACCTGGCAAAGGTGCTGGGGCAGGATGCCGGCGCAGGCTTCGGCGTTGAGTGCGAACTGGCGTAGAGCGGGACGGCTCCCTGCTTACACCACGTGGTCCGGCGCGAGCGGGCATGGGTGGAGTTCGTCGCCCGTTTCGACCTGAATCGTTGCATGCCCGACGCCGAAGTGCCGGCGCAACCCGTTCGCGACCTCGGCAATGAAGCGGTCGCCGGCATGTCCGTCCGGCATGACCAGATGCACCGTCAGCGCGGTTTCGGTGGTGCTCATGCCCCAGATGTGCAAGTCGTGGATTTCGTCGACACCGTCGAGCGCGCGCAAATATCCGCGGATCAGTTCGGTGTCGATGCGTGGCGGAACCGCATGCAGCGACAGATTCAGCGAATCGCGCAGCAGTCCCCAGGTGCTGCCGACGATTACCGCCGCGATGGCGAGGCTCATGGCGGGATCGAGCCAGGTCCATCCGGTGTAGAGCATGCCCACGCCGGCGAGCACCACCCCCAGAGAGACGGCCGCATCGGCCGCCATGTGCAGGAACGCCCCCTTCAGGTTCAAGTCGTGTTCGCGGCCGCGCAGGAAAAACAGCGCGGTCGCCGTGTTGACCACGATCCCGCACAGGGCCACCCAAATGACCGTCATGGTGGCGACCGGAACCGGGTGCATCATGCGCTGAACCGCCTCCACGGCGATGCCGCCGACCACCAGCATCAGCAGCATGGCATTGACCAGGGCTGCCAGGATGGAGGAACTGCCCAGGCCGTAAGTGAAGCGCTGGGACGGCTCGCGCCGGCCCAAAACGCTGGCTCCCCAGGCGAGAGCCAGCGCCAGAACATCGCTCAGGTTATGGCCGGCGTCGGCCAGGAGAGCCATGGAATGCGAAAGCACCCCGTACACCGACTCGATCGCGACGAACCCGAGGTTGAGCGCGATGCCGACTGCGAAAGCCCGGTCGTGCCCCTTTGGTTCATGGGAGCGGGCGTGATTTTCATGTGCCATGTTCCGCACTTTATCGGATTTGCGCGCTACGCGCGCCAACCGTGTTTTTGGTACGGATAAAAGGCGCATCCGTACCAAAAACACGGTTATGGATAAAAGCAAGGGCGGTTTGGGGTGGCTTTTATACAAGATCGTCGATTGCGCGCGGATGTGTTTTTCATCCGTGCGCAATCGACGATCCGCGCGGACGGCTTTTCGTCCGCGCAAAATCGCAACTTTGCAACAACGAAGGCGCGATTTAAGTCGCCACGTATAACGCTACGGCGCCAGAGTCCGGCCCGATTCCAGCAGTTTCCCGAATTCGTCCGCCGGCATGGGCTTGCCCAACAGATATCCCTGCATTTCGTCGCATTGATTCCGGCGCAGAAATGCGAGCTGCTCCGGCGTTTCCACGCCTTCCGCGATCACGCGCAGATTCATGGAATGTCCCAGGGTGATTATCGCCTGTGCGATCGCGGCATCGTCGGCGTCGGTGCTGAGGTCGCGCACGAACGACTGATCTATTTTCAATCGATCGACGGGAAAGCGCTTCAGGTAACTCAGGCTGGAATAACCGGTGCCGAAATCGTCCACTGATAGGCTTACGCCCATATCCCTGAAGGCCTGAAGATCCGCGATCATGTTCTGTGCGTCATGCATGGTGACGCTCTCGGTGACTTCGAGCTCGAGCCGGCGGGGGGCCAGCCCCGTCTCGGCGAGTATGGCCGCGACCAGTTGCAAAAAATTTTTTTCCCGAAACTGCCGCGCCGAGATATTCACCGCCACGGTAACCGCCGGCAATCCGGCGTCCTGCCAGAACTTGCATTGCCGGCATGCCGTTCGCAAAACCCATTCGCCGATCGGGACGATCAGGCCGGTTTCCTCCGCCAGTGGAATGAACTTCGCCGGGGAGACCGTGCCCAGATCGGCCTGCTTCCAGCGCATGAGCGCCTCGCATCCGAAAATCCGCTTGCTGCGCAGATCCACTTGCGGCTGGTAGTGGAGCGAGAACTCCCCGCGCTCCAGCGCGCGCCGCAGCCTGCTCTCGAGCGCCAGGCGCTCGGTGACCCTGGTTTGCATTTCCACGGTATAGAGCTGATACGCGTTGCGGCCGGATTCCTTGGCCCGGTACATTGCGAGTTCGGCGCTTTTCATCAGCGACTCCGGGTCCCTCGCATCCTGCGGATATAGCGCGACGCCGACGCTTGCGGTGATGAACACATCCCTGCCATCCACCGCAAACGGCTGGGAAAACAGCTCGACGATCCGTTGCAGCTCGCCCGAAACGGACTGCTCGCTCTTCTGGTCGGAGAGCACGAGGACGAATTCATCGCCGCCCATTCGCGCCACCGTGTCCATGGCACGCAGCGACGATTCGAGCCGTGCCGCGACCGCGCGCAACAAGTGATCGCCAAGGCTATGGCCGAGGCTGTCGTTCACAACCTTGAAGTTGTCCAGATCCAGAAAAGCGACTGCCGCGAAATCGCCGTAACGCCGCGTGCGCGCACAGGCGTGGTCGATGCGGTCTCGCAGCAGATTGCGATTCGGCAGCCCGGTCAGGGAATCGTGGTTCGCCTGCCGCGCCAGCTCGTCCTGGTGTGTTTTCGCAGCGGTGATGTCGCTATGCACGCCGATGTAGTGGGTGACCACGCCCGCGTCGTTTCGCACCGGAGAGATATTGAGTTCGTTCCAGTACATGCTGCCGTCCTTGCGATAATTGCGCAGCACGACGTGGCAGGGGCGCTGGTCGTGGAGGGCGGCGCGAACGGTAATGAGCTCCGGTTGCGCGAGATCGGCGCCATGCAGCAGGCGGGGATTGCGGCCGAGCACCTCCTGGCTGGAATACCCGGTGATGCGCGCGAACGCGGGATTGACGTAGACAATGGGATTGTCCGGGGCCAGATTGTCGGTGATGCAGATCGCGCTGACGCTGGATTCGATCGCGCGGTCCCGCAACTTCAGGTCTTCTTCGGCGCTCGAAATTGCAGTCAAGGTTCGATGCACCAGGAGATATAGCAGCCATCCGGAGGCCATGACAAAAAACCATCCGCTGAAGGTCTGAATCCATATGGCGCGTTCGATCTTCATGTCGAGCGCCAGGGCAAAGGGAATCCCGCTCTGGATGAATACCCAGACCGCGACGAGCAAAGAAAAAAACGCCGCAATTCTGAAGATCGCGGTCTTTGCGGACGCTACGCTTGCCTTGGAATAGGATCCCACTGCGTTCCCGAAGTTGACTCCTGCAGGGTAGAGCCAATGCCCCCTAAGCTTGGTTATCGACACCCGATGTGGAAGCAATGATCGAATGTTTAAGGTTTACCGCAAAAGCGATGCAAGCGTGAATGCTTGCAAGCGTGAATGCTTGCCTGCCGGTTTTTGTTCGACCGTGTAACATATTATGCACCGGTTGTCCGCGCCCTGCAGAAGCCATAAGCCGGCATTCCCGACCAGGGACGCCATTCTGATAAGCTTTCCGCGCGAGTGGCTGTCGCATCTCGTTTCCGTCCTGCAGTGTGGGCCTCAGCGATTGGGTAAATTCATGACGATCAGGATACTCAGCGCGCTCGAACGCTCGAAGGACGGCTACGGCGCGGGCAGTGCCGAGGCGAAGCTGGCGCTGCTCGCCCGGCTCGCGCACGCAAAGCTAGGCTCGGCGCGCGCGATCCTGCGCCTGCACGAGGTGCTGTGCTTCCTGCGCGCCTATCCCGACGATGAACGCTTGCTCGCCGAGGTCGAACGCATGCTCGCGCGCTTCGCCGGGCGCGCCGATCTGAGGCGTCAGCGCGAGGCGCTCACCGACACCGGGATTGCGGGCACGGCGATTCGCTACCGCTTTTTCTGGTCCACCCTGCGCTGGCTTGCCCGGCGCTGGCCAGACAGGATCGAAATCGACCGCAGTGAAGCCGAGGTCGCGGACAAGCTCGGTGCGGCGCTGCCGCTGCTGGTTACCTGGGCTGAAACCGCTGCGCTAAAGGAACTCGACCCGCCGGTGTTCGCGGCGATAGACCGGCTGCGCGCACGCGGGGAGGGCGATGCGGCGTTTCTTGCGCGCCGCATCGACGTCATGTCGGGCGACGGGTTCACGCGCGAGGCGTTCCACGACGCGATCGAGCCGACTTACGAACTGAAACCCGGCCCGGACACGCCCTCGCGCACCCGCGCCAAACATGCGGCGGCGCCGATGGCCTATCAACGCGAGCCGCTACGGCGCGCGCGCCCCGATCTGCGCGAGGAACTGGGGCGGATTCCTCGCGCCGTGCGCCTCGCGTCCGCGCGCGAGGGCGGGCAACTGATCGAGCTTGCGCGCGGCGCGATGGTGACCCGCTCGCGCGACCTCGATGCATTCGCCTATGGCAATGCCCGCGACGTGCGCCTGGTCGACGACGGTGGCGGGCTCGGCTTTGTCCTGATCGGCGTCATCCCCGAGCGTCGCGCGCTCGTCCCCGCGACCTGCGGCTACCTGATCCTGCATAACGGCGTGCCGATCGGCTACGGCGAAGCGTTCGTGAGCGGGCGCTCGGCCGTAATGACGTTCAACATTTTCGCGAGCTTTCGCGGCGCCGAGGCAGCCTACACCTTCGCCCGCGCGCTGGCGGTGGTGCGGCACCTGTTAGGCGCCGAGTCGTTCAGCCTCGATCCGTATCAGCTCGGCAAGGGCAACGACGAAGCGATCGCCTCGGGCGCCTGGTGGTTCTACTACAAACTGGGGTTCAGGCCTTTGACCGCGGACGCGCGCCGTCTCATGCGCAAAGAACTGGCACGCATGCGCGCCGACCCGGCGTACCGTTCGCGTGCGGCGACCTTGCGCGCTCTAGCCGAGTCGCACCTCCTGTTCGATTTAGACCGCTCGCGCGCACCAAGCCTGCCGCCGGTGGCCGAACTGGGCCTGCGTGTCTGCGACGGTCTCGCGGCACGAGCGGCGGGTGAACGCGAGCGCGTCCTCGCCGAATGCAGCCGCGAAACCATGAGACTAACCGGCGTGCGCTCGCTGCGCGGCTTTTCCGCGGGCGAGCGCCTCGCCTGGCGGCGCTGGAGTCCCCTGGTGGTGTTTGCGCTGCCGGGGGTGGCGCGCTGGAGTCAGGCCGACCGGCGCGCCCTGGCGCGCGTGATCCGCGCCAAGGGCGGCCGCGACGAGGCCGAGTACATCGCTCGCTTCGCCGCGCACCCGAAACTTGCGCGTGCGCTGTTCGGGAAGCGCTGAGTTTTCCTATAGGGCGTTTCAAATAAGGTTACATGCCGCGAGCGAACTTGCGCGTGCGCCAATTTCCGCATAGGCTGCGCGGCGCTCGCGACAGGGCGGTTGTGGCGAATTCGCGAACACAGTGTCCGGACTGCGCCTTCCGGGTTCTCACCTCTCGTGATAAAGCGAGATCCAGGCAAACGCGAGCAGCAGCATGAATGTCAGCGCGTTGGCCGGTATCTGCAGATTGAAGTCCACGGAGCTGTGGATCATCAGCGCCAGGATGCCCATCATGGCCGCGAACGACAGACCTCGCATCAGCGGATCCCGGCGCAGGTACTGGGCGCGCAGCGCGGCCGCGAAGGACATGAGCACCATCAGCCCGAGCAGCGACAGGCCGACCACGCCGGCCTCGGCGCCGAATTCCAGATAGTCATTGTGCGCATGCGTATAGGACACAAGAGTCCCTTCCGCGCTATAGCGCGGAAACACCACTGGAAACGAACCCAGGCCCGATCCGAACACCGGGTAATCCTTCCACATCTCTAACGCGTAAGCCGCGACCTCGTCCCGATCCTCGGTTTCCGCCGTGGTCTGGGTGATTCTCTCGACCACGCGCCGCGTGCCGAAATAAGTGCCGACGATAAATACGTCGATGGCGACGAGGCTGACGAGCAGGATGACCATGGACTTGGTCGCCCGCTTCGCGAGCAGCAGGCCGATGACCCCGGTGATGAGCAGGCTGATGAAAAAGGAGCTGTTCCCCATGCGCGAGCGCGTGAGCACCAGGGCGATGACCATGATCACCAGCCCGAGCCGCAAGCCCATTTTCGGGGTGATGATCCATTGCATCAGATTGCGAAAAAACGATCCCCACGACCGGTGCTTCGCACCCGTGAGGCTCGCAATTAGCACGCCGATCCCGACGGACAGGCACATGGTGAGATAGGCGGCATAGTGGTTGCGATTGGCAAAGGTGCCGGACGCTACGTCGCCCGCGCTTTGCAGGCTGATCAGGGCGCCATACAAGGCCTGCAACACCCCCGATGCGATCAGCGCATAGGCGGTGTAGCGAATCCGGTCGCGGTCCCGCAACAGAATCAGGCTCAGCGCAAAAAACGCGAGGTACGCTGTGCTCTTGCACGCGGCCTCCAGCGTGGCGTAACGATCAAGCGTCAGCGGCGCCAAGACTAGCGTGGCGGGGGCGGCGGCCGCAGTGTGCCACCGGGCCGCCTGCGGCGAGAGGATTTTCAGGATCTCGACAGGGAGCGGGACGAGCTGCAGCCAGACGTAGCCCAGCCACAGGAGCCCACATAGAAGTATCGGCTGGCTATCTTTGATTATCGCGGGGTAGGAATGCTTGCCGCGGATGCAGCCGGCCAGCCACCATAGCGCGAGCGCCAATGCCCATAGAGCGAGCAAGGCCCATGCCCAGGGGCGGTTGCTGCCCAACGGGACGGGAGCCCAGGCGAGCAGTGCCAGATAAAGGACAAACATCCCTCCGCTGTCATCAGGACTATGGTGCACGGCGAGCGCTCAGACGAACGAGCCCGGAAATGAACAGGCCCGGAAACCCGCGTTGCCGGGCCCGATGCAGCTTCGGGTCGCTGTCAGCACCTACTACCTGTACAGCCGCCTCCCGCGCCTGGCGTTACCGATGTGATAATCGACATAGATTCCCCCGGGCGCGCCGCTGCGGCTGCCGGGACCTGCGCCAGCACCGGGCCTGCGGCCGTGGGCGGCAAGTCTTGCAGCATGGTCGCAATTGCTTTCGCCGCAATGCCGGCCTCGCTCGCGGCAGCTTCTTCTTGGGCCGCCAGATTCGCCAGTTCTCTGGCCCCCTGTGCCGCGGCACGCAACTGCGCGTTCTGCGGATCGGCGTTCGCGGCGGCCTGCGCCCGGTTGGCCTCCGCTTCCGCCGCTAGCCTCGCATCGACGCCCACGGAAGCCATTGCCGGGCCGAGCGCGGCCACCGTCGCCGCTGTACGTGCCGCCGATGCAATCTCCACCGGCGTGCTCGCCGGCAATATCGCCGCCCACAGCGCTCCAACCCTCGCCTGGATCGCGGCGGGCGCCGCCGCAAGAGGCACCGGTGGCCCCGGAGTGCGCCCGGGTTGCCATGGGGCATACTGGCCGGCCGAGATTTTACCGATATCGCCGCTCGGCGTGCGCGCGGAAATCTCGCCGAGCGCGACCGCGATGTACCCGGCCTCCTGCGCGCCGGGGGTGACTCCCACGCTAAAGTCGGCCCCTCCCGGGCTTATGTTGATCACCGTGTTTCCCGCAATAACGCGCACGCCTTCGCTGTTGGCTGCGCCGATGAGGCCGGCCACGAAACGCATCTCGCCTTGCATCATCTCTATGGTCGAACGGTTCTGGCTGCGGCTGGCTGGATCGTAGTGGTATTGATCGACACGCAAGGCGGAGTTTGCGCCCAGTGCGACAACCTGGCCGTCGGCGAACTTCAGCATCAACGCTCCATCGGCGCCGGCGCGGTATACCGTGTTGGCGTCGAACTTATCCCCGGCCTTGGCCGCCTCCACTTTGCCTGCCTGTCTTTGGACGGAAACCAGACCCGAAACCTTGTGCAAATATCCGGCTTGCGGCCATGCCGCGGATGAAAAAGCGGCAAACGCGATCAATACGCAGCACGCGCCAAACGCGCTTGCCGCCCCGCTGTGTACATTCCTTGTGGCATTCATTGACGATATCCCTTGTTCGTCGGTGCGGCCGGTTTGGCTGATTTGGCTGATTTGGCTGTTTCCGCAGCTTTTCCGCAATCCGCGGCGGCAATCGCTTGATATTTCTCTATAGCACAAATGAGGTCAAAACGCGTGTAACTTTTCACGATTTCGAACATTTTGTTGGCATTGCGCGATGCCCCGCGCTCGACTGTCCGCGCCAGCACCTGCCGCAGAGCAGGATCGAGATCGCGCCAGACGGCAAGCCCTACGAACAGCGTCGTCTGCTGCACGCTTGGTTCCCACGGGCCCAGTTCATCGGCGTGCCGCAGCGCCGTCAGAAGCTCGTCGTCGATTTCGTCGAGATAGAGCTTGGTCAAAGCGAGGTTCGCCCACAGGAATGGCGAGGTCGGCCGCTGCAGCAGGGCCTTGCGAAACCGCGCGTGAGCATCCCTCGCGGCGGCGTGCGCCTGGCGCGGGATTCTGGAGGCCCGCATTTTGGCCAGGTCCAAGGCGCCGACGCCTTCCAGCGCCCAAGGGTTGTCCGGGGTGTATCCAAGGCTCTCGGTCAAATATTTCGCGGTTCGGCTGATTTCCGCCACGCCCGGCGTTCTGGACGCAGGAGTCCACCGGTCGACTTCGAATTGCGCCGTTTGCACCAGAAGTCCCGCCATACCCAGCCTGATGCACTGCACGGCGGTGAGAGCAAGGATGATGAAAAGTGCTACATAACCCGCCTTGCCCCAGCGGCGCGCGGGTCGTTGACGGCCTGTACGCGTCGCACTCTTTCCCGCGGGCCGCTCCGATTCCGTCGGTGACAAGATCACTAGCGCCTATTTTCCACAGGCCGTTGTCCACAATCTTTCGAGTATCGTGCCCCGAAGGACTGGTCGCCAATCGCCAGGGGTACGGTCGCTGCCAAGTATTTCACCTGTTCCCATATTCTCCGAGTGCCAGGAGATATAAAGTATTCGCGCTCGCTGTCCGCTGCAATCGTATTCCTGTTCCTTCCTGAATGACAGGGACCGCTTATCTCCACTAAGCGCCTTGCCCGTCCGGAAGTCGGTCAGATCCCACATTTGCGCCATGTTGCCCGCCCTGCGAACGGTGGCGGTATCGGCGTAGATGGTGACGGCTTCATTGTAGTTGGCCACAACCCATTCCGACAAATTGCTCTTAGGCACAAACCACTGCTCCCACGCCGCCGCCGCGCTACTGCTCACAATGCTCAGTAGCATCGTAAAAATGACTCTACGCATTGTCCCCCCATAATTGCTACAGGTGTTCCGCCACCAGCTTATCCCCTCGGGTGACTGCTCAACAGGGTAATTTGTTGCCTGCAAGTGCCCCACCAGTGCCGCAGATAAAAAAGCGTTAGCAGTTGCTATCGGCTAACACCTCTATTATTGGTGGCCCACCTGGACTCGAACCAGGGACCAAAGGATTATGAGGCGAAGATAGAGTTATTGACAACTAGCACAATCAACTACTTATAAACGCTTACGGAATCGGGCATCGCGATCCGAACGCCCGTGGATGCGGACCATGCGGAAAAACCGCTCACGGTCGACGACGTGCACAAGCTGATGAGCGGAAATCATTTGAAATATAATGCGGACGAGAAGATCGTTTCCGGGGTAATCTTGCGTCTGCCAAATGGTTATGGGCCGTGGTCTCTGAGCAGTCGCGGCGATAGGGGAATATTGAACAGGATCATCCGAAACGCGTCAAAGGATGGGGAACTCACTATCTGCGCCAAGGGGAATTGTCTTCGCCCGAACCGGCGCCGCACTTGCGTTCGTATCGACGAAGAGATCCGCGGGACCCAAAGCGAACTTGTCGACGAGGACCATCCCGAAGCGAACCTGCGGCCCCAGGACCCCTGCGCCGAATCCAAGCTGGGGACCGACCAATTGCTGGGTTCCTTGGCGCGAAGCGGGGACCTGCGTCATGCGAACCGCCGTTTCGAATCCAATGGGACGATGCAGGGAGGAATCGGGGAAACGCTACGCCTGTTACGGACGCCCGCCTCCGGAACAGGGGGGAACACGATCGGACAGGATCATGCCGCGGCTTCGCGAACCGTTTGATCGCGCACGCCCTGATGTTCCCGTTGGCACGCCCTGCTGGCGGGATCGCAGCTTCACAACCCTCCTTGAGCGCTGCAAGGCGCTCGAGGCCCTTCGCGATTACCTGCCCCCCGACGTGAACAGGCCCACCTATCGGGGGCAGGAACGCGTAGAGGCGGTGTACTCGACATACAAGGACCACGGCTACGGCCATTTCTTCTACGCCCTGGTCCGGGCGATCAGGCCCCGGCGCTGCGTCGAACTCGGGGTCCTCCAGGGCTTCAGTCTCCTCGCTGTCGCGGCAGCGCTGCGGGACAACGGCGCCGGAAGCATCCGGGGAGTCGACCTGTTCGAGGACTATCCCTATCGTCATGCGCAGCATGCAGACGTCAACAAGCACATCAGGGCGTGCGGGCTCGAGAATTGGTCGGCGATCACGAAGGCCGACGCGCTCCTGGCACATGATCGCCACAAGGATCTCGATTACTTGCACGTTGATTTGTCCAATGACGGCGATACCTACCGCTTCGTGTTCAGGCACTGGGCGGGCAGGGTGAGGCAGGCCATCGTCATGGAAGGAGGCAGCGCCAACCGGGATCGGGTCGAATGGATGGTGAAGTACGGAAAACCTCCGATCGTTCCGGCGATCGATGAGATTCGTTGCGCCCATCCGGACTGGACCATCATAGTCCTGGCGCCATACCCCTCGCTGACCGTGGCCGTACGATCGGCCTCCTAGACGGAACCGACTCCACCATGAGCGTTCATGAAGATTTGACCATTCTGCTGACGCTGAAGGATAGAGTCCCATTCACATTGCGCTGGATGAGCTATGCCGAAAAGACCCTGTTCCCGTTCAAAGTGCTGATAGCCGACGGCGGGACAGACGACGGGGCGAGCTTGCCGCTGTCGGACCGGAGGATGTTCCCGAACGTGAATTATGAATATGTCCGCTACCCGCCAGACCGGAGCTACCCCGACTACTACTCGAAGATTGCGGACGCGCTCGGGCGAGTGCGGACCCCATACGTCGCCATGGCGGACAACGACGACTTTTTCTTCGCCGACGCGCTCGGCGAAGCGGTGCGCTTCCTGTCGGCCCATCCCGACTATGCCACGTGCGGAGGTCAAGGCGCGGTATTCTGGGTTCTTCCGTCCCCTTCCAGCGGAGATAAGGGGCTGCTCTACGGAAACAATATTGAGTGGAAATGCACCCGTGAGATCAAGTCCGTCGACGGCGATAGCGCCAGAGAGCGCATACGGGCCCAGGCAGTCAGCACCGCCGACACTTTCTTCTACGATGTCAAGAGGACGGGGGAAGCGAGAAAACATTACCAGATCGTTCGAGATCTCGGCCCGAAGGACCTGTTCATATTCGAACAGGTAGTGTGTTTCCTCACGGCGATAGCGGGCAAGGCCAAGCGCCTGGACACGCTTTACCTCGCCCGCCAGAGCAACTCACCGGCCAGCAGTGGAGGAACTCACGCGCAGAGATTCGGAGACTGGTTCGGGCGCATGCTGGTGGAATCGTGGTCGGAGGATTTCACGAAATTCGTGAACGTCGCGTCGGCCTTCCTTGCAGCATCCGACGGCATATCCGAGGAAGACGCCAGGGATTGTGTCATCGCGTGCTACAGGATGTTGGTGGCGCCCGCGCTGCTATCGAACATTCTCGAGGAGCCGACGGTGACCTTGTCGATGTCCACCGTGGTCCCGATCGTCAGGCGTCTTGTCCGGTTGCCCGAGGGTAGTATCGTCAAAAGGCTGGCGCGTAATCTGTATCGACGTGTCGGATGGATCTCGCTTGATTTCGTCTATGGCACGGAGTTTCTTGCAGGCCGCGTTCCGGACGCCCGAAAGGACTTCAGCCCGATCCTCAAGTTTCTTGCACGGACCCCACCATGATCCGGACACCGCCGAACTTTTCCTGTCTTCGTGGACAACCGTAATTTCACGCCCGTCCGATCCTCCGGGACCGCTCATTTCACGCCTCGCGTTTCAGCAGGCACCCGTAGAAGGAGGGCTGCTCGGGCGCGTCGGCGATGCGCGGGGGGTCTTCCAGCCAGAATTCCCGGATCAAGCTCAGGCCTGTGCCGTCAATTGCCGCAAGAAGTTCGGCTTTGTTAAATTGCTGGTGAAGCATCAGCGCGCCGGCATGTCTTTGTAGCGCTACATAAGCGGCGGCGCGCTCCACAACCGGGACTGCCCACAAGAAAAGGTACGCGCGCGTCGCTTGCGAGGCCTTGCGCAATACCACCTGCCAGTCCCTGACGTACTGAAGGCTTCCACTGAACATCACCAGATCGTACTGCTCGTCGAAGCACGAATCATCCGTGTGCCATATGACCTCCGAACTCATTTCTTGGCCCGCCCGCGCCACTTCCGCAAGCTCCTTGCAGTGGTACTCAAGAGTCACATCCGGGATCAAGGCCCGACTAATGAAATAGAATGTCCCGAGAGAACCGCCATAATCGAGGATTTTGAGCGTGCCCTTTTGCCGCGCGGCGAGTGCGAGAACGTAGCCGAACGTCATGAAACCGTTGTGTTCGCAGGCCATGGTCCACTTGTCCGGGTCAGGGCCCAGATCCGTCACCAGCTTCGTGTGAGCGTTCTGTAGCGCGTCCACGAACGGTGCCCAGCCATCGCGGTAAAAAGCAATTGCTCTGGCGGACTCATACCCCCCCGCCGCTGCGGACAGCTTGGTTTCCCAGCCAAGCGGTGCGTAGACAAAGCGATCAGCGGAAGGGTTCGCCGTGCGCCTGAGCGTCCTGTAGATTTCCAGAACGAACGGCGGCAAGACCAGTCTTAGGAATGCTTTTAATGTCATGTAGGGCGCTGGCTTAGCCATTGTTATTGGTGGGCCCACCTGGACTCGAACCAGGGACCAAAGGATTATGAGTCCTCTGCTCTAACCAACTGAGCTATAGGCCCTTCGGGAAATGATACAGGGTTTGGGGAAGACCCCTCACCCCCCTCCTCTCCCCTGGGAGAGGAGGGGGGGTTCATTATGCTTCGTTATCCAGAAAACTGCGCAACCGCTCCGAGCGCGAGGGATGGCGCAGCTTGCGCAGCGCTTTCGCTTCTATCTGGCGGATGCGCTCGCGCGTGACGTCGAACTGCTTGCCGACTTCTTCGAGCGTGTGGTCGGTGTTCATTTCGACGCCGAAGCGCATGCGCAGTACTTTCGCTTCGCGCGGCGTGAGCGAGTCCAGCACTTCCTTGGTGGCGTCGCGCAGGGAGCCGTACACCGCCGCATCCACCGGCGCCATGGTGGCCGCGTCCTCGATGAAATCGCCCAGATGCGAATCATCGTCGTCGCCGATCGGCGTTTCCATTGAAATCGGCTCCTTGGAGATCTTGAGGATCTTGCGGATCTTGTCCTCGGGCATTTCCATCTTCAGCGCGAGGGTGGCCGGATCGGGTTCCTGCCCGGTCTCCTGCAGGATCTGGCGCGAGATGCGGTTCATCTTGTTGATGGTTTCGATCATGTGCACCGGAATGCGGATGGTGCGCGCCTGGTCGGCGATCGAGCGCGTGATCGCCTGGCGGATCCACCAGGTGGCGTAGGTCGAGAACTTGTAGCCGCGGCGGTATTCGAACTTGTCCACCGCCTTCATCAGGCCGATGTTGCCTTCCTGGATCAGGTCGAGGAACTGCAGTCCGCGGTTGGTGTATTTCTTGGCGATCGAAATGACCAGCCGCAGGTTGGCTTCGGTCATTTCGCGCTTGGCGCGGCGCGCCTTGGCCTCGCCCGTGGACATCTGCTTGTTGATGTCCTTGAGGTCCTTCAGCGGAATCCCGATCTTCGCCTGCAGGTTCAGCAGCTTCTGCTGGTTTTCCATGATTGCAGGCTGATGGCGCGCAAGCTGGTTGCTGTAAGGATGGCGCGCGGCGATCTCGTTACCCACCCACCTCAAGTTGGTCTCGTTGCCCGGGAACACCTTGATGAAGTGCGGACGCGGCATGTTGCCCTTGGTTACGCACAACTGCTGGATGTGGCGCTCGTGCCGCCGCGTCTGTTCCACCAGGCTGCGCAAGGCGTCGCAAAGGCGCTCGACGATGCGCGCGGAGAAGCGGATATTCATCAGTTCGCCCGAAATCTTGTCGCGGATCTTCAGGTACTCCTTGCTGCGCGATCCGTGCTTGGCCAGCGCCGACTTGTTCTTTTCGAACAGACGATGGATGGTGCCGAAGCGCGCCAGGGCGTCTTCCTTCAGTTGTTGCAGGCTCGCCGTGATGGCGGCGTTCTGCGCCTCCTCGTCGAGTTCTTCCTCCTCCTCGGTTACCGCTTCCGCGAGCTCGGTGACCGGCTCGTTTTTCGCGTTTGGATAGATAAGTCCGTCGACCAGTTCGTCGATGCGCATCTCGTCGCGCGACACCTTGGCGGCGAGGGCGAGGATTTCGGCGATGGTGGTGGGGCAGGCGGAAATCGCCTGGATCATGTGCTTCAGGCCGTCTTCGATGCGCTTAGCGATCTCGATCTCGCCCTCGCGCGTCAGCAACTCGACCGAGCCCATCTCGCGCATGTACATGCGCACCGGGTCGGTGGTGCGACCGAACTCGGGATCGACCGTGGACAACGCGGCCTCGGCTTCCTCTTCGGCGTCTTCGTCGGGCACGGCCGCCGGCGCGTTTTCGGAAATTAGCAGCGTTTCCGCATCCGGCGCCGCGTCATAGACCTGGATGCCCATGTCACTGAAGGTGGTGATGATGGACTCGATCTGCTCCGCGTCCACCAGGTCGTCGGGCAGATGGTCGTTGATTTCGGAGTAGGTTAGGAAACCGCGCTCCTTGCCCAGTTTGATCAGGTTCTTCAGCCGCGTGCGCCGCGCCTCCACGTCCTCCGGTTTTTGCTCGCCTCTGCGCAGATCCTGCTTTTGCTTCGCCGTGAGCTTTGCCGCCTGTTGCCGGGCGATTTTCCTGGCGATTTGCTTCGCCGATTGCGTGGGCTTCGGCGTTGCAATTTTCTGCTGGGCAGTCTTGTCCTTGAGCGGCAGCTTCGCCTGCGCCTTGTCCTTGTCGGGCACCTGCGCTTTTCCGGCTTGATGCTTGGCCACGGGCTTGGGTTCGGGTTTGACCTGAGTCTTGGCTACAGGCCGCGTCTTGGTCGACGGCTTCATATGAGTCGCAGGCTTGGCTTTCTTGGCCAGAGGCCTTGTCTTGGCCAGAGGCCTCGTCTTGGCCAGAGGCCTCGTCACGACCGGGGGCTTTTTCTTCGGCGGCGAGGTGCTCTTGTGCCGGGCCTTCGGCTTGGCGCGCTTGACCCTCGCCGCTGCGACGGGATTCTTGGCTTTGTTTTGCTTGGCCTTGGCCTGATGTGCTGCCATGAGCTTGTCCTAAGTCAGTGAAGTATTGGAAAAAAATTGCAAATTATACTACAGAGCGGTTTCCGTTCGGGCGCCGGTCCAGCGCCGCCTTACGTTTGG
Organism: Betaproteobacteria bacterium; assembly: GCA_004298385.1. Classification (GTDB taxonomy): domain Bacteria; phylum Pseudomonadota; class Gammaproteobacteria; order Burkholderiales; family SG8-39; genus 2-12-FULL-64-23. The sequence goes on along the minus strand of SCTX01000041.1, from coordinate 6,239 downwards.
TCAGCTCGTTCATTCGATCCGCGTCGGCGCGGCTAAACGCCCCAGTTCTGGCTTTAGCTTGCAACTCATTGAGTTGCTGGTCGATATGGTCGCGCTCCAGCTTGGGCAGGGAATCGCGGAACTCGGCGTCGGCCTGCTCGGGGGACAAATTGAGCACCATCAACTCGGAACGTAACTGGTTGAACAGGGTTTCGAACTCGGTGCCGCGGAAATGATCAATCACCAGGGCGTCGAAATTGCTGCCCTGCTCCGGTTGGACCAGCGAATACTCAGCCAAGGCAATAAGCCCTCTCGATTCGACATCCTCGCCGCAGAAGCGTTCAAGCGGCAGCTCGCGCGCCAACCCGGACTTGATCAACATGCGCTTGAGCAGCCAGCGTTGCACGCTTTGCGGGGCCGCACGCGGGAGTTTAGGCAGCTCGGGTTTTTCCCACGCACTGGCAAAAGCTTTGGTACGCCGCAGTTCCCATTGCTGCTCAACCTCGGTTTGCGTCATGCCGGCCAAGTCCGCGACGTGCTTCAAGAGTTGTAATTGCAGCGCAGGTGCGGAAGTGATGTTCATGACTAGCGGTTTGGCTTCATGGAGCAAGCGCGAACGGCCTTCCGCGGTGTTTGTATCCACGCGTGCGCGCAGTTGCGTGAGCAGGTAGGTGGAGAGCGGCTCGGCGCGTCCGACCAGATCCTCGAACGCCTGCTTGCCCTCGGCGCGCACATAGCTGTCCGGGTCCTCGCCTTCGGGCAGGAACAGGAAACGAATTGCTTTTTGATCGAGCGTCGCCGGCAGGCTCACTTCCAGGGCATGCCAGGCCGCCTTCCTGCCGGCCGCATCGCCGTCGAAACTGAACACGATTTCATCGGCCTGGCGCAGCAGCTTGTGCACGTGGACGGGCGTGGTCGCCGTACCCAGCGTCGCGACCGCATACTCCACGCCGTGATGTGCCAGTGCCACCACGTCCATGTAGCCTTCGACCACCAGCACGCGTCCGGCATCGCGTATCGCCTGGCGCGCCTGCGGCAGCCCGTAGAGCTCGCGTCCCTTCTCGAACAGCGGCGTCTCCGGCGAATTGAGGTATTTCGGCTCTCCCGCGCCGATGACGCGCCCGCCGAAACCGATTACGAAACCGCGCTGGTTGACGATGGGGAACATAATGCGGTCGCGGAAGCGGTCGTAGCGTTTGCCCGCGTCGTTCTCGATCACCAATCCGGCGTCCTTGAGGCATTTGTCGTCGTATTTCGGAAACGCGGCCTGCAGGTTCTGCCAGCCCTCAGGCGCGTAGCCGATGCCGAAGCGCGCCGCGATCTGCCCCGACAATCCCCGGCGCTTGAGGTACTCGATCGCGTGCGGCGAGGCTTTCAACTGCTCGCGGTAGTACTGGCTGGCGCGCTGCATGATGTCGTGCAGGTCGGGGCCGTCTTCCTCCTTCTTTTTGCCGAAGCGCGGCTCGAAATCGGGCATGGTCATGCCCGCGCCCGCCGCGAGCTCCTTGATCGCCTCGATATAGCCCAGGCCGGAATACTCCATGAGAAAGCCGATGGCGTCGCCGTGCGCGCCGCAGCCGAAGCAATGATAGAACTGCTTCGACGGGCTGACGGTGAACGAGGGCGATTTTTCGTTATGAAAGGGACAGCAGGCGCTGTAATTGGCGCCTGCTTTTTTCAGCGGGAGATGGCGCTGGATGAGGTCGACGATGTCGACTCGATTGAGCAAATCACGTTTGAAGGAATCAGGAATCACGCGCGGCTGGGGACTGAGATCGAGGACCTGGAGAAATTTTCCCCGGCATCCGCGCCAAGGGAACATCTATTCTTTATAGGCCAATTCGGCCGAAACGCAAGTCAAAAAATGCCGTGCCCCTCCCGCGGAAGGCCCCGCTAACCGCTGAGTTTAGCCTTGACCAGGGAGGACACCCGGGCCATGTCGGCGCGGCCGGCAAGCTTGGGTTTGAGCAGCGCCATGACCTTCCCCATGTCCTGCATTCCCCGGGCGCCCGCCGCTGCGACTGCGGCGGCCACTTCGCCTGCGATTTCCGCTTCCGCGAGCTGCTGCGGCATGTAGCCCGAGAGCACTCCGATTTCGAATTTTTCCACGTCGGCCAGGTCTTGTCGCTTGCCCGCCTCGTACTGCGTCACCGAGTCGCGGCGCTGCTTCAGCATCTTCTCGATGATGCCGAGGATATCGGCATCGGACAACTCGATGCGCTCATCCACCTCGCGCTGCTTCATCGCCGCCAGGAGCAGGCGGATCGCCGACAGGCGCGGCGCATCCTTGGCGCGCATCGCGGCCTTCATGTCTTCGGTTATTTTTGCCTTGAGCGGCATCCGGAACTCGGGCAATGCGTGATGGGTCAGGCGGGAACCGGCTTGCCCGTCACCGACCGCCCCTCACCCATCGCGAATTAGAACAGTTTTGGCGGGAGTTGCTGGCTGCGGATGCGCTTGTAATGGCGCTTGACGGCGGCGGCAAGCTTGCGCTTGCGTTCGGCGGTGGGCTTTTCGTAGAACTCGCGCGCGCGCAGTTCGGTCAGCAGACCGGTCTTCTCGATCGTGCGTTTGAAACGGCGCAGCGCCACTTCGAACGGCTCGTTTTCCTTGACTCGTACGGTAGGCATCAATACTCCGGCGTTTCTCTAGGCGGAAAACTGTGAATTATATCAGGACTTTCGCGGGCCGGACAAGGGCTGTTTCAGGCCGGACTATTTGTCGTGGCGATACCTTACTTTGCAGGAGCAGGCCGGCTTGGGCGCAGCGCCCGCTGCACAAAATCGCGTACTATAGCGGGCGGTATCTGCCCTTCCCGTTAGGGATAACCCTGAGCCTGTGCAACTCCCCCCATGCTGATCCTGGGCATCGAAACCTCCTGCGACGAAACCGGCATTGCGTTGTTTGACAGCGAGCGCGGCCTGCTTGCGCACGCCTTGCATTCACAGATCGCGATGCACGAGGAATACGGCGGCGTGGTGCCCGAACTCGCTTCGCGTGACCATATCCGGCGCGTGCTGCCGTTGATCCGCCGGGTGATGCATCAGGCCGGAGCTGCGCTCACCGACATCGATGCCGTTGCCTACACCCAGGGGCCGGGACTGGCCGGCGCGCTGCTGGTCGGCAGCAGCGTCGCCAATGCGCTTGCCTTTACGCTCGGCATTCCGGCGCTGGGCATACACCATCTCGAAGGCCATCTGCTTTCGCCCCTGCTCGCCGGCAATCCACCGCGCTTTCCCTTCGTCGCGCTGTTGGTCTCGGGCGGGCATACACAACTGATGCGCGTTGCCGCCGTGGGCAACTACGAACTGCTGGGTGAAACTGTAGACGACGCCGCGGGCGAAGCGTTCGACAAGACGGCGCACTTGCTCGTTCTGGGTTATCCGGGCGGGCCGGCGCTCGCGCAACTGGCCGGGGAGGGCAGAGCGGACAAATATAAGCTACCGCGGCCCATGCTCGAGCAAATGCACAAGACGGGCAATCTGGATTTTTCCTTCAGCGGCCTGAAAACCGCGGTGCTGCTGCTGGTGCGCAAAGAGGCGCCCGATACCGCGGCAAGGGCCGATGTCGCGGCGTCGTTCCAGGAAGCGATCGTCGACGTGCTCGTGGCCAAATCGCTGTATGCGCTGGAGCAGACCGGCCTAAACCAGCTCGTGGTCGCCGGTGGCGTCGGCGCCAACCGCCGCCTGCGCCAGCGGCTCGACCGCGAGGCCACGGAGCAGGGCTATACCGTCTTCTATCCGGAATTCGAGTTCTGCACCGACAACGGCGCGATGATCGCCCTGGCGGGAGCGCTGCGTCTGGGCGCCGGGATCGGTGCAAATACACCGGAAGCGCTACGCATGCAGGGTTCGGTATCTCCAACTCCGGATTCGGCGGCGCGCACTTACGCCTTCACCGTCAAACCGCGTTGGGACCTGTCGACATCGGTCTAGCGGAGGGCCGCTTTGCGGCGAGGATGTCCGCGAAATAGAAGTCGCGAGCTGGCTTCGACCAAGATTCCCCGCGTCAATCATCTTGACGCCGTACACGCACTTGAACAGGCTGGGTTTCGAATTGCGCGTCAAGTAAAACAAATCGCTATGGGCTTTAGAACCCTAGAGTTTGCTTAGGCCGCGCCGCCGGGTGGCAGGAACAGTTGCAGCAGGTCGTTCAGGAACCGCTGCCCGCGTCTTGTAGGCACAATGCGAACATGGTCACGCGTTATCAGACCACGCCGCACGGCTTCCTGCAAAGGCCGCTCCAAGGCGGAAATCGGCAGGCCGGTGCGCTCCGCGAACAGCGCCACCTCGAAACCTCCTGCCAGGCGCAGTGCGTTCATCATGAATTCGAAGCCCAGATCCTGGCGTGAAACCGCGTGCTCTTCCTGCACCGGCGCACCGGCCGCCGCCCGCTGCAGGTATGCGCGCGGCCGTTTGTAGCGCATCTTGCGCAAGATACGATCGGGGAACGACAGCTTGGAATGCGCGCCGGCGCCTATGCCCAGATAATCGCCGAAACGCCAGTAATTGAGGTTGTGCCTGCACTCCCGGCCCGGCCGGGCGAAAGCCGAGGTCTCGTAATTGACGTAACCGAGGCCGGCGAGCCGTGCTTCGATCATTTCCTGCATGTCGGCAGCGAGTTCGCTGTCGGGTAGCATCGGCGGATCGCGGAAAAACAAGGTGTTGGGTTCGAGTGTTAGGTGATAGGCCGAGAGGTGCGTGGTGCCGAAGCCCGCCGCGGTGGCGATATCCTGTTCGGCCTCCGCTAGCGTCTGCTGCGGCAGGGCGTACATCAGGTCAAGGTTGATATTGTCGAAATGCGCCTGTGCGATGGCGATGGCGCGCCGCGCTTCGTCGCTGTCGTGGATGCGCCCCAGCGCCTGCAGGCGTGCGCAGTTGAAACTCTGGATGCCGATCGACAGGCGGTTGATGCCGCAGGCGCGGTAGTCGCGGAACTTGGCCGACTCGAACGTGCCCGGATTGGCCTCCAAGGTGATTTCCGCGTCGGCGGCGAGGTTCAGCCGGGCGCGGAACGCCGCCAGCAGTTCCTCGATCGCGCGGGCGGAGAACAGGCTGGGCGTGCCGCCGCCGAAAAATATCGAGTACACGCGCCGGCCCCAGATCTGCGGCAGCGCGAGCTCAAGGTCGGCGATCAGCGCCTGCACGTAGTCCTGTTCCGGCGCCGCGCCGCGCGCCTCGTGCGAATTGAAGTCGCAGTAGGGGCACTTGCGCACGCACCAGGGAATATGCACGTAAAGCGCTAGCGGCGGCAGCGCCTTCAGGTGTACGCCACCCGGAGGCGAAGCGACGCTTATGCTCTCGGCGGGCATGGGTCAAGGAAAGCTGTGTAGTTTTTCGATCAGTTGGCGCAGCGCCTGGCCGCGATGCGACAGCCGGTTCTTCTGCTCGGAATCGAGTTCGGCCGCGGTCTTGCCGAGATCGGGCAGAAAGAAATGCGGATCGTAGCCGAAGCCATTGCCGCCGCGAGCCTGCTCGCTGATCTCGCCCCACCAGTAGCCTTCTCCGATCAGCGGCTGCGGATCGGCCGCGTGGCGCACCAGCACCACGGCGCAGTAGTAGTAGGCGCGGCGGTCGGACGAGGCGGTTAGCGCGGTAACCAGCTTGGCGTTATTGCGCGCGTCGCGCTCATCGCGGCCGGCCGCATCGCCGGCATAGCGCGCCGAGTGCACGCCGGGCTCGCCGCCTAGCGCGACCACGCACACCCCTGAATCGTCCGCCAGCGCCGGCAGGCCCGAGCGCTCGGCCGCGTGGCGCGCTTTCGCTAGCGCGTTCTCGATGAACGTGAGGTGCGGCTCCTCCGCGTCCGCGATGCCCAGCGCGGCCTGGGTCAGGACTTCGCAGCCCAGCGGGCCGAGCAGCGCCTGGATTTCGCGCTGCTTGCCGGCGTTGCTGCCGGCGAGGACGAGTTTTTTCATTAAGGGATTCTACCCCGGCCGCGTCGAATTGCTGCGGCTGCGCCGCCGAGCGGGTACTCAAGGTCTCATGCTCCGCCTCGCAAACGCCGATCGCACTTCGTCGGAAGTTGCGAATGGGCCGCGCTCCGCAGGTATCGCTGCGCCGGCTGCGGCAGTCGGGGCGCGCGGAACGCGACGCCCTCGACACGCTTCAGGCTATTGCCGGTGCCGGACGATGCCCTGCATCACCAGCCCCTTGGCTTCAAGCCGGGCAAAATCCATGAACGCCCGGGCCGTCGCCGAAAGCTGTTTGCCCACCGGGTAGGCAAAATGCCAGTGGTTTTCCAGCGGGAAGCCGTCGACG
>SCTX01000040.1 GCA_004298385.1 Betaproteobacteria bacterium | reverse complement strand
GGACCCGGGACGTCTGGTCGACGAGATGCGCAGGGTGTGCAAGCCCGGCGGCCAGATATTCATGGTGAACCATTTTCACAGCCGGAATCCCGTCCTTGGAGGCGTCGAACGACTGCTTGCGCCGCTGTCGAAACAACTCGGATTTCGCCCGGATTTTTCGCTCGACCGGTTTCTCGGCCAAACCGGTCTCGACGCCATGAACATACGCCCGGTGAATCTTTTTGATTTCTCGACAATGGTCGAGGCCAGAAACAACAAGCAATGCGCGGCGGCAATCACCGCGCCGGCATTCGCGCCATCATAAGGAGCGTGCGCGCGCGACGCCGGTCGTGCTGCGCCAAAGAGAACGCGCCAGGCGGGGCAAAGCTGAAACGCGGGGAATTTGCGCTGCGGCGCCGTTGCATGCGAAGATGGTTCCCGCAGCCGCAAGCTACGATCGCGAGGTGCCGGTATGCATCAAGAACAAACCGAAGCGTACGCAAAGGCAATGAACGGTGACGCAGAATGCGCACCGCGTGAAACTGAGCCTCGACCAGCCCTAGCCAACAAGGTTTTCTCCGCGGAGAAACTGCTGCTGGCGCGGATGATGGAGTCTCTCGGCAATCCGCCCCTGGATCTTGTTCTGTGGGATGGGCAGGAAATCGCGAGCCTGGCGAATCATTCGACCGCGCGGGTTCTGATTCGCGACCGCGGCGCGTTGCTGAAGCTGATCGCCAACCCCGAGCTCGGCTTCGGCGAAATGTACACCGCGGACCGCATCGAGGTGCAGGGAAATCTGGTGGATTGCCTCGAAGCGATCTATCGAGCGATGCCGCGCACCGATCATGGCCAGATCGGGAAAATACTGCTGGCCCCGTTCAACGGAGCGTTGCGCAACACCCAGCAAAGGGCGCGGCGCAATATCCATCATCATTACGATATCGGCAACGAATTCTACAAGCTCTGGCTCGACCGGGACATGGTGTACACCTGCGCCTATTTTCCCGACCCGGCGATGGGACTGGAGGAAGCGCAGACGGCCAAGCTCGACTACGTTTGCCGCAAGCTGCGCCTCGCGCCGGGGGAAACCGTGCTCGAGACCGGTTGCGGCTGGGGTGCCCTGGCGCTGCACATGGCCAAACACTACGGCGCCACGATGAAGGCCTACAACATATCCAAAGAGCAGATTGCTTACGCGCGCGAACGCGCACTGGCGGAAGGTCTGGATGGACGGGTGCAGTTCATCGAGGACGATTACCGCAACGCCGGCGGCCAATTCGATGCTTTCGTGTCCGTCGGCATGCTGGAGCACGTCGGAATCGATCAGTACCATGCCTTGGGGAAGGTCATCGACCGCTGTCTCAAGGATACGGGCCGCGGGCTCATCCATTCCATCGGCCGGGATCGTCCCAGTCCGATGACCCCCTGGATCGAGCGCAACATTTTTCCCGGCGCCTGTCCGCCGAGCTTGTCGCAAATGACGCAGATCTTCGAGCCGTTCGGTTTTTCCGTTCTGGATGTGGAGAACTTGCGGCTGCACTACGCTAAGACGCTGGAGCACTGGCTCGAGCGCTACGAGGCCAATATCGAGCGCGTGGCGCAAATGTTCGATCCGGCGTTTGTGCGCGCATGGCGCCTGTACCTGGCCGGTTCTCTCGCCGCGTTCAGATCCGGGGACATGCAGTTGTTCCAGGTGAGCTTCAACCGCTCCGGCCAAAACCGAATTCCCTGGACCAGGCAATACCTATACTCTTGTTGAAGCCTGCCGGTGGAAACCTGTGACGCGCTCATCGTCGGGGGCGGCCCCGCCGGCTCATCTTGCGCCTGGAAACTGCGCCAGCACGGCATGGCCGTGATGGTGCTGGACAAGGCGCGCTTCCCCCGCGACAAGGTTTGCGCCGGCTGGATTACACCCGCAGTGGTGCAGGCGCTGCAACTCGATACCGAGGCCTATGCCCGGGAACGGGTGCTTCAGTCCATAACGGCTTTCCGCACCGGATTGATCCACGGCCGCGAGCTGGAAACCCGATACCCGGCCACGGTCAGCTTCGGCATACGCCGGTGCGAGTTCGACGACTATCTGCTGCAGCGCTCGGGCGCGCGCACCCAGCTCGGCCAGGCGCTGAAATCCGTGGAGAAGCGCGGTAGTCAATGGATAGTCAACGGCGCCATCACGACCCCGCTGCTCATCGGCGCGGGCGGCCATTTCTGTCCGGTGGCCCGGTTCCTGGGCGCTAAGCTGGGCGCTGGCGAAACCGCAGTGACGGCAAAGGAAATCGAATTCGAAATGAATGCGGAGCAGCGCGCCGATTGCCGGGTCCGCGCGGATACTCCGGAACTCTACTTCTGCCGCGATCTCAAGGGATATGGCTGGTGCTTTCGCAAAGGCGACTACCTCAATATCGGGCTCGGCCGGGAGGGCAACCGGGGTCTTTCGGAACAACTCGGGGATTTTTGCGATTTCCTCAGGCAACGCGGCAGGATTCCCTGGAACATCCCCGACAAGTTCCATGGTCATGCCTATCTTCTGTACGGCCATTCGCGGCGCAAGCTGCTCGATGATGGAGTGCTGCTCGTCGGTGATGCCGCCGGGCTGGCCTACCCGGAAAGCGGCGAAGGCATACGGCCGGCGGTCGAGTCCGGTCTGATCGCGGCCGCGGCCGTTGTGGAGGCCGCGGAAGATTACCGCCGTCAAACGCTACAGGCGTACCCGAGCCGGCTAAGGGCGCGTTTCGGACCCGAGACGGCCCCGGCGGGGAGTATGGTTCCCGGGTTTGTGCGCAATATGCTCGCCGGGGCGCTGCTGGGCAGCCGCTGGTTTACCCGCCGCATGGTGCTGGATCGCTGGTTCCTGCACGCGCACCAGCCGGGGCTGCAATAGCAAGGGAGGGCGCCTTTCAGCGCAAAGAAGGCGCGCCATGGACAAGCCCGGCCCCCGGCAGTCTTGCCGGAGTTTTCAGTCCGTGGCAGGTACAAGCTCCTTCATCGCCAGCTTGAGCAGTTCATGCGCTTTTTTCCAGTTCGGATGAATTCTTTCCGTCGGCACGTGCTTGTGCGCCATGAAGGAGACGTTAACCTCGATCGCTTGCAGCAGGGCAATCTGGGCCAGTTGCGCCGCGAAGAGTTGCTGAAACTGTTTGTCGGTCATGTGTTCCTCCTGCTAGCTTTGAACCCTATTGGTGGCATTTTCCCAATATAGACAATTGCTCCGGATTGGAACAGTTCAGACCCGCCGTTTACGTCAATCCCAGCGCTTGTTTCTGCTTGGCGACCAATTGCGCGATGCCCATTTCCGCGAGCACCAGCAGGGCATCCATTTTTTTGCGTGAAAACGGCGCACCCTCGGCGGTTCCCTGAACCTCGACAAACCCGCCCGCGCCCGTCATCACCACGTTCATGTCGGTATCACAGGCCGAATCCTCGGCGTAATCGAGGTCGAGCACCGGCGTGTCCCGGTATATCCCGACCGAAACCGCGGCGACGAAATCGCGCAATGGCGAACGTGGGATCAGGCCGCGCCGCAGCAGCAGCGTGACCGCGTCGTGCACGGCCACATAGCCGCCGGTGATGGCGGCGGTGCGCGTGCCGCCGTCGGCCTGGATCACGTCGCAGTCGATCTGGATGGTGCGCTCGCCCAGAAGCGACAGGTCGGCGACCGCACGCAGGCTGCGGCCGATCAGGCGCTGGATCTCCTGCGTCCGGCCCGACTGCTTGCCGCGCGCAGCCTCGCGCTCGGTGCGGGTATTGGTCGCGCGCGGCAACATGCCGTACTCGGCCGTGAGCCAGCCGCGGCCCTGCCCGCGGAGGAATCCCGGCACCTTTTCCTCCACGCTGGCGGTGCACAGCACCTTGGTGTCGCCGAACTCCGCCAGCACCGAACCCTCGGCGTGCTTGGTATAGGAGCGGATGATCCGAATGTTGCGCAACTCGTCGGGTTGCCTGTTGCTAGGTCTTGCCATTTTGGCGCCTTCTCGTCGGGTTGCGGATTCTACTCCCAGGTTAGCGCGACCACCGACAAGTTGTCGCATGCGCGTCCGGCGCGCCGCTCCGCCTCGTCCAGCAGCTCGGGAGCAGCCTGCATGATGCCGCTTTTTTCCACCGCGCTGCTGATTATCTTGGAGGACAGCGGGCTCCATAGTCCGTCGGAGCATAGAATCAAGGCATCGCCGGCGTGCAACTGGACCGTCCCCGACAAGTCCACCTGCGGCGGCCCCGCCGAGCCGAGGCAACTGAAAATTCGGTTGCGCTCGGGGTGCGCGCCGAAGGCTTCCTCGCGGATGCGCCCCTGGTCGATCAGTTGCTGCACGCGCGAATGGTCCTTGGTCTGCGTCAGGATCCTGCCGTGGCGGATATGGTACAGGCGCGAGTCGCCGGCGTGCGCCCAGCAGGCGGCGCCCGCCTGCACCACGCAGGCGACGCAGGTAGTGCGCGGCGCCTCCGCCAGCCCGCCCGCCGCGGCGTGTTCGACAATCGCATGATGGGCCCCGGTGATCGCCTGGCGCAGAAACAGCGGAGGATCGGGCAGGGCGGGCTTGGCCTTGCGCCGGAACGCTTCGGCGATGAACTGCACCGCGATCCGGGCCGCCGTCTCACCGTGCAGGTGCCCGCCCATGCCGTCGGCAACCAGCATCAGCAGCGCAGCCTTGCTGTAGCAATAAGCGATGCGGTCCTGATTGGACCTGCGCGCCCCGCGCCGGCTCTCCTGGTAGATGGAGAATTGCATCGCTACCGTCCGTCGCGCCAGCCGGCCAGTTTCAGGACCATGTCGCGGAAATCGGCCGTGCGCGAGGTCAGGGACGCGACGGGGTCGCGCTCTCCCATCAGCACTTTCTGCAGCGCGAACACGCTTTGCGGCCTGCGCAGGTGATCCAAGCGCAGGCACCAGTTTATAGTCTGGAGCAACTGGTCGGAGTACTTGCCGCCCCACCGTCTTCTGGCGGAGACATATTTATCATTATCCAGACGATGATCGGCCGGCGGCGGCGCCGCTCCGGCGAGGCAGCAATACATGGTTGCGCCCACGCTGTAGATGTCGCTCCAGGGGCCCAGCAACTCGCGTTTGCGGTATTGCTCGGGCGAGGCGAAGCCGGGCGTATACATCGGGCTCAGGCGCGTCGTTTCCGCGGTTAGCGTCTGCCGCGCCGCGCCGAAATCGATCAATACGGGAGAACCGTCATTGCGGATGTAGACGTTGGCCGGCTTGATGTCCAGGTGCAGCAGCTTGTTCGCGTGCACATCGCGCAGCCCGTTCAGCAGCAGGGTGAAGACGCGGCGAATGAAGTCTTCCTTGATGCCGCCGCGGCGGTGCTGGATATGCTCCTGCAGCGTGCGGCCGCGCTCGTAGCGCATCACCAGGTACACCGTCTCGTTGGCGCGGAAGAAATTCAATACGCGCACCACGTTGTCGTGCGCGAGGCCCGCGAGCGACTTGCCCTCCTCGAAAAAACATTTCATGCCGTAACGGAAAGCCGCCAGATTCTCCGCCGCAACCTCGGGCAGAACATCGCCCTCGCTTCTGAGCGCGAGCGAGGCGGGCAGGTATTCCTTGATCGCCACCGGCACGTCGTTCTCGTCGTGCGCGAGATAGACGATGGAAAAGCCACCGCACGCGAGCACCTTGCGGATGCGGTAGTTCCGCAGTTGATAACCGTCGGCTAGCGGCTGGTTCGCTTGCGTGGGCATTACCTGAGCGCAGCCTCTGTTATGATTATGACGAAAACATCCCGTCGCCAAAGCATTTTCAGTCCGCACGCAGGCAAAGTAAAGCGCACTAAGTCACACTCCCGCACTCACATCGCACTTACACGGGCTCACATGATTCAGAGTATGACCGGCTACGCGGCACTCGCGCGCGAAACTGCGCAAGGCTCGCTTTTTCTCGAGTTGAAAAGCGTCAACAACCGTTTTCTCGACCTTCAGTTCCGCGTGGTCGAGGAGTTGCGCGCGCTCGAACCGGGCCTGCGCGAGCTCATCGCCGCGAACATCGGACGCGGCAAGCTCGATTGCCGCATCAGTTTCACGCCGGCTGCCGCGGCAGGCAAGCAGCTTTCGTTGAACGCCGAGCTGTTGCAGCGGCTGGCCGAACTCGACCGCGAAGTGCGCGCGACGATGCCCGGAGCGCAGCCGCTGCGCGCCGGCGAAGTGCTGCGCTGGCCCGGCATGCTGGGCGATGCCGCGATCAAAGCCGACGATCTGCGCGAACCCTGCCTGGCGCTGATGCGCGAGGCGCTCGCCGAACTCCGCGCCACGCGCCTGCGCGAAGGCGGAAAGCTCAAGGACATGATTCTCGAGCGCGTCGCCAAGATGCAGGCGCTGGTGGACCGGGTTGCGCCGCTGCTGCCCCTAGCCATCGCCGCGTATCAGGAGAAGCTCGCGGCGCGGCTGCGCGAGGCGCTGGCCTCCAACGACGAGGAGCGCATCCGCCAGGAAATCGCTGTTTTCGGCATTAAAGTCGACGTTGCCGAGGAACTCAACCGGCTGGCGGCGCATCTGCAGGAAGTGCGGCGCGTGCTCGACGCGGGCGGCGCAGCGGGCAAGCGTTTGGATTTTCTCATGCAGGAACTGAATCGCGAAGCCAATACGCTAGGCTCGAAATCGGTTTCGAAGGACGTATCCGAAGCCGCGCTCGAGCTGAAGCTGCTGATCGAGCAGATGCGCGAGCAGATACAGAACATCGAATGAGTTCCAACCCGGTCCAATAGTGTCTGGACCGGCCTCCGCCTCCGCGGTGTTCAGTTACCGGCTCCACGGCCGCGCTCGATCTCGGGCGAGCGCTTTATCGTCGCCCAATCCCATGTTTGACATGGTTTCGAACATGGTCTACTATCGAACCATGATTAAGCTGAACATCAACCAGGCCAAGACCCATCTTTCCGCCTATCTCGCGCGGCTGCGCCAGGGCGAGACCATCGTGCTGTGCAAGCGCAATACCCCGATCGCCGAAATCCGGCCGCTGCGCCAGCCGCGCACGCGCAAACGCCCGGTCGGCCTGGCGGCGGGCGAATTTACCATTCCGGCGAGTTTCTTCGATCCGCTGCCGGAGGATCTGGTCGCGGCATTTGCCGGCGAATCCGAATCCTCATGAACCTGCTGCTCGATACCTGCACCTTCCTCTGGATCGCGCAGGATTCCGGCGAGTTGTCTCAAACGGCGCGGGATGTGTTCGCGGATCCGGCCAACGACGTGTACCTCAGCGTGGTGTCCGCATGGGAGATCGCGGTGAAACATGCGCTCGGACGATTGCCGCTGCCGCAAGTGCCGGATAGCTACGTGCCGCAATTGCGCACCCGGCACGGTATCGAAAGCCTCGCGCTCGACGAGGAAGCGGTCTTGCAAATCGGGAAGCTTCCCGGCCATCACCGCGACCCCTTCGACCGCATGCTGGTGTGCCAGGCGCTCGCCCATGGCCTCACGCTGCTCACTCCGGACCCGTTCATCTTGCGCTACCCCGTTCGCACCGCGTGGTAGCCCGGGGGATTTTTGCGGTCAATTCGATATTTATCGAAGTGGAAACGGGGTTCCTTGCGCCTCTTGCTAGCGATTGACGTTACTATGGGTATAGATACAATCGAGTAAAGCGTTCGTTCACCATGACCGGCAACCTGTTCATCATCACCGCCCCCTCCGGCGCGGGGAAATCGACGCTCACGGCGAAGCTGCTGGAGGAGGACAAGAATATTCACCTGTCGGTGTCCTACACCACGCGTGCCCCGCGCCCGGGCGAGGTCGATGGCCGCGACTATCACTTCGTCGACAAGGCGAGTTTCATGGGCATGCTCGAGCGCGGCGAGTTTCTGGAAAGCGCCGAGGTGCATGGAAATCACTATGGCACTTCCCAGGCTTGGATTCGCACGCAGCGCGCGGCCGGGCGCGACATCCTGCTCGAAATCGACTGGCAGGGCGCGCGGCAGGTGCGCCGGATTTTTTCGGAAACCATAGGCATATTCATCCTGCCGCCCTCGATCACGGAGTTGGAACGGCGCATGCGCCGGCGCGGCCAGGACAGCGACGAAGTGATTCGGCGGCGGCTGGCGGTCGCGGCCGATGAAATGAGCCACGCAGCCGAGTTTGAATATGTTATTATTAACAATGACTTCGAGGAGGCGCGTCGCGACCTGATCGCGGTCGTGCGTGCGTCCAGGCTGGACTATTCGCGCCAGCTCGAACGCTATCCGGACGTATTCAAATTTTGAGTCGGGAAGAATTCGAGGGGGAAACTTCCCCCTTGTGCTCCCCTGAACCGAGGCTGTCACAAAACTTTTGTGACAGCCCTTTAACCGAGGAAAAACATGGCCCGCATCACCGTTGACGACTGCATGAAGCTGATCCCCAACCGTTTCGAGCTGACGCTCGCCGCGACCTACCGCGCGCGCCAGTTGACTAACGGCGCGACACCCCTGGTCGAGCCGGACAAAGACAAGCCCACTGTCATCGCGCTGCGCGAGATCGCCGCCGGAAAAGTGGGCAAGGAAATGCTCACTCGGGCGAACGCCACCTAAACATCCGGCGGGTTTCCCCGCCTTCTTCCCGCGGCGGGGGCTCGCGCCACCATGGACGCTCTCGCTCAATTCACCGGCAACCTTGCCGGCTACCTGAAAGCCCCGGACATCGGTCGCATAGAGGAGGCGTACCATTTCAGCGGCAAGGCGCATAAGGGGCAGTACCGCGATTCGGGCGAACCCTACATCTCGCACCCGCTCGCGGTGGCCGGGATTCTCGCGGCCTGGCATCTCGATCCGCAGGCGCTGATGGCGGCGCTGTTGCACGATGTGATGGAGGACACCGAGGTCTCCAAGGACGAAATCAGCCGGCGCTTCGGCAAGCCGGTGGCCGAACTCGTCGACGGCGTGTCCAAGCTGGACAAGATCGAGTTCCAGTCGCAAGAGGTCGCCCAGGCGGAAAATTTCCGCAAGATGCTGCTGGCGATGGCGCGCGACGTGCGCGTGATCCTGATCAAGCTCGCCGACCGGCTGCACAACATGCGCACGCTGGGCGCGGTGCCGCCGACCAAGCGCCGCCGCGTCGCGCGCGAAACGATGGAGATCTACGCGCCCATCGCCAACCGGCTGGGATTGAACGACCTGTATCAGGAATTGCAGGAACTCGCCTTCTCGCACCTGTACCCGCTGCGTTACCGGGTGTTGGCCAAGGCCACCAAGGCGGCGCGCGGCAACCGCCGTCAGGTGGTGGGCAAGATCCTGGAGGAGATCAAGCAGCGCCTGCCCGAGGCCGGCATCGAGGCTCAGGTAAGCGGACGCGAGAAACACATCTACAGCATCTACAAGAAGATGCGCGAGAAGAACTTGTCGTTCACGCAGGTACTCGACATTTACGGTTTTCGCGTCGTGGTCAAGGACAGGCCCTCGTGCTATCTCGCGCTGGGAGCGCTGCACGGACTGTACAAGCCCGTGCCGGGCAAATTCAAGGACTATATCGCCATTCCGAAGTTGAACGGTTATCAGGCCTTGCACACGACGCTCTTCGGCCCCTTTAGCACGCCGGTTGAAATCCAGATCCGCACGCGCGACATGCATCGCGTGGCCGAAGCCGGCGTCGCCTCGCACTGGCTGTACAAGAGCTCCGACGCCAGCCTGAGCGAGGTGCAGCACAAGACGCACGGTTGGCTGCAATCGCTGCTGGACATCCAGAGCGAGAGCGGCGATGCCGCCGAGTTCCTCGAGCACATCAAGGTGGACCTGTTCCCGGACGAAGTCTACGTGTTCACGCCCAAGGGCAAAATCATGGCGCTGCCGCGCGGCGCCACCGCGGTGGACTTCGCCTACGCCGTGCACACCCACATCGGCAACCGCTGCGTCGCCACCAAGATCAATTACGAGCTGGTGCCGCTGCGCACCGAGCTCAAGAACGGCGACCGCGTCGAGGTCATCACCGCCGCGCATGCCAACCCGAATCCGGCGTGGATCAACTTCGTCAAAACCGGCAAGGCGCGTTCTCACATCCGCCACTTCCTCAAAACCATGCACTACGAGGAGTCGACCGAACTGGGCGAAAAACTGCTCAATCAGGCGCTGCGTGCGCTCAACACCGACGTCACCGAAATTGGCGCCGAGCGGTGGGAAAAACTGCTGCGTGACGGGGGCGCCAAATCGCGGCAGGAGGTGTTCGCCGATATCGGACTGGGCAAGCGCCTCGCCGCCGTGGTGGCGAGAAGGCTGATGGCCGCCTCCGAGCAGACGCAGCCGGAAGGCAGGAGCGGACCGATCGTCATCCGCGGCACCGAAGGCATGGCGGTGCAGTTCGCCAAGTGCTGCCGCCCGATACCCGGCGACGCCATCATCGGCTTCATAAAAAAGGGCCAGGGTATGGTGGTTCACACTCACGACTGCCCGACCGTGGCCAGGTTGCGCCCCGATCCGGACAAATGGCTCGACGTGGAATGGGCGCCGGAGGCCGGGCGCACGTTCGTGGCCAGCATCCGCGTGACGGTGGTAAACCAGCGCGGCGTGCTGGCGAAGGTGGCGGCGGCGATTGCGGAACAGGGCTCCAACATCGACAATGTCAGCATGGACGAGGACCACAGCGCCTACACCGGCATGCAGTTCACGCTACAGGTCACCGACCGCCTGCACCTGGCGCGCATCATGCGCGGTCTGCGCCACATAGCCGAGGTCATCCGCATCGCGCGGATGAGGGGTTGAGAACTTAACCTCCGGCTACGACACAGGGAACCGACATGAAAGTCAGCGCCAACGGCATCGGTATCAATTACGCCTTCGAGGGCAAAGGCCCATGGCTCACTCTGAGCCACTCCCTTGCCTGCGATCTGCACATGTGGGACGAGGAGGCGAAGCGCCTGTCGAGGCGCTACAAGGTGCTGCGCTACGACACCCGCGGCCACGGCGAGAGCAGCGCGCCCGCCGGCGCCTATACACTGGATCTGCTGGCTGACGACCTGCACTGCCTGCTACGGGCGCTGGGCGTGCAGTCCACCCATTTTGTCGGCTTGTCCATGGGTGGGATGATAGGCCAGACTTTTGCGCTCAAGTACCCGGGCATGTTCAAGAGCCTGGCTTTGTGCGACACCACCAGCCGCTATCCCGCCGAGGCCGCGGGCCTGTGGGCCGAGCGCATCAAGACCGTCGAGATCCGGGGCATGGAGCCGCTGGTCGCGCCTACCCTTGAGCGCTGGTTCACCGAGCCGTTCAGGAAAGCGCGCCCGGAACTGATGGAGAAAGTGGCGGCCACGATCCGGACCACGCCCGCGGCGGGCTATATCGGCTGCAGCCACGCCATCCCGAAAATCGATCTGACCGCGCGCTTGAAGGAAATCCGCTGTCCGGCCGTGGTCATCGTCGGCAAGGACGATCCCGGCACGCCGGTGGCAATGGCCGAGGAAATCCACCAGGCGCTGCCGGGCTCGAAGTTGGTGATCATTCCCTCCGCCGCGCATCTATCCAACCTGGAGCAGCCGGACGCGTTCAACCAGACGCTGGGCGAATTCCTCGACCGCGCTGCAAGATAAGAGCCCGTTTCAGAATGAGGAAAACGGGTTCTTTAAAGATCGTCCATTGCGCGCGGACGGGGCATCGCGCGAGCGGGCGTCGGCAAGAGAATGCCGCGCTACTCCCCATCTTCGACCTCCGCGGCGGGGGCCCGATTCATGCTGTTTCACCGCTTTTCCGGGGATTCTTTTTGCTTCGCGGAAAACCATCGCGCCAAACTTCTTGAACCGCCGCCCCAATAATGCCAACATGACGGCATAACAAACGTGGTCAGGGAGGCCACCCTGTTTTCCGGCATTCTCCACTGGATACTTGCCGCACTACTGCTGGCACTGGGCAGTTCGCATCTACTCGCGCAGCAACGCAATCCCGGGGTCGCGCCGGCGACGGTGCAGACGCGGCAGCACAATTTGCAGCGCCTCGCGGCGGGGACGGTGTTTCGCGACTGCGCCGCTTGCCCGGAGGTAGTGGTGATCCCGCCGGGGAACTTGAGCGTGGGCTCGTCCGAAAACGAGGCGGGACGCATGGATCGCGGAGAGTCGCAGCAGTCGGTGGCGATACCGAGCGCGATCGGCGTGGGCAAATACGAAGTGACCAGGGCGCAGTTCGCGCGTTTCGCGCGGGAAAGCGGCCATACGCCAAGCGGCGGCTGCTTTGCCTGGAACGGCGGCGGGTACCAGCAGGATGCGTCCAAGGACTGGCGCAATCCGGGCTTTGCGCAAACGGATAAGGAGCCGGTGGTCTGCGTCAACTGGAATGATGCCAAGGCTTACACCGAGTGGCTGACGAAGAAAACGGGCAAACGCTATCGCCTGCCTACCGAGATGGAGTGGGAATACGCCGCGCGCGCGGGCAATCCGACGTCCCGGCCCTGGGACGACAATCCGGGCGCTGCCTGCCGTTACGCCAACGTGGCCGATGCGGCCGCGAAGCGCGATGTCCCCGGTACTGCTAGCTGGACATTCCACGAATGCAACGATAAGCACGCCTACACGGCACCGGTCGGCAGCTACCGGCCCAACGCGTTCGGTCTGTACGACATGTTGGGCAATGCCTGGGAATGGACCGAAGATTGCTTGAACGAAGAGTCCACAGGCGCGCCCGCCGATGATGGCGACCGCTCGAGCGGGGAGTGTGGCCGGCGCGTGCTGCGCGGGGGCGCGTGGGTCGATAGTCCGGCTTTCGTTCGCTATGACTTCCGCTTCTTTATCGGCTCGGACGACCGCGACTTCTATATCGGCTTCCGCGTCGCGAGGACTGATTAGGTCCCGAACCGATACCTCGGTCGGACACGCCGGCCCGCCGGGAACCGGGCTCCGCTTGCGCTTCGCCGTCATACCGGTGATACAGGGAGATCCAGGCGAACGCGAGCAGCAGCATGAAGGTCAATGCATTCGCCGGGATCTGGAGATTGAAATCCACCGCGCTGTGCATTCCCAGCGCGATGATCGCCATCATCGCGGCGAAGGAAATCGCGCGCATGAGCGGGTCGTGGCGCATGATCTGCGCGCGCAATGCCGCCAGAAGCGACGTGAACACCAGCAGGCCGAGCAGCGTTATCCCGACGACGCCGGTTTCAGCGGCGAGCTGCAGGTAATCGTTGTGCGCGTGGGTGTAGAGCACGCCGAGGTCCTGTTGCGAATAGCGCGGAAATACCACCTGGAACGAACCCAGTCCCGAGCCGAATACCGGATAGTCCTTCCACATGCGAAGCGCATCGATGGCTATTTCGTCGCGATCTTCGGCTTGCATCGTCGTCTGCTCGATCCGGTCCAGCACGCGCTGCACCCCGAAATAGGCGCCGACGATGAAAATGTCGATCACGATCAGGCTCGCGATCAGAACCACCATCGACTTGGTCGCGCGTTTTGCCAGCAGCAGGCCGATCGCGCCGGCGACCAGCAGGCTCACGAAAAACGAAGTGTTGCCCATGCGCGAGTGCGTGAGCACCAAGGCAGTCACCATCACCACCAGCGCCAGGCGCAGCAGCATCCTCGGGCTCAGGATCCAGGCGATAATGTTCCTGAAAAATTGCTTCCAACTGCGCGACACCTCGCCGGTCAAATTCGAAATTAACAACCCCAGCCCGAGGGACAGGCACATCACCAGGTAGCCCGCCAAGTGATCGCGGTTGGCGAACGATCCGTGCGCCGACGCGCCGCCTTCAGAGAGGGCGGAAAGTCCCGCGTACATCGCCTGCGCGAAGCCTGAAATGACCAGGGTGTATGCGGCGACTGCGATGCGCGCGGGCCGGTCGAGCAGGGCGAGGCTCAGCGCGAAAAACGCGACGTACGCGGCGCTTTTCAGCGCGCCGCCGAGCGTTCCCGATTGGTCCAGTGTCAGCGGCGCGGCGCTCGTCGCGACCGGCCACGCCGCAGCGGCGTGTGCGCGCGCGGCTTCAGGCGAAAGCGCTTGCAGCAGTCCGGGCGGCAGCGGCAACAGTTGCAGCCAGACGTATCCGAGCCATAGCGAAGCGCAGAGCAACGCCGGCCGGGCGCCCTTGAGAGCCTGACTAGGCTGGGTCTTGCCTCGCGCAAAATCGAGCAGCCACCAGATGGCGAGCGCAAACACCCAAAGCTCGAGAATCGCCCAGGCCCAGGGCCGGTTGCTCCCCAGCGGAATCGGGACCCACACGAGCAACGCCAGATAGAAGACAAAGAGCCACCGATTTGCCCAAGGCCGCTCGTAATCGGCGTTCATGAAAAGAAACAGGCCGGGTAGCTTTCGCTACCTGGCCTGCGGATTGCGCTCTGCCGGATCAGCAGGGACTACCGCCGCACAGAATCGGCGGAGGCGTGACCGGCGGCGGGATGATCACCGGCGGTGCCACAACCGGCGGTGCCACAACCGGCGGTGCCACAACCGGCGGTGCCACAACCGGCGGTGCCACAACCGGCGCCGGAGCTGGTGCCGGAGCGACGAATGGCAGAGGCACCGTAGGCGCCGCTGTAGGCGCCGCCGCCGCCGCCTGTGCTGCCGAAGCCGCGGCGCCCACCGCCGCTTGCCCCGCCGTCGCCGCCGCTGCTGCCGCTGCTGTTGCATTCGGCGCCGTCACCGCCTGGGTGGCGGCCGTAGTCGCTTGCGTTGCCGACTGGGTTGCCGTGGCCGCCGCGGTCGTCGCCTGCGCCGCCGCCGCCTGCGCCACCACCGCCTGGGCAGTCTGTCCTGTCACCTGCGCCACCACCACCGTCGCCTGCGCCGTCGCCGCCGACGCTTGCGCGCCGGCCGCACTGGCCGCCGCCTGCGCCGCGCTAGCCGCCGCCTGCGCCCCCGCCGCGGTTGTCGCCGTTGCTGCCTGCGTTGCCGCGGTCGTCGCCGCTTGCGACTGCACCGTCGCCGCTTGCGCCTGCGTACTCGCCTGGGTCGCCGCCGCCTGCGCCGCCTGGATCACCGCCCCGGTCTGTTGCGTCACCTGTGTCGTCGCTACCGACGCTACCGCCGCCTGCGCCGTCGTCGCCGCCGCTTGCGCGCTGGCCGCACTGGCCGCCGCATTGGCCGCACTGGCCGCCGCCTGCGCCGCTGCTGGCGTCGTCGCCGTTGCCGCCTGCGTTGCCGCGGTAGCCGCCACCTGCACCTGCGCCGTCGCTGCTTGCGCTTGGCTGGTGGCCTGAGTCGCCGCCGCCTGCGCCGTCGCCTGCACCGAGGCTTGCGTCGTCGAGGTCGCCGCCGCGGCGACCGTAACCTGTGCTGTTGCCGCTGTCGCCTGCGCGCCGGCCGCACTGGCCGCCGTCTGCGCCGCTGCCGCTGCCGCTTGCGCCGCCGCGGGCGTCGCCGCCGTCGAGGCCTGCGTTGCCGCCGTTGTCGCCGCGGTCGCCGCGCTGGTCGCCTGGGCCGATGCCGTCTGCGCCACCGTCGCCGCAGTCGCCGCCACCTGCGTCGCCGCGGCTGCCGCGGCCTGCACCGTGGCGACCGTCGCCACCGGGGCCGCCGCTGCCGCGACCACCTGCGCCACAGCCGAAGCTGCCGGCGGCGCAGGCGGCGCCGCCGGCGCCGCACCTGCCTGGAAGGCGGTAGCCACGACAGCCTGCGCCTGGGTATTCGCCTGCACTTGCGCCGTGGCCGCCGTGGCTTGCGCCGCGGCCGCTACGGCTGAAGCCTGGGCTGCCTGGGCTGCCGCCGCTGCCGCGACTGCCGGCGGGGCACCCTTGGCCGCTGCCGCTGCCGCCGTTGCGTTAGCTGAAGCGGCTATCGCCGCCTGGGCCGCGGCGACAGCGTTCGCCGCATTCGCCGCCGCCTGGACCGCGACAGGCGTATTCACCGGGAGCACCGCTGCGGCCGTCGTATTCACCACGGCCTGAACCGCCGCCGGCGCGGCTGCAATGGGCGCCACCGGTGTCGGAGCCTGTCCGACAGGGGCCGCGGAAAACTGTCCGGCGTTTACGTTGGTTGCGCCTGCCGGCGTCTGCAAGACAATCCCGCCGTGAACAACCGTCGCGGCCTCGACCGCGCCCGCCGCACTGACGACCAGCGTCATGTCCGAGCCGCGTATGCCGATGGTCGCAGTGCCCGCGGCCAAGCGTACATTATTACGGTTGGTCGAACCGATCAGGCCCGTCACGAAACGCATCGCGCCCTGAAGAAGTCTTACCGCCGAATTGCCCGCCTTGGGATTGTTCGCATTGAAGCTGTATTGATCGACTTTGAAAAGGGTATTGGGCTGCAGCTTCGCGAGCTGGCCGTCCTCGAACTTGATCACGGCGTTGCCGTTTCCGGAGGTCTGAAACGTTACCCCGGGATCGAAAGTATCGCCGGGCTTGACCGTCCTGGGGGTGGCGCTGCCGTTTTGCACGCGCACGTCACCCGAGGCCTCATGCACGTAACCGACCGCGCCCCATGCAAGGTTCGACATGAGCGCAAGCATCGCGAACAACCACCAGACGGCTGATTGCTGCACCGAGCGGCTCGATTTGGAAAATGTCATGGCATTTGCCCCTTCATTGTTGTCGGTCGCGCTTTTTTGCGAACCCGGACTTGCTGATTGAACTACAGACTTCCCTACCCTGAGAATCACTGTAGCTTAAACCACAAAACAGGTCAATACGATCGAAAGTTTTGGCAATTTCGGCAATTTTACCGGGATTGCGTCGCGCGCCTCGGTCCATCGCCCGGACCACCGTGGCCTGTTGGGCCGGGTTCAGCCGATTCCACAGCGTGAGGCCGACGAAGACCACCGCTTGCTGGACCTCGGGCTCCCAGGGGCCCAGTTCCTCCGCGCGCTCGAGCGCCCGGAACAGTTCCTCGTCCTGCTCGCCAAGATAAAGCTTGGTCAGCGCGAGGCTTGCCCACGCAAAAGGCGAAGTCGGCCTCTGCGCCAGCGCCATGCGGAAGTTCACGTTGGCGCCGCGAGCGGCCGCCATGGCGAGCTGCGGATCCTTGGCGGCGCTCATGCTGCGCAATTGCAGCGTTCCCATGACTTCCAGAGGCCAGGGATTGTTCGGCGAGTGGTCCAGGCTGCTTCCGAGGTATTGCATCACGCGCGTCCCCTCGTCCCCACGCAGTGTTTGCCCGGGTTTCGACCAGCGCTCGATTTCGAGCTGCGCCGACTGCGCGTAGAAATTCGACAGCCCTTCCGTGCTTGCTTTGTAAGCGAACAATCCGAGCAGCAGCATGAGTGCGATTGCGCATTCGCGAGCAAGCGCGCTTCTGCAACGCTGCTTTTGCGGGAGCGAGCTTGTGCCCCGGAGGAAATCCCCTTGGGGGACTCGCGAATGCGGTCGTCGTGTCACGTCTACGCCGCTTCGGCAAACGCGCAATTGGTGGCGGCGAGGGCGGCGGGGCGGTCGCGCACCAGGCGCCAGGACTCCACTTCGCCGACGATCTCCGCGGCGGCGGCGCGCCCCGGTTCCAGCTCCGGCATTCTCGCCGGCGTGTCGTGCGCGTCGGAGGCGAGCATGTACACCCAGCCGCGCTCGAGCAACTGGCGCGAACGCTCGCGGCAGCGCGGGCCGAACACGCCGGTCACCGAGCCCGCGGTGAGCTGCAGCCAGCAGCCCATCTGCACGAACGGCGCGATGGCATCGACGTTGCGCATGACTTCCTTGTTGCGCTCGGGATGGGCGATCATCGGCCGGATGTTGCGGCCGAGAAGCCACGCGGCGAGCTTGTCGCTGCCCGGGAGAATGTGGCTGTCGGGAAACTCCAGCAGCACGATGCCGTAGCCGTCGGCGTATCCCAGCAGCGGCAGCGTTTGCTCCTCGGCGAGCGCAATGACTTCCGCGCCGATGCGCACCTCGGCGGCGTAGCCGATCGCAAGTGGAATGTTCCTGGCATCGAGTTCTGCGCGGAAACGCTTCGCCGCCTCGTGGATGCCGGAAAGCGTGTTGTCATAGCGCCGCGGAAGGATGTGCGGCGTGACGATCGCAGTGCCGATGCCGCTGGCTACGGCATGCCGGGCAAGCGCGATCGCGGCATCGAGCGTCTCCGGCCCGTCGTCAATGCCTGGAAAGAGGTGGCAGTGGACATCGATCATGCAGGCGTTCTATCGGAAATTACACAACTGCGTTTCAGTTGTCCCCTCACCCCAGCCCTGTCCCCGCAAGCGGGGCGAGGGGGTTTTCTCTCTATCCACCGGCAACGCGGCAGCGGGCTGGAGGCGAGGCGCGGGTTTCGGGCAGCATGCTGCCCGCTCGCCGAGCGGCGAGCCCGCTGCATCCCCCAAGGGGACTTCCTTCGGGGCGTCGGGACGCCGCGCTCTGCAAGTGAAGCGGCGTCCATGGTGGCGCGTTACCTCTTCTTGCTGCCGTAATAGCCGGAACCCTTGTAATATTTGTACTTGCCGCCGTAGCTGAAATATCTTCCGTAACCGTAGTAGCGCTCGGCCTTTTCCACATCCAGCCGGTTCAGCACCACGCCCAGCAACTGCGCCTTGCCTTTCTTCAGTTGCTCGATCGCGCCCTTTGCCACCTGGTAGGGCGTCGCGTCGGCGCGCACCACGAACACCAGCGCGTTCGCGACGCCGGCCAGGATGGTGGCATCGCTCACCAGTTGCACCGGCGGCGAATCGATCAGGATGACGTCGAACATCCCCTCGAGCGTCTTCAGAACGTCGCTGAATCGCTTCGACGACAGCAGTTCCGACGGGTTCGGCGGGATCGGGCCGGAGGGGATATAGAACAGCCCCGATTCATGTTCGTATACGCATTTGTTCACGGGCTCGGTGTTCGCCACCAGATTGGACAGGCCCGCCATATTGACGTCGCCGCCCATGACCCGGTACACCGAGGGCCGGCGCATGTCCGCGTCGATCAGGCAGGTGCGTTTGACCTGTGCCAGAGCGAAGGCAAGATTCATCGACACCGAGGTCTTGCCTTCCTCGGGCACCGAAGACGTGATCAACACGACCTTGTGTGGATTGTCGAGCGCCGACATCAGAATCCCGGTGCGCAGCGTGCGCACTGCTTCGCTGAACGCCGGGCTGAAATTCTGCAGAAATCCGCGCTGCAACTCGAAATTGCGGTGCTTGCCCGGCACCCAGGGCAACATCCCCAATAACGGAACCTCGAGCTTGAGCGCGACATCTTCGGTGGAACGCACGGTGTTGTCGAGATACTCCAGCAGCAGCGCGAGGAAGATTCCCAGCATCAATCCGATCAACAGGGAAATCGCGATGATCAGGGACTTCTGCGGCTTCACCGGAACCCCGGACACGATCGCCGGATCGACCACGCGCGCTATCGTCGATTGCAGGTCGCCCGTGAGGCCCGTCTCCTTCGCCCGGTTGACGAACAGATCGTAGAGCTGCCGGTTGGTTTGCACATCGCGCTCCAGCGCCGCCAACTGGAATTCCTTGCGGCTGATGTCCTGGATTTCCGTTTTCGACCGGTCCAGCGACGATTGCATGCTTTTTTCGGTCGCCTTGGCGACCTCGTACTCGCGGGTGATGCTCGACACCACGGAATCGACCGCCTTCTGCGTGTTTTCCTTGGCCGCGCGCAAATCGGACTCCGCGGCGATGATGCGCGGGTGATTGGCGCCGTAGCGGTTGCTGAGTTCCGCGAGCTTGCGCTCGGCTTCGGCTTCGGCCGACTTCAGCGGCAGGACGCTGGGGCTGCGCAGCACCGCCGGGATCGACTCCAGCGTCGCCCGCGATTCGCCTTTCAGCACGGCCTGGACCTGGCGATAGGCGTTTTCAAACTCCGCGACTTTCTGCCGCGCCGCGACCATGGCGGTGGTCAGGGTATTGAGCTGGCTGCTGGCGCCGAGCGCCACTCCCTTTGCATCGACGATCTTCTCCCGGTCGCGGAACTGCTGCAATGCGCGCTCGGAATTCTCGACCGTTTCTCTCAGGCCCTTGACCCGGCCGGTCAGCCAGGAAGCGGCCTTCTGCGTCATCTGCAGCCGCGCCTCCAGGTCGTTCTCGATATAGAGCTCGCCCAGCGTGTTGGCCACCTTGGCCGCGAGGACCTTGTCGGTGGATTCGAAGCTCACCCGGATCAAAAAGCTCAGACGCACCAGTTGCACGTCGAGGTTGGAACGGACCGAGCGGATTACGCTATCCGTCAACGCTTCCTCGGACGGAACGGGCTGCTCGGGCAGCCAGCCGGCCGGAACCCATTCGCGCCAGGGAATCGATAGATTCAGAGCAGGAGGTTTTTGCCTCGGGTCGATAGCCGGATCGGTGGCGAGCTTCAGACGTTTGACGAGTTTGTCCACCAGTTCCCGCGATTTGAGTATCTCCACCTGGGTCTGGATATGCTCGCGGTTGCCGCTGACGCCGCCATATACCTCCTCGATGGAGACGACCTTGTTTTTCGCCGGTTCGATGTAAAGCGTGGCGGTCGCGCGATAGACGGGCGTGAGCGAGTAGACGACGAAGGTCGTGACCGCGCCGATCAGCAAAGTGAGCAGCGCGATCGCCCATTTGCGCTTCTCCAAGCTGCGGCGCCAGAAGCGCAGTTGGCTGGATAGCGCATCCGCCGGGTGCGCATCGGTGGTGGAAACTTCGTCGGGAAGCTGCTCGATCTTCATGTTTGGCTTTGCTAAAAGAAGCTTTCTTCGACCGTCAGGATATCGCCCGGATAGATCGCGGTGTCCAGTTCCACTTTCTTGCGCTGTTCGTTCGCGGCGCCGTCGCGCACCACGAACATGTTTCTCTTGGATGCGCGATCCTTGAATCCCCCGGCGATCGATACCGCCTTGAGCACTGTGAGCCCGGGAACATAAGGATAGCCGCCGGGCTTGTACACTTCGCCGTTGATGAAAAACGGGCGGTATTCGTCGATGCTGACGCTGACCTTGGGAGTCAGGAGATAGCGTTTTTCGATGAGGCCGGAAGTGATCTTCTGCTCCAGTTCCCCCGCGGTCAGCCCCTTGATGCGGATTTCGCCGAGCACGGCATACTGGATGGTGCCGGCGTCGGTGAGGCGCACTTTTTCGCGTTTGAGCTCTTCTTCGCCGAGCACATAGATGGAAATGACGTCCCCCGACGCCAGGCGATAGCGCGACAGCAGATCATCGCCCGCCTGCGCATGCACCAGCCTCGGCAAAAAGACCAACAAGCCTATGGCAAGTACGTACCAAACGCGTCGCCCCATGGTGTTACTTCGAATGTCCTAATTAGACCGCATTGACGAGCGGTCGGGTCGGCCCAAACAAACCCCGCCGCCCCACCCGCCCAAGGTGCGCCAATAACCAACAACAGTTATTTTAGAGCAATTTTCCGGGCTTTTGCTACAGCGTGCCCCGAAGGAAGAACATCAACTGGTTGCGCCTGTAATCGAAGTTGTTGTCATTGGAGTCGCGCAAGCCATGGGTATAGTCGGCGCCGACTTTCAGCCAGCGCTGTACGCTATAAGTGAGGCCCAGCCCTATGGATTTGGTGCTGTCTTCCCGGTCGGCGCCACCGGCGGCCGCGACGGGCGCTGCGTTGAACTTGTCGTTCGAATAGCTTCCCGTCACATTCGAGCTGACGCGGCTAGTCCAGGCATGCGTCCAACCGAGTTGATAGGTCTGGTTGATGGTGAAATTTCCCAAACCGGTGGAGTCGTTAGCATTGCGCTGCGTATTGAAATCGACGCTGGAATAGCGCAGCGGTTTCCAGTTGATCCCGCCCGTCCACGCAAACCCAGAGAAGTCGCGGCGCCCGGCGTTTTGTCCGGCCGCGTCGAATTTCTTCCTCAGATTGCCTAGCGAGAACCTGCCCGATGTGGCCGCAGTAGCCTCCCAGCGTAGACCGACGAGTGCGTAGGTGTTCGTGCTGTCCAGGGTAACCGTCGATTGCTTGTAGTCGTAGATTTCCTGGCGGAGATTGAAGGTGGCGTAGGTTTTCGGCATCACCCTCCAAAGGAAGGTGCCGCCATAGTCGGTATTGGTGTGGTCGAGCGCAGAGGTCCCCAAATCGCGATTGTTGACGTAACGCTTGTCATAGTAGCCGCCTTTCAATTCCAGTTTCCCTTTGGCATCTTCGGCGCCGTAGGTGTACAGCCCCGTGACGATGGGCTGGCGGTACTGGTTCGGCGTCGGCGTAGCGGCCAGATTCAGGGTACCGCGCGGATCCACTTTGTCCAGATATTGGACCCCGAGCTTGACGTTGTTTCGCGCATCGAGCGTCACGTTCGCGTTCGCAAAGAAATCGTGGTTCTCGAAATCGTCGGTCTTCTGGCTGTCAAAGCGGCCGTATTCGCCGCGATAACCCACGTCGTAAATGTTGACCCCTTGTTTGGCTTCTAGGCGCACCGTGGGGCGCAGGTACCAGATCGTGTCCGCTTTGCGCAGCGCGTCCGGCACGAGCGCGATATTGCTGTCCCTCTTGGCGGCAACTTCCAGTTCCGGGTAAGCGAACATCGGCCCGACAGGGATCGAGCCCGGAGGACTCTGCGCGATCGCGTTCGCGGCCAATGCACTCAGCAAGAATCCGAACTTCGAAAACATCCGGCGTGTCACAAGCGAATTTGTTGTCAGCATTTTCATTCTCCGTACGCGATCTCGTCGACCTCTTGCTATTGCAAGCCTTAATATACATGCGACATGCGCAATAAAAATTCAGTACTCAGTTTCTTCTTATTCTTCAGGAGGACAGATATTCTATGCAATTAAAAGCTTTGTGGGAAGCTAAACTGTTCCTCCCTTTGCATACCGGAAATAACGTCATGTTTCCTCGCCCCACTTTTGTCGGCAGTGACGTCATGTTCCCTTACCCCGTTTGTCGGCAGAGACGCCATGTTCCTTCGCCCCGCTTGCGGGGAGAGGGCTAGGATGAGGGGGAAGCCTTTCACCCACCTCCGCACGTCTCAATAAAATGACAACGATCTCAATAACATATTAGACACATTTCGCGTAAAAAGTAAAGTATCCAGAACTTCGCCTAATTTAACGTTTCCCACGGCAACCATAATAATGCCTGTGGTAAGCTGACAAGAATGAGCGGCCATAGATGGAGCGGTCACGATTTCAGACTATGGCAAAACGGTACAGAGACGATTGCCGGCGGAAATCTCCTATGTTGTATTTTCGCAACATTGCAGTAGTCGCAGTCCTATTTCTCGGGCAGCCATTCCTCGCGGCCGCGGCAACGCCAGATATGACGGAAGCCATTGTCAGCCCAACTGCTGAAGGCGGCGCCGTCACGCTCGAGCGCCTCAAGCAAGCCGCCGAACGCCACGACCCCGAATCCCTTTATCGTCTTGCAACGCTGGCCTTCGAGGGAAAGCTCGTGCGCAGGGACCATGAGCAAGCGGCCGGTCTCTTCAAGCGCGCGGCCACCAAAAGCCATGCGGGCGCGCAAAACGCTTTCGGCTTCATGCTGGAGAACGGGCTCGGCGTGGCGAAGAACGAGCAGGAAGCGGCGTTCTGGTACGAACGTGCCGCCGCCGCGGGCGATGGCGAAGCGCAGTACAACCTCGGCCGGCTCTACCAGGAAGGCCGGGGGGTGCAGCGCAGCATCGAACAGGCCCTAAGCTGGTACACCAAGGCGGCGGCAGCGGGAAGTGGAATCGCGGCCTATCACGTCGGTCTTCTATACGAGAGCGGGACCATTGCGCCGGAACAGGGTGTGCCGAATGTGGCATTGCGCGAGCGCGCGGCCAATGCGCCGGAACAGAATGTGCCCAAACCGGCGGCTGCGCTTGAGTGGTATGAAAAAGCCGCGCAGGGTGGGCACGACATGGCCCAATACAAGCTGGGCAAGGCGCTCTACGAAGGCAAGGGCGTCGCGCGCGACCCGGTTCAAGGAATAGCTTGGATCGAAAAGTCGGCCGCGCAAGGCAATCCTCTGGCGCAGCACCTGCTTGCATTGCAGCTTGCCGGAGACGGATTCAAAGCCGCCGACGAGCCCCGCGCGATGCGGTTAGCCATGGCCGCCGCATACGCGGGATTGCCTGCGGCCGAGCGAGTGGTTGGATCGTTCCTGGAATATGGCGTCGGCGCCGCCAAAGATCCGCATGCAGCGGTTCGCTGGTACCGCGAAGCGGCGATACGCGGCGATGCAGAAGCCGGGCTGCGCCTGGCGATATTGCTCGACGAAGGTCCGCCCGTGTTGCGCTCGCCCAGGGAGGCGTCCGCATGGTACGAAAAAGCGTCCGCCGCGGGTTGGCGCAACGCCGACTTGCGCCTTGGGCTGCTCTACGAAGCGGGCAAGGGCGTCGAGCGAGACTACGCACAAGCGCTGCGCCGCTACGAGCGCGCCGCCGACGCCGGATACCCCGAGGCGCTGTACCGGATTGCCGTTCTCCACGACGAAGGGCTGGGCGTGAAACGAGACAGCCGCCTCGCGCTGGAATGGTACGCAAAAGCCGCCGAACGCGGCCACGCCGAAGCCAATCAAGTGATCCAGCGATTGATGAAAATCCTCGAGCGCGACGGCGACCCCTTCGGCAAGTTGAAATTCGGAAAGTTCTGAGCGATGCGCCAAGACCGCACGAGTGCCATACAAACTCCCTCGCCCAGCTCGCCTAAGTGCGTCTCCTTGCCCCGCTTGCGGGGAGAGGAGGAGACCCTCCTCGCGCGCCGCTGGTCGCAGAAAGATATTTCCTCACAGCGCTCTCCGGAACGACGGTGTTCTTCTCCATCGCCCCGCTTGCGGGGAGAGGGCCGGGGGCGAGGCGAGGGTTTCGGGCAACATGCTGCCCGCTCGCCGAGCGGCGTCCCGACGCCCCGAAGGAAGTCCCCTTGGAGGATGCAGCGGGACGCGCGCCCTGCAAGGGAGGGGAGAGCTTGTCACCTATTCTCACGATTTTCAATCGTACTTCTAATATGCGCGTCGTCGCTCTCTTTCGCGTCCCCCTTCCTCAACGTAACTCCTGACCCCGAACTAGCCGCGCTGCGTCCGGTCGCTTCTCCCGAAGCGCAGCCGCAAGACGCTAAGGCAAACACAAACGAAGCGCAACTTCCCGCCTTGGTCCTAAATTTCCTCCCGGACCCCAACGACCCGCGCAACGCCAAACTCCATTTCGCCGACGTCTGGGACCGCATCCGCGCCGGCTTCGCGCTGCCACGAATCGAGAGCAAGGAAGCAGCGCAGTCCGAAGCCTGGTACGCATCGCACCCCGAGCGGGTGACGAAAATCCTCGAGCGCAGCCGCTATTACCTGTTCCATATCATCGAAGAAATCGAGAAGCGCGGCATGCCGACGGAACTTGCGCTGCTGCCTTTCGTCGAAAGCGGCTTCGACCCGTTCGCGCTGTCCCCGGCGCAGGCCTCCGGGCTGTGGCAGTTTATTCCCGGCACCGCGAGCCGCTACAAGCTGCCGCAGAACAACGACTACGATGCCCGCCGCGACATCGTCGCTTCGACCACCGCCGCGCTCGACTACCTGCAAGACCTGCACTTGCAGTTCGGCGACTGGCATCTGGCGCTTGCCGCCTACAACTGGGGTGAGGACCAGATCGCGCGTGCGATCGAGCGCAACCGCGCCAAAGGGCTTCCCGCGGATTTTGCGAGCCTGCAACTGCCCGCCGAAACGCGCAACTACGTCCCGCGGCTGATGGCGGTGAAACAGATCGTGATGAGTCCATCATCGTTCCAAGTCGCACTGCCCGCAGTGCCGAACCTGAGATACTTCACCGTGGTGGCGAGATCGGCCAAGGTCGACCTGGCCCAGGCGGCGCGGTTCGCCCAAATGCGGTTCGAGGAGTTCAAGGCATTGAACCCCGCCTATAACTATGCGTTGATCAACGCCTCCGCCACCATGCCGCTGCTCGTCCCGGTGGACCGGGCACAGGGTTTTGAACAACGGCTCGACGAATTCATGCAAAAAGAGCAAGCCCGCCAAAAGCGTCAGTCAGCAAAGCCCGGCCGGCGAGGCAGTCAAAAGATGTAGCCGGAGTCATAGAACAGCCACACCCACCGGCGAAGCGGCCCGCGTAGGACGCGCCCTTGAGCACTAACCGCTATTGGAACCGATTTCGCGCAATTCGCTTCTCGGGTAAGATGAGCGGCAACAGGTTCTCGAAGGCGCAGTCATGGACTACCGCAACATCATCACGATGGAACCGGGAAAGCGGGCCGGCAACCCTCGCCACCCGGGCCTCAAGACCCACGAATAATACAACTCGATCGAGAATCCCTACGATCCTGACACGAAGGTCTTCGAGGCATACGTTCAGAACCACACACCCGGTGCCTACCGCGTCTTCCGGTGCTACGGTCCAAGGAAGAGCGAGATAACGATCATCGCGATCACGCCACATCCGTGAACAGTTCTGTCGAATTACGGGTGTCTTTGCCTTAAATGGGTGTGGCTGGTGGGGAGCGGGTCATGAAGGCCCTTACTTCGCCCCCCAACGATAACCGCTTGCCAATTGACATCCCCCCGGATTCGTTCTCTAATCCGCGTTCACGACTTGAACGCACACAACTGACCATGGTTTCCATACTCCAAAACGCCGCCGACCCCAATCAGCCCGCCATGATTGAGCGGCCCATGGAAGACACCCATCTGCGCCTGCTGCGGCTGATCGAAGCCAGGCCCGAGCTGAGCCAGCGCGATCTCGCGCGCGAAAGAACTGCCTCTCGCTTCCTGATGAAATTTTTCATCGTACTGTGACTTCAATCCACCAGATCGCCAGCCCATGTGGCCGGAGAAATCAGCGACCTGCCCGGGCGCGGATTATCCAGAAGCAATAGGTCGCCCGTCACCAGCACGGCAGCGGGTTCGCACGCCAGAAGCGCCCACAAATGCGCGTCATTCGGGTCAGGCGCCTGATGCTCGGCGTCCGCGGGCGGCTCCCGCCAGATGGCATTGGCGGTAAGTTCCGTCAGCAATGTATCAATCTCGGCTTCCGCCAGCCCATGCGCGCGGATAAGACGCGGCCGCAACAAGACGGCCCGATACTCGCCAAGCAATGCCGGCGACAACAGATAAATCAGGCGGCCATTCACCATCGCATCCAATAGCCTGGCGGTGGGGCTCTCGACCTGCGACGTGATCAGCGCCGCAACCACCACATTGGTATCGACAATGAACACCGGCGGCATCAAGCAGCCCTTTCAGACTTCCTCTCGGCCCGCGTTTCCTCGACCGCCAGGTTCACCGCATCCTCTTCGCTGAGACGCGATTGCAAACGCGCACGCGCCACCAGATGCCTTGCGCTTTCCACCGGTTTGATTCCGCGAAGCAACAGTCCCTCCTCAATAATCTTCGCAATCGAGCGCCCCTGCCTTGCCGATGCTTCTTTCAGCGCCTGATGCAGTGAATCGTCCAGCGTGATAGTCAGCCTGCTCATTCGTTTTCTCCATTAAGCGTGCAAAGTAGGACAGTTGCACCAAAACACCATAGCACCAAATAGCCAATCTATCAACCACTAAACGGCAGTTGAATTGGGGTCCTGATAAGCCTTAGCCTTACTGGGCGCGGGTTAGGGAGTATTTCATGGTGCAAAGGAGTTCACCCCGCGTGCATATCACGTCGATCGCAATGAGGGTACGTTTTAAGGCACGCCGCAAGCAACCCCCTGCCAATTGACATCCCCCCGGATTCGTTCTCTAATCCGCGTTCACGCCTTGAACGCACACACCTGACCATGGCCTCCACGCTCCAAGACGCCGCCGACTCCAATCAGCCCGCCATGATTGAGCGGTCCATGGAAGACACCCATCTGCGCCTGCTGCGGCTGATCGAAGCCCGGCCCGAGTTGAGCCAGCGCGATCTCGCCCGCGAACTCGGCACCAGCCTGGGCAAGGTCAACTACTGCCTGAATGCCCTCATCGACAAGGGCCTGGTCAAGGTGCGCAACTTTCGCAACAGCAACAACAAACTGGCCTACGCTTACCTGCTCACGCCGCGGGGCATCGAGAGCAAAGCCACCATCACGGTACAGTTTCTCAAGCGCAAAATGGCCGAATACGAATCGCTCAAGGCGGAGATCGAGCAATTGCAGCGCGAGGTCAGCCGACTCGGCAAGCGCAGTTGAATTTCTCCCTCGCCCCGCTTGCGGGGAGAGGGCCGGGGGCGAGGCGAGGGTTTCGGGCAGCATGGCTGCCCGCTCGCCGAGCGGCGTCCCGACGCCCCGAAGGAAGTCCCCTTGGGGGATGCAGCGGGACGCGCGCCCTGCGAGGGAGGGGCAATAGCGGCGTAGCGAGTCGTCGCCGAAGGCAGGAACGACGCGATGTAGCAACCGCGGCAGAACAAAATCTATGCGAAACACGCAAGTGTGTTGCAGGGCGGTAGCGTGCCGGATCGGATCTGATAAATGCAATGCAAATCCGCATCGACGAACTCATCGCCGGCAATGCTCCTGCCCTTACGCTCCGCGCGCGCAATTCGAACTAATTGTGGCGAGATGCACCTAAAATGGTACAATCCAATACGGTCAAGGCAGTCAAGAACGAGCCCAAGCTGGCGGTCAAGTTCTTCCAGCAAGGTGCGTCAGGCTCTGAACCCGTCAGGAATTGGTTAAAAGCGTTGCCTTTGGACGAGAAAAAGGCGATCGGTGAGGATATCAAGGCCGTGCAATTTGGCTGGCCTCTTGGGTTACCGCTGGTTGATCACATCGATGGCGATATCTGGGAAGTGCGCACTCGGCTGGCCAATCGAATTGCGCGAGTGCTGTTCGTTGTCGACGCCATGGAGGCGCGTCCCCCCTTGGGGGCAGGAACTACGATGGTGCTTCTGCATGGGTTCATCAAGAAGGACAGGAAGACGCCGAAACCGGATCTGGATCTTGCGAAGGATCGTTTGAAACGAATGAGAGGTACGAAATGAGCAACCCATACATAGGATCGGACTTTGACGAGTTCCTCCGGGAAGAGGGGATTTTCGAGGAAGTGGAGGCGGCCGCGATCAAGAAAGTGTTGGCCTGCATGATCGAACAAGCGATGGCGGAAACGCACATCACCAAGAGCGAAATGGCGCGCCGGATGGGCACGAGCCGCACCCAACTCGATCGTCTTCTCGATCCCGCGAATTCGTCGGTCACGCTGTCCACGATCGCCAAAGCGGCAAAGGCCATAGGTAAAAAGATATCGATCAGCTTTGACGAAATACATCCAGTCAAAATGGCGTAAGCGTCGGCGCGAACTCGGTGATCACAATGTTGCAGGGCGGTAGCGTGCCCGAGACCCTCCACATCGGAGGTTTCCGGTAAGAGCGCCGCCGGCGCCCATGCTAATATCAACCCAAACCGAAACGGAGGGCCTCGTGCAGAAATTGAGTCGGATTACGATGGATCCCCAAGTGATGGGCGGCAAGCCCTGCATCAGGAATATGCGGGTGACCGTGGGCACATTGGTAGGATTGATGGCATCGGGCAAGACCATTGACGAAGTGCTGGCTGCGTATCCTTATATCGAGAGGCAAGACGTGCTGGAAGCGCTGACCTATGCGGCCTGGCGTGCTGAAGAGAAAGAACTGCCTCTCGCTTCCTGATGAAATTTCTCATCGACATGAATCTTTCACCCAAGTGGGTGGAGGTCTTCATGGGGGCGGGGTTGGATGCGACTCACTGGTCCGCGATTGGTGATCCTCGCGCAACCGACCGCTCCATTCTCGAATGGAGCCCGAAGCAATGGTTGCATTGTCTTTACCCACGATCTGGATTTCGGGGCCATTCTTGCAGCGACGCAAGCAAGCGGGCCAAGCGTGATCCAAATTCGGGCCGAAAATGTGCTGCCGGAAGGCGCGGGCGATGCCGTAATAGCAGCGATCCGTCGCTTCCAAGATGGATTGGAGCGAGGCGCACTGATCTCGGTTGATCCGGCGAGAGCCCGCGCCAGGATCCTACCCCTTGAGGGATGATTCCAGTCGCGTCTGATGTCCTGCGCATCGAAGTTGTTGCACACCAACGTCGCCGCCCAGGCTACTGGCAGTCGAGAATTGGCCGCTAACCATAGCTGGCGCGGACGTCGTGCCGGAAGCGTCGTACCACGGTTCATCACCGTGCAG
Source organism: Betaproteobacteria bacterium (assembly GCA_004298385.1). Classification (GTDB taxonomy): domain Bacteria; phylum Pseudomonadota; class Gammaproteobacteria; order Burkholderiales; family SG8-39; genus 2-12-FULL-64-23. The sequence goes on along the minus strand of SCTX01000040.1, from coordinate 77,074 downwards.
GCCCGCCGAACGGCGAGACGATAGCATTTGCATAATCGGCGCCAAAGTAACACGCTGTAGTCACCTGCACTACACCACTGAGGTACGCAATGACCACACCCGTCAGCGTTCGATTGGACGAAACCATCAAGGAGCGGATCACTGCGTTGGCGGGCCAGCGCCAACGGTCGGCACATTGGCTGATGCGCGAGGCAATCGAGCAATATGTCGATCGTGAGGAGAAGCGCCAGGCATTTCTGCAGGCGGGAAGAGAAGCCTGGGAACACTATCAGGCGACCGGCCAGCACGTTACCGGCGAAGAGGCCGATGCGTGGCTCGCACAGTTGGAAGCTGGCAACAACGTCAATCCGCCTGAATGCCACGGTTAATCTGGACGGGCCCGACCCTAGCCGACATACATCGCCTGTATCAATTCCCGGCATTGAAGAGCCAGGACGCCGCGCGTCGGGCGGTCGGCGCGATACGCAGCCAAGTCCGCATTCTGCAAGACCAGCCCGAGGTTGGACGCGCTTTGGCAGACACCGACCCCGAATACCGCACCTCTGGCCGATTGAATCCGGCGATAGCGGGTATGTCGTTCTGTACCGCTTTGACGGCCGTCAGATATCAATCCTTGCCGTGCGTCACCAGCGTGAAGCCGGGTTCTAGCCTGGCCGTTTCTGCGCTTTAGATCGCCAGCGCGAGCTGTGTGTTGCCCGATCGGACCTGACCAAATGCGAAGCAAGCGTCGTACAATCTTTCATCACCGTGCAGGGCCGCCGCGCAGCGAGACGATACCCGCGAGTGCGCGCATTGACGCGCTGCATGTTGCATGTGCCACCTATCACGACATCGATGTGCTGCGAACGTGGAACTGTACCCATATCGCCAATCCGGAACGATTGCCGGTGATGCGCGGCCTGTGCGCCGCGAGGGGCTACACTTTGCCCGAATTGGTTACGCCATTTGAATTGATGGAGGTTTCACCATGAAAGAATCAGCGGTCCGGCACGACCCTATCGTCGCCGAAATCCATGTTATTCGCGAGCGGCTCGCTAGCCAGTTTCAAAACGACTTGCTTGCTTATTCCTTGGCAGCCGAGGCGCATTGTCGCGCATTGGGTTTCAAATTCGCGGAACAACATCGCTCCGAGAAAAACCAGGTAAAGGCCGCCATTTCCGATGATGTGGCATGAAGCGCCAGGCGGCCTGAGTCTGAGACCTTCTAGCGCCCGCCTGGGCCAGCGACAGTATAGCGGTCCCGCAACTCCAGAACATCAGCATCCAGCGTGCTCTTGTCGCCATCGGAATATTCATCGGTCTGCCGGAAAGCCAATAAGGACGCGGTTCTTCAGGTACCCTCGCCGAGAAGCTCTGCACCGAAGGCCCGGCCTATGCCGAAGGCTGGAATTTCGGCCCGCCCGACACCGACGCGCGGCCGGTGCAATGGATCGTCGAGCAGCTCACCGCCCAATGGGGCGAAGGCGTGTCCTGGCAACTCGATGCCAATGCGCATCCGCACGAAGCGCACACCCTCAAACTCGACTGCGCCAAAGCCCGCGCCAGGATGGGCTGGCATCCGCGCTGGGACCTGCCGACCGCGCTCGCGGGTATTGTCCGCTGGCATAAGCAGATGCTTTCGGGCGACAATATGCAAACGGTGTCGCTGCGACAAATCGCCGGTTACCAGGAAAGCCATTCGCATTGACGGCCTACCGTCGAATCTGGTTGGCGCGCAGGAAATAGCGCGTAGTTCGTTGCGGCCTTACAGGCCTTACAATATGCATTGACGCTCGGGTCGTATCCCGCAATCGCCAATGTCGGCCAGCACATGAAAGCATGGGAGTGTGATGCGCATTTATCTTGATATGTGCTGTTTCAATCGTCCCTACGACGATCAAGGTCCAGCCAGAATCCGTTTGGAAACCGAGGCGAAAGTACTGTTGCAGCAAAAAATAAAAGACGCTGAATGCGACCTCGTTTGGTCAGCCGCGCTTGATTTCGAATGCAGCAACAATCCTTACGAAGAGCACCGCCATGCCATACAGCAATGGCGAACCCTTGCTGTGTTGGTAGTCATGGCAGATCGTTCTGTGGTTTCCGTGGCGCTCAAACTGTCTGAACACGGGATCGGCCACTACGACGCGTTGCATGTCGCTTCTGCAATGGCAGGAAAAGCAGATCTGTTAGTCACAACGGATGACCGTCTGATCAAGAAAATGCGCGAAGTCGGTGGATTGCCCGTCATGCTGCCGGGCGAAGCATTGGCGTTTCTGGAGAACTGGTATGAAAACTGAAGCCGAAATTCGAATGAAAGGAATGCAAGCATTGATTAGCGCACTCGGGCTGGTAGAGGCCGAGCGTTTTCTTGTCGCTGTGTCTCGGGACAAGTTTGACTACACCGAGTGGCGCCGAACCGGCCTGCCTGAAATGACTGTCGAGGAAATATCCACGGCGGCAAACAAGCTTGCCGACTCTCTGAATCGCGCCAATAAGCCATGAACAAAGGTACTTGTCGTCGAACTGAAGAGCGCCAAGTTCCACCGGAAAGACCGTGGTCGGTCCCTGGTTGAGGCAGGAGAAACGCATGACGCAATTGGTATTGCAGGTTCCCGAATCCGTGTTCGCGAGCCTGCATCAGGCGCCAGACGAATTCGGCCAGGTACGGCGCTATCGCGCTATTGCGTTACCCCCTTCCAATATTCCGAAGGCGAGTTGGACGACGAACTGCGCGATGCGGATTGACAAGGTCGTAGTCAATGCCTCGCCGCTCCTCACGCTATTTCGTAGTGGGCAGGCCGGGCTATTCCCCCGATGATGTTTGCGCCGCTGCGTGCGACCAGATCGAGCAATAGGTAAAGCAAGGGAGTGAAACCGGTGTCTGATTCCCCCCGCGCTGCCGCGCTGAGACAACAAATCGCAGGACTCGTCACCGAGTATGCGGAGCTGGCGCACGCGCCGCGGCCCTTCGAGGCCGGCGTGACGCCTATCCCCCCCTCCGGCAAGCTGATCGGCGCGGCCGAGCTCAAGAACATGGTCGAAGCCTCGCTAGACGGCTGGCTCACCACCGGCCGTTTCAATGACGAGTTCGAGCAGCGGCTGGCGAAATTTCTCGGCGTGAACTATCTGATCACCGTCAATTCCGGCTCCTCGGCCAACCTGGTCGCGTTCTCCACCCTGACCTCACCCAGCCTCGGCGAGCGCGCGATCAAGCCCGGAGATGAAGTCATCGCCGTAGCCGCCGGTTTCCCGACCACGGTCAACCCCATCCTGCAATTCGGCGCAGTTCCCGTTTTCGTCGATATCGAACTCGGCACCTACAACATCGACGCCGCCAAGGTCGAAGCCGCGATCGGTCCGAAGACCCGTGCAGTCATGCTGGCCCATACCCTGGGCAATCCCTACAACCTGGATGTGATTACCGCGCTGTGCCGGAAATACAATCTCTGGCTGATCGAGGATTGCTGCGACGCCCTCGGCTCGACCTACAACGGCCAACTGGTCGGCACCTTCGGCGACATCGGCACCTTGAGTTTTTACCCGGCCCACCACATCACCATGGGCGAGGGTGGCGCGGTGTTCACCAACAATCCGGAACTCAAGCGGATTGCCGAGTCCTACCGCGACTGGGGGCGCGACTGCTATTGCGCGCCCGGCAAAGACAATACCTGCGGCAAGCGCTTCGGTTGGCAACTCGGCAACTTGCCGCAAGGCTACGACCACAAGTACACCTACTCCCACCTCGGCTACAACCTCAAGATCTCCGACATGCAGGCGGCATGCGGTCTGGCACAGATGGATCGACTGCCAGGATTCGTCAAAGCGCGGAGGCACAACTTCGCGTTACTCAAAGAACGTTTGCAATCGTGTGAGGAATCCTTGATTCTGCCGGAAGCCACCGCAGGCAGCGAGCCATCCTGGTTCGGCTTTCCGATAACGTTGCGCGAATCGGCAGGAATAGCGCGGGTTGAATTGATCAAATACCTGGATCAATACAAGATCGGCACGCGCCTGCTGTTCGCTGGCAACCTCACTCGCCAGCCGTACTTCGAAGGCCGCACTATCGCATCAACGGCGAACTCAATAATTCCGACAAGGTGATGAACGACACTCTCTGGATCGGCGTATACCCAGGCTTGAGTGAAGAGATGTTAGATTTTGTAGCCGGAAGAATTGAAGCCTTCTTTGGCGTGAATTTCTAAGTGTTCGAGCTTAAGCCCCACCCCTTTAAATGGAGCTCAGCTCAACGTTACACATCCCTTCCGAATCGTTATCAACAACCACCACCTCATATGGAATATCCGTGTCTTGTGCAAGCGCTGACACAATAGCTTCTCTTAATTGAGATGGGCGTCGGCACGTTGGTATCATTATGGACACTAGAGGATGTGTCGCCGTTTCACCCTGTTTAATGATAGACGAATGCACGTTATCGCCTTGGGCGAATCCGTCGTGATAGCTGAGCATGTCCGTATCGAAACTTAAGGTGTCCATGTATCTCTTTTCTTCCACTTTCCAATATACCTGTAATATCGCCGCCAAGATTGTTGATGGCCTCTTTAGGCCATTTCCAATCATTGTGCACAACACTAGACGCGCAACCGCGGATGGGACATCGCCGAACCAGGTGTCTCGAAGACGTCATTGACACATTCCAGGCCTAGTTCCATGAATTCCTTCGTGGCGGTGTTGCGCTCATTCAATATCCATAGCCAAAAGCTTCGGTCGTTGATGAGTCTGACGCCGTTCGACGTGGCAACACCGGAAGGCCGTTCAAGGGAACGATATCGGCGGGTTATGCTTGCCACCCTTGCGTCAGCCTTGGCGAAAGTCGTTGCGCTGCTGGCTGGGCTCGTCTCAGTGCCCCTTGCGGTGGGTTACCTCGGAGCGGAACGGTACGGGCTGTGGATGACGATTGCTTCGGTAATTGCGATTATCGCGTTCGCCGACCTGGGTATGGGAAATGGCTTGATGAACGCCATCATCGAGGCTAACGGCAAGGATGATCGTGAGGCTGCACATAGGCATACGTCCAGCGCGTTTTTCATGCTTTTCGGCATAGGCGTCGCGGTAATCGCCCTATTTAGTACGGTCTACGCTATAGTCCCCTGGTCAAAGGTATTCAACGTGACATCGGAGCTCGCCACAAAGGAATCTGGTCCGGCGGTAGCGGTGTTCGTCGCCTGTTTTGCGTGCAGCCTCCCGCTGGGTGTCGTGCAGCGCGTGCAAATGGGTTATCAGGAAGGCCTTCAGAGCAACCTGTGGCAGTGCGCGGGAAGCATTCTCGGACTGGGCGGTGTAATTCTCGGAATATATCTGGAAGCCGGTCTGCCCTGGCTGGTACTTGCGATGGCTGGCGCCCCTGTGATCGTCACGTGCTTCAACTGGATTGTTCAGTTCTGCTGGTCGCGTCCGTGGCTGCTTCCAAGGTGGAAGAGTTTTGAGTGGAATGCGAGTCAGAAGATTATTGCTGCAGGCTCAGTGTTCCTGCTCCTCCAGGTGTTCACACTGATCGGAAACGCGAGCGACGGCCTTGTGCTCGCTCAGATTATGGGCCCCCGTGCGGTGGCCCAGTATACAATTGCACAGAAGCTTTTTTCGATCGCGCTTGTCGCCCAGTTTTTTATAGCCCCGCTTTGGCCCGCCTTCGGCGATGCGCTAGAGCGTAGCGACTATACGTGGGTAAGGCACGCACTCAGGAGAGCGCTGGTACTGAGCTTGGGAATTGGCATCCTTGCGGTGCTACCTCTGCTGGTGTTTGGAAAATGGATCGTTGCGGTGTGGGTGGGGCCGGAATTGGTTCCTTCTTCAGGTCTACTCGCGGCTTTAGCCGGATGGATGCTGCTAGCGAGCTATGGCGGAGTCATGTCAGTGCTTCTAAATAACGGGAAACTGCTGCGTAAGCAGGCGGTGTTCTACGGGGCAGCATCGCTCACAGCGCTGGTTCTGAAGATTGTTTTGGCGTGGACGATAGGCATTCCGGGCGTGGTATGGGCCACGGTGATCGGGTACGGGATAATTTACATTATTCCGGCGGCATTGCTTGCCCGAAGTATGTTGAAGGAAGGGTCGATGAGACGCCACGACGAGCTGGTCTCGCGGGCTTGATTAGTTTGCACATTAATATTTCAGAAAGGTGGATGCATGGTCGAGCAAGAGCGATTCGTGGTTATTACGAGTATTAACAGGCCGAGCGAGGCTATCTACGAGTTTGCACGCTGGTCAGGTTGGCACGTTATTGTGGTGGGTGACAGAAAAACCCCTGAAGGGTGGCAATGCGATGGCGTGACCTATCTTGGAATAGATCAACAATATGACGAGTTTCCAGAACTAGCAAGCGCGATTCCAGAAAATACGTATACGCGCAAAATGTTGGGATACCTATATGCGATGCAGAGAGGGGCGACGACAATCTTTGAAACTGACGACGACAATATCCCCTATCGAGATGCTGCTGCCACGATAGGCACGCTTCTCTCAGCAGCAGATAGAGCATCTGGCGAACGGATCAAGAGCGATGCGGGATGGGTAAACATTTATGCTAATTTCGGAGCACCGCGTTGTTGGCCGCGTGGCTTCCCTATTGAGTATATTAACCAGGATAAGCCGTCTGGTCAGGAGGGCTTTGATCGCAAGCCGTGGGGAGTAATGCAATTTCTAGCAGATGCGGACCCGGACGTGGACGCAATCTATCGGATAGTTAGTGGGGAGCCTGTCTATTTTTCAAGGCAGAAGATGTTTTTTCTAGAGGAAGGGACCTTTTGCCCGTTTAATTCGCAGGCTACCCTTTGGCTTTCCGAGGCTTTTCCGTTGATGTTCTTTCCGCTCGGGGTATCAGACCGGGTAACCGATATATTGCGCGGATACTTAGCCTTGGCATGCCTTTGGAAACATGAAAGAACCGTCGCCTATTCCAGTCCGATCGTATATCAGAAGCGTAACAAGCATGACCTTCTTAGGGATTTCCAGCAAGAAATCCCAATTTATCAGAACGCTGACGCTTGGTCTCGTCGCCTAAAAGGACTAGGTGGGACTAACGCCGCCGAGTGCTTCCGCATGGCCTTGGCAACGCTCTGTTCTGATGGCTCTATATCCTCCGAAAACATCCACTTATATGAACAGTTCTTGCTTTCAGCCAGCGTTAGACGCCGCAAAACTATCGTAAAGAGATGTGTATGAGACGAAGATTTAATTACATTATTACTATCCATAACAAGGAAGACCTAATAGAGCAGGTGCTGATGTGCGTTCTTATTTGCGCTCGCGACGCCAGCCATGTCTATCCGGTACTTGACGGGTGTACGGATGGGACGGAAAAGGTCATCGATCGTGTGATCGAAAGTTTTTCGGGCATTCCAATCACGAAAGTTTATGCGCCAGATGTCCACGAGCTACTGTCGATCAACGCCGGACTCCGCGCCGCCAGCCAAGAGGGAGACGGGTTCAACATTATCCTCCAGGACGACGTGCTGCTGGAGGATTTTCTGCTCGAACAAAAGATCGCCGCATTGTATGAATGGGCGGGGAGCCGACTCGGCTATATATCGCTCCGCTTTGGCGCGAATTTCGCGAAGGACGCCGCGACCTCTAAAGTCCCGGTTCCGCTCGTCGAATTCGCGGAAAACGCGTACGCGCACTTCAGTGATAATTCCCAGATAGTGATGCCTGGCCACTTCACCTACCGTCATGTGCCGATCAAGAGCCCCGTTTGCCTACCATTCAAGTTGGTTCGGGAAATCGGCTTACTCGAAGAGAAGCTCGCTCCCTATGCACATGATGATACGGAATATGCCCTTCGCTGTCTCAGTGCAGGTTATCGAAACGGCGTGTTCGCAATACGCTTCCGTTCGGACCTCGATTGGGGCGGCACTCGAGCAAAGGAGCATGCCCCTGTCAGTCCGATGATCGAGCGGAACATGGCGAGAGTACGTGAGTGGCATGCGAAGGAGCTTGCCGCCTTCGCCGCGAACGGAGAGACAACTGAGGTTTTCGAAGTCGTGCAATTGACGAGCGATAGTGAGAGAAAGGAAGCATTGGCGGCTTGGGAGTCGAGCTACTCCGACTTAGTCGCCAGCTACGGTTGGAAGCGGAGGATCGCCGGCAGGATTAGATATTTCATAAGGACTGTGTTTGGATATTAATATTTTCGATCGATTTGTGCCGAGAGTTCGCGATGAACGCCTTCCGAATGCGGCTTGTTGGCGAAAGTTCGCGGGGAGCGCTCCTGCAAAACGTCGCGTAACGGGTGGTCGTGCGGGCGCTCGGTTGGAGCGGTCGCGGTTTTGGCGGAGCACGGTGTAATGCATAGGGAAATGCTCCGGGCGAATTTGCGCCGCCCGGTCTCACGGATCGAGATAACAAAGCACTACTGTCGAGGAATGGCAGTCCTCGACATCGGTTGCGTGAACCACAATCTGGAGCACGTCGAGGATCGCGGCTGGATTCACCGCGCGATCACCGAGGTGGCCGAAAGCGTTTTGGGCCTCGATTACCTCGAGGATGAGGTCCAGGAACTCGCCAAGCGCGGGTATCGCGTAATAGCCGCCGACGTCAACAAGCCTATCGAGATCGAAGAGCGCTTCGACGTTATCGTCGTTGGACACCTTATCGAGCATCTGTCGTCCTTCGAGGGTTTGATGCTGAACATCGGGCGGCTGCTTAAGCCCGGTGGATGCGCGCTCATATCCACGCCGAACCCGTTCTATACAGAGCAATATTTTTATTCGGCCTTCAAGAACGATATCATCGTAAATCCTGAGCATACGTGCTGGGTCGACCCCGTCACTCTCGATCAGCTTGCTCGGCAGTTCGGTCTTGCTACAACGGAAGTTCATTGGATCGAAGAAAAATGGAAGCTGCATCAGGTAATCCTAAACAGCCCCTCGCGCTCCTTCGATGTTCTTACGGGCAAATGGAACTTCGAAGGCACACCATCGGCCGCCGAGCGCGTGATCGCGCCCGTGCTAAGGGGGGTCTTTCAAGTGTTTGCGCCGCGGTCGCTATCCCGCCGCGTATTCGCAAAATACGACCATGAGCGCATGCCCCGCTTGCTATATTTGCGTTTCTTAGGGGTGTTGTTCCAAGCATTCTGGGCCGTCTATCGGCAAGTTGTCGTCACGTCGCCGATCAATCGGTACGAGGTATTCCTTTCCGTGCTAAAGCGCGTATGAGGGCAGCGGCATTTGGTATTCGCTCATACCAGTCGAGGCATTGGCGCTTTGTGTGCCCGCCGCATCTTCTTGCAGGATAGACAACTATGCCAAGTTGGTTGCAGCATAAGATACGTCGCCATCCGCGGATACGCGAGTGCCTCCTTCCCTGGTGGCTTGGGTATCTAGATCTTCGATGGCGCCTCATTTGCGCAAGTCGGCGCCCGGTGCTGTATCGTGCCGGAAACGTGACCGTCCGGCTGCATCCGGAAGGTCAGATTGCCGAACAATTGTGGAAAGGCAATTTTGAGTCGCTCGAGCGTAATTTCGTCGAGGCATACCTCAAGCCCGGGATGCGGGTGGTAAACGTTGGGGCAAATGTCGGGCTTTATGTCGTGATGGCTTCGACGCTTGTGGGACATGAAGGGGAGGTGCATGCCTTCGAACCCTCCGCAACCACGTACGCTCGCCTCATCAGGAACCTCGAACTCAATCGGTGCCGCAACGTCAGTGCCAATCGAGCAGCACTTTCGAGTGCATCGGGAAAGCTCTTTCTGCGCGCCGATCCAATGCACCCATCCTACGACGGCCATCGCTTCGTCGAGCGAATCGAAGCGGTGGACCATCCGCTCGATTCCGACGAGTTAGTTGAAGCGCTTACCCTTGACGATTACTTCGGATCTCTCCGGCCTCGGGAACTGTCGACAGTCGAACTTATGATCGTCGACGTCGAAGGCGCCGAGTTGGCGGTGCTCCAGGGGGCGCGAGCCATATTGGCGCAGAAAGAATTGACACTACTTCTGGAATGCACCAAGCATCAGGACGCGGTCGAGAGCTTCCTGGCGGAATTGGGATATCGATTCTGGAGCTGGAATGACGAGCGGCGCCGGCTCGAACCCGCCCGCTTTCGAGAGCAGGCCAAAAGGCATGATGTGATCGTCCGGCGGTCGGCGTGGGAAGCGCCCCGGCAATGGCAAGCGCAGAGTTGACGTTTACCCGTTCACTTCGGTGGACTTAATCAGAGATTCCATAGCACAGTACAATTAGAATGGCTGCAGAAAATAGCTCCGCCCCTGATTTAGTGAAGTCTTTACACGGCAAGTGTGCGATCGTTACGGGCGGCGGGCGTGGCATTGGCCGGGCGGTCGCGCTTGAATTCGCCCGACTTGGAGTCTGCGTTCATATTGTTTCTCGCTCCGACAACGCAATCCAGGTAGCGCAAGACATCGTAGCGACCGGCGGACGGGCGCATGGCCATGTCGGCTCAGTGGCAAACGAATCCTTTGCGCGGTCCGTTATCGAGGAGATAGTGTCTAGGGATGGGCAGGTGGATATTCTGGTAAATGCCGCTGCTATTATCGGCCCTTGGGGGCGATTCAGCGAAGGCTCAATGTCGGCTTTTATTGACGTTCTCAACGTGAACCTTGTTGGCGCTTGTAATTTCATTCGTTGGACGTTGGGAGGCATGGAGCGCGCCGGGTTCGGCCGAATCATCAACTTCGCCGGTGGCGGTGCTGCCTATTCCTATCCGATGTTCTCGCCATATGGCGCTTCCAAAGCCGCGCTGGTGCGGATGACTGAAATTATCGGTGACGAGATCCAGGCTCCAAACGTTACCATCAACATCATCGCCCCGGGGGCGGTCGATACCGATATGCTTGCGGAAATCCGTCGTTACGGAGGCGAGGTGCGTACATTGGTTGATATTTCCGAACCGGTTCGTTTGGTGACATTCCTGGCGGGACCTGACTCCGCGCACATCAACGGGCGATTTATCCACTCGCGTGATGATTGGCGCGATATCGGGCTGTTTGACACCCCCGACCTTCTAAAACTGAGAAGGACTGAAAAGCGGTGATAAGCGTCGGATTCGTCGGACTTGGGTTGATCGGCGCGAGGCGATTCCACATCGCTCAGAAGATGGGGTGCCGCATCGCATTCGCCATTGATCCTGACCCGGCGCGGTGGGCTTCGCTGCAAGTCGAGGGCTGCCACTATGCCTCCAGCATCGCCGAGTTAAACACGGTGGAGCAAGGTCCGGTCGACGCCATCTTCATTGCAATTCCCCACGATCTGGCCCATTCCGCCTGCCGGTGGGCCCTAGAACGAAAGGCGCATGTCCTATGTGAAAAGCCGCTGGGCATAACTCTCGCCGAGGCTGGGGCCATTCGCTCGCAGTCCAAAGCTGCGGGATTGCATCTATGTGCCGGCTTTAATTATCGCTTCCTTTCCGGCGTGGCAGCCATGCGTGATTTGCTACGTGAGGGCGGGCTGGGTGATCTCCACCGGGTTCGTATCTGCATGGCCCACGGCGGTCGGCCAGGCATGGAGGCAGAATGGAAGCTGCAGAGGAAGCGCGCTGGCGGCGGCGCCCTTATCGATCCGGGTATTCATCTGGTTGATCTGGTTCGCCACTTGTTCGGCGAGCCCGAGGTAGTCGATTGCGACCTCCGACGTCGGTTCTGGAACGTCGACGTCGAAGACAATTGTTCGCTGCGGCTACGCATCGGTTCAGCGGAAGTGACTATCGACGTCAGTCTCACGTCGTGGAAGAACCTATTTTCCATAGAAGCTTTCGGACGTGACGGCCTGATCTTGTTGAACGGCCGAGGCGGAAATTACGGCGTTCAGACGGTCGAATATGTCAATCGGTGGTTTTGGAACGGCAAGGACCGGCGGAGTCTGCAAGATTTCGGCACGCCTGATATGTCCTTCGAACTGGAAACTCGGGCTTTTCTGCGCAAGGTGCTGGATGGCACACCTGACAGCGTCTTGTCCACCGCTGAAGATGGTTGCGAAGCCCTTAGGATCGTGGAAGCTGCATATGCTGCAGCCGTAACCCGACCGGCTTCATGATCGTGCACCAGGTGCGAGTCTGGGGCCGGCGTTTCGGGAGAAACGGATGGAATACGTCGTCCCATGTTGAAGGAGGGATGTCATGACAGGATTCACGGATGATTTCTTAAGCGAAACTGTGGAGATTATCGCCCGGTTGGATCGGTCAGCAATTGAGAAATTGGCGGAAGATTTGCGCCGAGTGCGTGACAACGGCGGCCGGCTGTTCATTCTTGGCGTCGGTGGCTCGGCCGGGCATGCCAGCCATGCAGTCAATGACTTCCGCAAAATTTGCGGATTCGAAGCCTACAGTCCGACGGACAATGTATCGGAGTTGACCGCTCGCACTAACGATGAAGGTTGGGATACCACCTTTAACAATTGGCTAAGAGGATCGCGCCTGAAGGCTAGCGATGCTTTGCTGATCTTCTCCGTCGGCGGTGGTAATCGAGAGAAGAATATCTCGGTCAACTTGGTTCTGGCTATCGAATTGGCCCAGGCGGTGGGTGCCGAGATCTTCGGTATTGTCGGCCGCGACGGCGGTTACACCGCCAAGGTGGCGAATACTTGCGTTGTCGTCCCGGTGGTCAACGAGGAGCGAGTTACACCCCACACAGAAGGCTTAGCCGCCGTAATCTGGCACCTACTGGTCACACATCCGGCGCTAAAGGCGTCGCAGACTATGTGGGAATCGCAACAGTGAGCTTTGCCTGGGCCGTTGACGGCAAGCGCTACATCATTGTTGGCGGGGCAGGGTTCATCGGCAGTCATTTCTGCGATCGGCTGTTGGGCGATTCGGAAACGAGAAAAGTGACGATTTACGACAACTTCTCATCCGGCCGTGAATGGCACTACGAACATCATCTGAAGGATTCTAGATTCAACGCGGTCCGCGGTGATGTGAAGGATCTTTCGCTGCTGGAAGCGACCATGGCCGGGCATGACATCTGCATTCACCTTGCCTCCAACCCCGACATCGCCCGTGCTGCCATCGACCCACAGGTGGATTTCTACGAGGGCACTTTGCTGACCAACAACGTCGTTGAGGCGATGCGCAGAAGTGACTGCCACCGCATCCTTTACGCCTCAGGTAGTGGTGTCTACGGTGATTTGGGCGAGATCGCAGCCCACGAGGACTGGGGGCCGTTGCTCCCGGTGTCCACTTATGGGGCCAGCAAGCTATCCGGTGAAGCTTTGATCATGTCCTATTGCGCGATGTTCGATTTGTCCGGCTGCGCCTTCCGCTTCGGTAATGTGGTCGGACCGAGGCAGACACACGGCGTCGGGTTCGACTTCGTGCGGCGTTTGCTGCGCGAGCCCGAACGACTGTCGATCCTGGGTGATGGTTCTCAGAGCAAGTCTTACATTCACATCGAAGACGTGGTTTCGGCCGTGCTGCACGCCCATCGCACAAGTCCCAAGCGTTTCGATGTCTTTAACGTCGCCACCGGCGACTACATCACCGTCACCGAAATCGCCGAACTAGCGGTTGATTGCCTGCAATTGGAGCATGTCCGCTTCGAATACAGCGGCGGTAGTCGCGGTTGGAAGGGCGACGTGCCGATGGTGCGACTCAATACCGATCGCATCGAGAGCCTCGGCTGGACCTGCAGGAATAATTGCCGTGCTGCATTGCGCTCGTCCTTGATGGCGCTGATCGAAGATGCCCGAGCAGGGAGGCTCTAAGAGCATGCGCGCAGCAGTATTTTTGGATCGCGATGGCGTGCTAAATGAGACCATCTTGCGGGATGGTCGTACCTATCCTCCGCGCGGAGTCGAGGAATTAGCTATTTTGCCGGGTGTCGAGGACGCCTGCGAACGCTTGCGCAATGCAGGCTTGACCCTTGTCTGTGTCACCAACCAGCCGGACGTCGCACGGGGAAGCCAATCGCGCGAGCGGGTCGAGGCGATCAACGAGGTTCTGGTAGCGCGTTTACGCCTCGACGCGGTTCTTGTTTGCTACCACGATGACAATGACAGCTGTGCTTGCCGGAAGCCCAAGCCAGGTCTTTTGACTCAGGCGGCCGAGAGTATGGGTATTGAACTCCGCGGCAGCATTATGATCGGTGATCGCTGGCGCGATATCGCCGCTGGTCAGGCCGCAGGCTGCCGTACTGTTTTCGTCGATCGCGGCTATCAGGAACGTCGGCCGCCCGCGCCGGACCTGATTGTTTCGAATCTGGCCGCTGCCGTTCCCTGGGTTTTGTCTTTTGCGGGAGCAAAAAACATGGGATGTTGGAAGAGCGAACTTACGACGGAGTAGAGAAATGAAAGCACTGGGCAAGTTGAAGATAAAGATTTTTGCGGACGGCGCGGACAAGGCAGGACTGCTCGCAAACTACCGCAACCCCCTAATCAAGGGGTTCACCACGAACCCAACCTTGATGCGGAAGTCTGGCATTTCCGACTACGAAGGATTTGCTCGCGACATTCTTAGCGAGATCACTGACCGCCCAATTTCACTTGAGGTCTTCTCCGACGAATTCGATGACATGGAACGCCAAGCGCTGAAGATCAACGGGTGGGGTGAGAATGTCTATGTCAAAATCCCGGTGACCAACACTCGGGGCGAAAGCGCCGCTGCGCTGCTTGCCAAACTCTCTGCCAAGGGCGTAAAGCTCAACGTTACGGCTATCATGACGTTGGAACAGGTTCGAGAGGTTTCCGAAGTTCTGGCTGACGCGCCGCCGTGCTACATCTCAGTGTTTGCCGGCCGCATCGCCGATACGGGTCGCGATCCCACTCCCTTAGTGCGCGACGCGCTCGCGCTGATGGCGAGTCGCCCGCAGCAGGAAATGATTTGGGCCAGCCCCCGTGAGGTGTTGAATGTTGTACAGGCCGATGAACTTGGCTGCCACATAATTACCGTTACCAACGACCTAATCGCCAAGCTTCGTGGCCTAGGTAAGGATCTCAGTCAGTTCTCCCTGGAAACGGTGAAGATGTTCTACGATGATGCCGTCGCTGCTGGGTTCAAATTATAAGTGGTGTGTGGCCACTAAGTTTCCCGGGGGTTGCCGAAAACAAAATATCTTCAAGAATATGTTAATAACGCGGACTCCTCTAAGGATCTCGATCGCTGGTGGCGGAACGGATCTTCCTAGCTATTACCAAAAGCATGGCGGCTTTGTAATATCGGCGGCAATCAATCGCTACGTCTACATTGCGCTAAGCCGCAGCTTTACGCCAGATTATCGGCTTAAGTATTCCAAGCTGGAATTGACTGACACGATAGATGGCATCGAACATCGAATCATCCGCGAAGCATTCCGCATGCATGAGATTCAACCCGGTATTGAGATGGTATCTGTTGCCGACGTGCCGGCCGGCACAGGACTAGGGTCGTCTGGAAGCTTCACTGTAGGTCTTGTTCACGCGCTTCATGCACTTAAGCAGCGTCCGGTGGACGCGGAGACTCTGGCGAAAGAGGCAGTTGAAATAGAGATGAACCGTCTGAGCGAACCAGTGGGTAAGCAGGACCAGTACATCGCCGCCTACGGGGGTCTTACCTGCCAAGAATATTTTGCAGACGGTTCGGTCAAAATTTCATCGCTAGGGATGAGCGACGTGGCCGTCCGCGAGTTACGGGAAGGTTTGATGCTGTTCTTTACTGGTTATAGCCGTAACGCCTCGGAGTTGTTGCGGGACCAGAAATCGAAATCGCTGAATAATGACTCTCAGATGCTAGATAACCTTCATTTCGTGAAGAGCTTAGGTCTTAGGATCAAGGATGCGCTAGAAAACAATAATCCTGATGCATTCGGCGAACTAATGCACGAGCACTGGCTTCATAAGAAACGGCGTTCGGCAAGCATGTCCAGCCAACAAATAGACGACGCCTACGAGCATGGCCGCGCGCACGGTGCTATCGGTGGAAAGCTTGTGGGAGCGGGTGGCGGCGGCTTTCTGTTGTTCTATACGCGTGATCGCCGTCGACTTCGCAGAGCAATGAACGAAATTGGACTACATGAAATGGAGGTCGGTTTCGACTTTGACGGTTCCACTGTTCTGCTTAGAGGGTGATATACGTGCAGTGCCTTATTTTGGCTGGAGGACTTGGTAAGCGACTGCGTCCTATTACGCAAACAATTCCAAAGACGCTAGTTGAAGTGGCTGGAATGCCATTCGCACACCACCAGCTTTCCTGGTTGGCGCGTCAAGGCGTAAGGAATGTTGTTTACTCGCTCGGCTATTTGGGCGAAATGGTACGAGATTTTGTTGGTGATGGCAGCCGATGGGGTCTGTCGGTATCTTATGCCGACGAGGGCATGGAGCTAAAAGGAACTGCTGGAGCGATTCGCCTTGCATTGGATAAAGGACTGCTAGATTCTGGATTCCTAGTGCTTTATGGCGACTCATTCTTGCCGATTGACATTTTGCCCGTTTGGATAGCATCTGATGAAGGGCAGAAGCCGTTGATGACTGTATTTCGAAATGATGACGAGTGGGATAAGAGCAACGTCCGATATGTCGATGGGATCGTTGAATTGTACGAGAAGGGGCGTATTGACGCAGGTCAGGTTGGAATGCGACATATTGACTATGGAATGTCCGTATTGACGCGCAGCGTAATTGATGAGTTTGTTTCTCCTGGAAAAGTAATGGACCTTGCGGCAGTCTTTTACAGATTAAGCATTGATGGTCGTTTGTTAGGGTTCGAAATTAGCAAACGTTTTTATGAGGTCGGGTCCCATGACGGATTGGCGGATTTGGAAGCTTATCTCAGCCACCCGCAATCGGATCTAGAAGGACAACGTGATCGCTGCCGCTAGCGACCATTTGCTGTTGACCTATTCCTATATTGTAGAGGTTGAATGAAAGTTCGGACCATACCTGTCCAACCACATTGCTTCCACTTTGGTGGATTCGATATACAAATGCATCGCACTCACGAGTTGCTTCGTCGTCACGGGATTGACGCGCAACCCCTCGACTTTTGGAGCAAAGACAACGATTGGGATGTACTCCATCTGTGGGGCCTGGGCAAGGGGCACCAAGAGGTGGTCCGAATCGCCAAAGCGCATGGCAAGAAAGTTGTTCTGT
Source organism: Betaproteobacteria bacterium (assembly GCA_004298385.1). Classification (GTDB taxonomy): domain Bacteria; phylum Pseudomonadota; class Gammaproteobacteria; order Burkholderiales; family SG8-39; genus 2-12-FULL-64-23. The sequence continues at coordinate 60,069 of SCTX01000040.1, read as the reverse complement.
CGGCGTTACTGCCATATATGAATGTTGAAACTTGGCTGCGTCACTTCGCATCTTTAGCTATCGGTGTGCGAAGATCCCTCCTCGACATCTTGCGGCACACCGACAAGCTCCTAGTCCACAACGACCTTCAAGTTGAAACGGCCGTTAGGATGTTCTGGGTGCCGCGGGAGAAGGTCGCGATCATTCCCAGCATTCTCGATCCGTTCTTCTTTTCTCCTCAACCAGAACGACCATTCGATGACCTGCGCGACTATGTCGCCTGTGTTGGCAATATCTGGCCACGCAAGAATCAGGTCCGTTTGGCTAAAGCTGCAAGACAAGTAAAATGTCCAATGATGTTCATTGGTAACACTATGGGCGGCGAGGAAAGCTATACCGCGGAATTTGAGGAATTAGTGCGTACAACTCCATTTTTTCGATGGTACAAGTGGGTTTCCTTTGAGGATATTCGGCGAGTCTACTTTAACGCGATCGGAGTGGCCTTGCCCAGTTTCACCGAAACACAGCCCGGATGCGCATTTGAAGGCTCGGCGATGGGGAAGCCACTGTTACTAGGGGATCGGCCCTATGCTTACCAGAAGTACTTTCGTGGCGCCTATCTAGCGACAGCGACATCGGTTTCTTCGATCGCTAATGGTCTGACCGAGATTCGATTACGTCCCGAAAGCTATACTCCATCCAAGACGTTAATGGCGGAATGTCATCCAGATCTCATTTCTCTCGAATTGAAACAGATCTTTGAAAGTTTGGTCGCTTAACGTCATCGGATAGACCTGTCCTAACAACTGGGACTACCTTTCTGTGCATTAATTGACGGCGACAAGAGCCGTTGTTACCGTCGTTGACTTTCGTTGCTAAATTTATTCTGAGAAGAGCTTGGTAACATTTTTTATTTCGCTGGCGTGTTTCCTAGCTCCAATTCAAACCATTGGAACGTTTGCCTTCGGTCCGTACATGGCAGCGGCATATGTGGCGATGTTTACCGCTGACATAACCTGCTTGTTTGGGAACCAGCGGATTTTGCCGGAAAGCTGGGGCTGGCGCAGCCCAGTTTTGTCGACGAAATTGATGGCAACATTTGCAGCGTTTTCGTTGATCGGCATTCTGGCTGGGCCATACTCGTTTGAAGAGATGGGTGCGAGACCCTGGTACCAATTGTTTGGAATCGCTGTAGCTGCTACGTTCGCGATCGTGCTTGCTTCTTGTCTGCGCCGATGGCTAGTCGATTCCAAGCTGCTAATTAGGCGGCTCAGTTGGGTTATGGCGCTGACGGCATCTATAGCGGTGGCACAGTCTGTAGCATGGAATCTTGCAGGGAGGGAGGACCTGCTTACCTTTGGATTCCTTAATGAAATAGCAGGTGGGGAAATCTGGCGGTTCCCCGGCTCAACTGGAGGTCTCGCCAGGGTGAGTAGTGTTCTGAGCGAGCCCGCACACCTGATTCGAGTATTAGGGCCCGTGTTGGGAATCGTGCTGGCGCGGGTCGGAGCATTCGGGAGGCGCGTTCGCCTTTCGGTAGCTGAGCTAGTATCACTACCGGTAGCGATCGTTACTGTTCTTGCATATTTTGTCGCTGGCTCTTTGATAGGAATCTTTGAGCTTTTCGTGGTCATGGTCGTTGCCTGGACGCTAATTGGACGCGGTGGGATCGGAACAATTAAATTACTATTGTGGCAATTGCTTTTTGGTTGCGTGCTGATTGCGATATTCTTCTTGTACTTCGGTGAGGACGCATCTGAACGGTTAGGTACGATCGATATCGTATTTTCTGGAGGAAATCGATGGGAGTATATCTCTACCGATTCGGTAAGCTCTTTAGCAATCGCCACGAACAGAGAGGTCATGCTGGAAAGCCTTAAGGAGAACATTTTGTTAGGGGTCGGAATCGGGTGCCATCCAATTTCATATATGACGCAGGCACCTCTTTTCCTAGGTGATTCTGGGGGCTCGTTGGAGCTCAACGCGATGGATGGGTCTGGACTCCTAATAAGACTGCTCTCGGAGACCGGTCTGGCTGGTACGGCTCTATTTATAGGGGCGCTGGTGGTACCAATCCTCCATGTCTTCAAGTTCGTAAGATCTGGCAATGGCAGGCTCACATCTTCCAAAGAGCAGACCAGGCTATGTCTTCTCACTGCATCGTTCTCTGGTGTGCTGCTAGGGGCACTGGGAAGGTACGGTAGTTACGTTGATCCCATACTTTGGGTATCATTTGGTTTGATGCTCGGTTACTCTGGATTGCGAACGGCGTCGGGAGTATCTCGGACGTAATTGAAGGTTGAGGTGACAGTGACCGGGCTTGATGGATTCCCAAGTTAGTACCCGGCCTGATGTGAGTTTCCGGCGTGACGATGATTGGTCTCAGCTCATAACAATTCGACATAATCTGAGAAAAGTTAGTTGAGCCAGAGGACGACGTAGGCTACGGCAGTTCTAGATGAGCTTGCACTTGAGCGTCTCGATAGTTACGATTTCTTATAACCAGGCCGAATTCTTGGAGCGTGCAATACTTTCCGTCCTCGAGCAGAATCACGAGGATATCGAGTACATAGTTGTCGATCCTGGCTCCACTGACGGCAGCCGGGAAATTATCGAGCGTTACCGCGACAAGATCGACCAAGTAGTGCTTGAACCTGATCAGGGGCCGGCGAACGGATTGAACAAGGGTTTCGCCCTCGCTTCGGGCAACGTATTTGGTTTCTTGAACGCAGACGACCTCTTGCTTCCCCAAGCGGTAAGCAAAGCGGCTCGCTTTCTCGCCAATGCACCGGAGATTTCCGTGGTATCGGCACACTCGATGATTATTGATCGGTATGACCACCAAATCCGACGGTGCTTTAGTGAGCCGTTCTCGGCGTTTCGAAATGCATATCAAGCATCCATCTTGATGCAGCCTTCAACGTTTTTTAGGGCGAAGGCGTTCAGAGCGGTCGGAGGGTTTAATGTCGATAACGGGGTGGCATGGGATGGCGAGCTGTTTGTCGATATGGCACTTAATGGAGCGGAGTTCGCTTTAGTAGACGACTTCTGGAGTTGTTACCGGCTGCATGTCAATAGCATTACGTCATCACGACGGCTCGACCAGGCGGCGCGTGAATATCGTCTCCGGATATTTCGCAAGATTATGGGAAGAGACTGGTGTGCATTGGATATTCCTATATTTTGGTCAATGCGGTTGTATAAGCATCTGTCAAATCCCATAGCTTTGGTGGAGCGTATTCGCAAGGGGCCAATATACGGGAGAGCCGAATGAGTACGGATGATTTGATAGGGCCTCACGATCGGAAATACCCGCGGGAATGAGGGAATCACAGGTGGCTTAGATTGTTGTGGATATAGGACGGTATGGTGAGAGTGCTTATCTTAGGCGGTGACGGATTTTGCGGATGGCCAACCGCGCTTCACCTGTCGGCCGCCGGCTGTGAGGTATTGATCATAGATAATTTGTCCCGCCGCAATATCGACAATGAACTGGAATGCTCTTCGCTTACACCCATACAACCGATTACGGCGCGTGCTAAAGCGTGGAAGGAAATCAGCGGGAAGGTGATCGGCTTTGCGAATTTCGACGTCGGGCTGGATTATCGCGGGCTGCTGGAAACGATAGCCGAGTTCAAACCGCATGGGATCGTTCATTTTGCAGAGCAGCGCTCTGCGCCCTATTCAATGAAGAGCGCATTCCACAAGCGGTATACGGTTTCCAACAACCTGAACGCAACAAACTCGTTGCTTGCAGCTATCGTGGAAGCACGGCTTGACGTGCATGTGGTTCATTTGGGCACGATGGGAGTATATGGGTATGGCACAAGCGGAGCGCCGATTCCGGAAGGTTATCTGAAAGTTCGCTTGCAGGGAGAACAGGGCGAGAGCATCGAGCGGGAGATCCTGTATCCGACCCGCCCCGGGAGCGTTTATCACATGTCGAAGGCGCAGGATCAGCTGCTTTTCGAGTTCTACAACAGGAACGACGGAATCCGCGTCACCGACTTGCACCAGGGCATAGTCTGGGGCACGCAAACGCGAGAGACTTCGATGGACGAAAGGTTAATCAATCGCTTCGATTACGACGGCGACTATGGAACCGTGTTGAACCGATTTCTGATGCAGGCTGCGATTGAATACCCTCTTACCGTTCACGGCAGTGGCGGGCAGACTAGGGCATTCATTCATATTCGGGACACGGTGCGTTGTATTGAGTTGGCGCTGCGCAATCCGCCAGGATTGGGCGACCGGGTCAAGATCATGAATCAAATGACGGAGACGCATCGAATTCGAGATTTGGCGGCGTTGGTATCGCGTCTTACGGGGGCGCTAATAGAGAACCTGCCCAATCCGCGTGTCGAAGCCGATGAGAACGAACTCATCGTGGAGAATGCCGCGTTGATTGATTTGGGGCTCCAACCAACCACTCTAAGAGACGGCCTGCTCGAGGAGGTCACGGATGTAGCGGTACGGTATGCATCGCGGTGCGATCGCACTAAGATTCCGTGTACCTCGCTGTGGCGACGTGGACAGCTTGGTCCAGTTTAGCGGACGACCAGGAATGTGGCGTTCGAGTGAGGCTATTCGTTTTGCATCGATACCGTCGCAGTGGAGATTCTTCTGAAGGTCCTTCATGTGATCCCTACGTTGGGGCCGCGTTTCGGCGGATCTACGGTCGCGTGCCTGGAGCTTTGCGAGGCGATCGCGGCGATCGGCGTAAACACCAGCATTTACACAACAACAATCGAGGTCCCGCACTGGGGAAATCCGCGTGGGGGCATTGTTAATTACCACGGTGTGGAAGTGAGCTTCTTCCCTAAGGTCGGGTTTGACTATTATTGGTTCAGTTGGGGCTTATATACCGCCCTTCGGGATCGGCTACCCGAGTTTGATGTGCTCCATGTTCACTCCCTGTATCGAAGTCATCTGCCCATTTGTATGCATTTCGCATCCAAATATGGCATCCCGATGGTCGTCAAGCCGCATGGCAGTCTAGACCCCTTTCTATTTGTTCGACGCAGATGGCGGAAAGTTGCTCACGAGTGGTTTTTTGAACGTCCTGCGTTCAGGAATGCAGCGGCATTGCACTTCACCTCCGAAGAGGAAAAGGTGCTTGCGATAAGTACCGGGATATTTCGTGGCGCCGGCGGCACGGCAAAGGTTATCGTGCCTAGTGGCGTCGTGGTTGCTGAAGGGATTACGCCGATTGGGAAGCCATCTTACAGGTTGCAGCAGGATTACCCTCAACTCGAAGGAAAGAAGGTCATATTGTTTTTGGGCAGAATCAATTTCAAAAAAGGCCTGGATATTCTGGTGAAGGCATTTGGATTGCTTGCGCGAATTGATCCTGCCGTGCATTTGCTCATCGTGGGGCCTGACAACGAAGGGTACGGAAAGAAGGTCAAGGATTGGATCGAACAGGAAAATGTGCGCGATCGCACTACCGTGATCGATATGTTGACGGGGGAAGCTAAAGCGGCTGCCTATGCTTCGGCTGATGTATTCGTGTTGTCGTCCTATACGGAGAACTTTGGGCTCACTGTGGTCGAGGCGATGAGCGTTGGCTTGCCAGTTGTTGTTTCCGACAGAGTGAATATCTGGCGAGAAGTAGATGAGGCGCAGGCGGGGCTTGTCGTGCCCTGTGACGCACTACAGACGTCGAATGCGATACGAAGGATACTGGATGATCGGACGGCTGCCGCCGAGATGGGAGTGCGTGGAAAGCAGTTGGTCAATGATAAATTTACGTGGCCGTCGATCGCAGTGCTGATGCGAAACATATATGAGAATCTTGTGGAAAGGCGAGCCGGACATGGGCAGCAGTAACCCGGTTCCGTTCATATATTCGATTCGGGCGGAAGCGATCGTCGCTGCTAGCCGGAGCAACAGGTGAGTTCTCGGGTGCTCGTTACCGGGGGATCGGGATTTATCGGCACGAATCTGGTCGAAAAGTTTGTCACCGATGGTGATCAGGTACTTAACCTGGACATCCGCCCCCCCCGCAACAATGCGCACAATGCGCACTGGAAAAAGGTCGACCTTCTAGATGCCGATGGGCTAGGGAACGCTATCCGCGGATTTCTGCCTGACGTAATTCTCCATATGGCGGCCAGGACTGATCTCGATGGTCGTGCCGTAGGGGATTATTCTGCCAACACAGTTGGCGTCCAGAACCTTATTGCGGCGATTGACGGTGTGAGCTCAATACGGCGAGTTGTGTTTGCATCCTCCCGCTTGGTATGCCGGATTGGATATCAGCCGGCGAATGATTGTGATTATTGCCCGACGACGCCTTATGGAGAGAGCAAAGTCGTGGGCGAGGAACTTGTTCGCGAGACTGCCGGGTGCGTTGGGTACACTTGGACAATCGTTCGGCCCACTTCGATTTGGGGTCCCTGGTTTGACGTGCCCTACAAGACGTTTTTCCTGGCCATTGCCCGCGGAAGGTATTTCCACCCAGGAAAAGCGCGTATCCAGAAATCGTTTGGGTTCATCGGGAATACGGTGTACCAGTTGCAGCGCTTGCTTGATGCTTCGCCTTCTGCTGTCGGCGGCCGCACATTGTATTTGGCGGACTATCCGCCGATCGAAGTGGGTGAAATGGCTGATACGATTCAGCGGAAATTGAAGGCGTCACCAATAAGATCGGTGGATATCCGCTTACTGCGGGCGGCATCCAGGGTAGGCGACAGTTTGAAGAGCCTGGGTTGGCGCAACCCGCCGCTGACATCCTTTCGACTGGACAACCTTTTGACGCCCATGACACATGACATGGAGCCGTTGAAGTCGGTTGTCGGGGAATTGCCCTATTCAATGTCCCAGGGCGTAGACATTACTGTCGATTGGCTGAAGGAGCAAGGGGAGGTTCATTGAGCACTTCTTGGATGTCCGCGTGAGATTCGATTGATGGTGGGGGAAGGAATGTTTCTGGCTAGGTTGCGGGGACTGCTAACAGTGATGGAATTCGATGGCGCCATTCAGGCCATCCTGACTTGGCCAAAATTTTCGTTAGCGTCATTTCTCATCGTTTCGCGTCTGAAGCGCGCAGGAATCTCTCCAAAGTTAGTGGTTGATATTGGCGCAAATGTGGGCCAATTTGCGGTTGCAGCGACGCGATTGTTCAACGGAGTGCGTGTCCTGTCCATTGAACCTGACTCGAGGACGGCTGATGTCTTGCGACATAATCTCAGAGCAGAAAAACAAACTGAAGTCTTGGTGTCGGCAATCGGCGACTACGTCGGAGATGCAAGATTTCACGTCAACAAAGATACCCAGGTGAGTTCTCTTCTGGAACTGGGGCGAGACCGGATACGTGCGTTTCCGAGATCAACGGTGGTCGAGGAAATCACGGTGAAAGTCACGACCCTGGACGTTCTCTTTCATGAACGGCGGGTAGAGGGGCCGATACTGGTCAAGATCGATGTGCAAGGGTTCGAAGACAAAGTGATTCGTGGGGGAAGCAATTTCCTGTGCGGGGTGGATTGGGTATTAGTTGAGGTTTCATTTGCGGATCTATACGACGGGGAGCAAGATTTCAGCAGCATATCCAACTTGTTGGATGAACTGGGCTTCAAGTTCCTGCGGCCCATGAACTTTCACATCTCACCGTTGACTGGGGAAGTCATGGAAATGGACGCGTTGTACTGTCGCCGCCGCAAGGGGAAAAGTGAAAACGAAGACTGATTTATGTTTTGTCAGCGACGCGATTCAACAAACGTTGCAAAGACTGCAATGGTGAATTGCGAGCTCAACCGGGCAATTCCGGCTTTGGGTTCATTTATTGCCGTTGCAGCGGCGACTGCGGTGTTGTTCAGCGTTTCGTCCGCCGCGCCGCAACAGGCTGGTAGTGAGACCGCGATTCATCTTATTACTGTGGAGCCCGGAATTTACCATAGCGTTTCGGGTCAAGATGATCTGAGGTTGATTCGGCGATATTTCCAGGGAGCGTCGTGGGAGTTACCGATTTCGTCGGAAACTTGGCAGCAACTTAGACCGCTGGGCATATCCAAGATCCGATTAATCAATGTTGAATCCGGTAGCGCGGTGCAATTCGAAGCGGGGAAGAAGGGGCCGCAATTCAATTTTTCCTCACTCTTGCCCGGGCTACAGGACTGTCGGAACTACGGCCTCAGACCTCATATTATCGTTGGGCAAGGACCGCAAATTGCCTTGGTGATCCAAGAAGACGGCAGCAGTTACGGCGTATCCGATTGGTCGCGTTACGAAGAATACGCTTACGCATTCTTGAAGTTTGTGATGGTAGAACAAGGCTTTTCGCAGGCCGATTTCGAGGTGGCAAACGAACCGGATATTAACGGCGCTTCGTGGCTGACGCCGGAAAAGCTTCCGATGGGCGCCCAGGCAATGTACGAGGCCTATTTTCAATTGTATCGGGCGTGGGCTACGGCTGCAGATCAACTTATCCGGGAACACCCTGAACTTAAGCTCAGGATCGGCGGTCCGAGCATAACTCCCCACACTTTTTCTTTTGGCAAATTCAACTGGGCCGAGCATTTCGCCAAGGATGTGGCTGCGCAGAAGCTACGCCTTGATTTTTTCTCGTACCACTTCTATGGTAACAATGCGGCCCTTACGGGGCTACCGACATTCGGGCGCTCCCCGAGTTTTGCCGTGCAAATCGACACTATCCGCAACAGTCTGAGTACTGCGGGTCTAGGGAATGTTCCAATCTATTTGACGGAATGGGGACCGAGCTATGTAACGACTGCCATCCCAGAAGGGATAATTAATGGCAACCAAGTTGGCGCCGCATGGACCGCTCGGTTTTTCATGGAAATGGCGGCAAGCAAGATAGATGAGGGAATGGCGTTAACGCTTCGTGACCACTTCGACCCGCGTCGGCTAGAGAACGGTTGGGCTTGGCCAAGCTTTCTGCTGTCCGATGGCGTGACTCCGAAGGGACTCTACAATGTCGCTCTCATGTTCTCAAAGTTGCCCGGCCAGCGCGTAAGAGCCTCGGACGCTGAAGGGTCCATTGGCGTATTGGCCAGCGCGGACAAGTCGAAATTGGGAGTGCTCGCTTTCAACCAAGACTGGGACTATTCCAATTCGAAGGAACGTGCAATTACAGAGCGAATGGAGATCCGAATAAGCGGATTGCCTTTTCCCGCGGCGCGGGTACGCGTGGTGCGGTATTTGGTGGATGCAACCCATAGCAATGCCTATCACTTCTACCAGCAGGGAATGCCGATCGACCAGGCGAATGTTGGGCTGACAACGGTCGAAGAAATATCTCTTCCGGTAATCGCTGGTGTTGTCACCTTGCCGCGCGTTGACTTGGCGCCGTCATCAGTAACGCTCTGGGAAATTAGTGCTGAACGTAAATCGTAAGTTTCGCAGATATGAACGGGTAACTACCTGGTCAGGCTCTTAGCCGAAACCACAGTAGCCCAATAAGCTCGTGTATGAAAACCCAGCTGCGTCCAAGCGCATCTGCTCCAGGTAGGAAATTCAGCAAGGTGATTCTGTAATACGTGGTAAAGCCGGTGGGGGCGGGTATCACTTCGAACCCGGCGGACTCAAATACCATTACCGAGCGCGGCATGTGCCACGCATGGGTGACCAAGTAGACGCGTTTGATCCCGGCTTCTTGCAGCATCTGGTAGCTGTAGCGTGCGTTCTGAAGCGTGTTGTCGGACGCGTCTTCCGTCCAGCGCACCGCAACCTTGAATTCCTGTTCCAGCACGGATTTCATTTGCTGTGCTTCGGATAGATCGTTGCCTTGCGGTTTGCCACCAGTGACCAATAGCGGTTTGCCTGTGTCGCGCTGTATTTTCGCGGCATAGCGCATGCGAACGAGCGTGGCATCGTTCACCGTGTCCGAGCCATATTCCGGTGCATGAAAATAGGTGCCACCCCCTAGTACGATGATCGCGTCGGCGGGTTGTGTTTGCATATCAATCGCTTTGACAGAATGTTCCAGCAGGCGCAGCGCATTCCCGGCAAAAAAAGGAGTGGAACAGAGCCACAGCAGCGCGAAGGAGCCTAAGAGCAGTGCCCTGCCAAGTCGCGGATGCGAGCGTGCGACGAACAATCCCGCCAGTGCGGTAAGTAGCAGGTTGAGCGGAGGGAGCAGGACCGCGCTGATGAGTTGGGTGAGAAAAAAGGACGAAGACATTATTAGCCGGAGGAGAACGCATTAGCTTCAACCGACAAATTGTACCCGAGCTATCGTAAGCGGTACCGTCATGTCCGTCGTTCTTTTGCGCGCCGCCGATTTGGCGACGCCGAACAATGTGATGGACATGCTGGCCAGTGGACGGGCGGTTGTCGCAACGGCAAGTGCGGGACCCCAGCTTTCGTACTTGTTAGAAGATTTCGGTCTAGTCTTGCCGTCAGCGGCACGCGAAATGATGGCTAGTTCGGTCTATAGTCGATAGTACCGGTAAAATATGCATGTATGGGTCTTGACGACCACGACTGACAATGGCAAAAGACAGGATGCGTGAAATCTACATATTTGGTATTCGCTTTCTCGACGGTACTTTCCAGGAGATTCGTCAAGAGCTTGATCGCGGTGGCGTGATGGTCGTCCCTGCGGCTCCGGCGCTTGCGACTATTTGTGAGGACGAGCATTACCATGCGTCGCTGAAAGAGAGTCGCTTTGCCATTTTTGACAGCGGGCTCTTATGTCTGTTGTTGCTCGTTTTCAAGGGGGTTTCTGTCAGGAGAATTTCAGGACTGGATTTCCTCCGTCTTTTTTTGCGTGATATTGTCCAGCTTCAGTCGGGCACCGTCTTTCTTATCGACCCTACACCAGACGACAGCGACGCTAACCGCACGCTCATCACCAAATGGGGTTATACGCTAGAGACGACACACCAGTATTTGGCGCCGATGTATTCTGCCGGCGAAATCAGCGACCCGCGTCTGCTGCGAGTGCTAAGGGAACTGCGCCCGCGATACATTATTCTCAACCTGGGGGGAGGGGTCCAGGAAAGGTTGGCCATCTATCTGAGCAAGCAGTTGGATTCTTATGCGCCCTCGATAATCTGTACTGGCGCCGCGATCGCGTTTCTTACAGGAAGACAGGCCGCCATATCGCCGATAATGGATCGACTGTATCTGGGGTGGCTGGTGCGCTGTCTGACGGACTACAGGCGCTTTGTACCGCGTTATCTTCGCGGGTTCAAACTTATACCGATGATTATGAATGAAACGCTTAAGGAGAATCGTTTATGAAGAAGGCCGTGGTTTGCGGTGCTGGCGGATTTATAGGTAGCCACCTGGTCAAGCGGCTTCAACGGGAGGGCTACTGGGTGCGCGGGGCTGATCTGAAATTTCCCGAGTTTTCGCCTACGACGGCCAACGACTTCGTAAAGGGTGACTTGCGTGACCCGATAATTTGCCGCGAGGTCTTTGACCAACCTTTTGACCAGGTGTATCAGCTTGCCGCAGACATGGGGGGCGCGGGCTATGTTTTTACCGGCCTGAATGATGCCGACATCATGCACAACTCGGCGCTCATAAACCTGAACGTTCTTGAATCTTGCCACCGACGCAACATCAGTCGCATTTTCTATTCTTCTTCTGCGTGCATGTATCCCGAGCACAACCAGCTTGATCCGTTGAACCCGAATTGTGCAGAGGATTCCGCTTATCCCGCGAGCCCTGATAGCGAGTATGGTTGGGAAAAACTGTTTAGTGAACGGCTATATTTGGCGTTTGGCAGAAACTACGGCATGCAGGTGCGCGTTGCCAGATTCCACAATATCTTCGGGCCAGAGGGCACGTGGACGGGAGGCAAAGAAAAAGCGCCTGCAGCGATGTGCCGAAAAGTAGCCGAAACCGCGGAAGGCGGAGAACTCGAAATGTGGGGTGATGGTCAACAGACCCGCTCGTTTCTCTATATCGAGGAATGTCTCGAGGCTGTGCGTCTTTTGACAGACTCTGACTGGACTGGGCCGGTCAATATCGGATCAGAAGAAATGGTCACGATCAACCAGCTTGCCGAAATGGCAATGAAAATCGCTGGCAAGAAGCTGTCAATCAGACATATCCCAGGCCCTTTGGGAGTGCGCGGGCGCAACTCTGACAATCGATTGTACCGGCAACAGCTCGGCTGGGCGCCATCGCAACCATTGGTGGATGGCTTGGCAAAAACCTATACGTGGATTGAAGGGCAGATACGCGCGCAGCGGCGCACGTAAGCCGGCAAGGTATGACGGGTATCTGGGACGCTGGTGGGAGGAAAAAGCGTGGCCGCTAGCACGGCGGTGCTGTTCCCGAACTGGGTAGATCGAACTGGCTAGCTATTACCGCGGTCATCCCATTGTATAGGGCAAGGGCAAGTCCGACTTGGCGCAAAGCTGTGCCGGTTTGCCCAATATGCGGTTTCTGGATTTGCAGCTCGTCGATCGTTTGAACGATTTGCTGGGTCTGGCGGATATTCATCTGCTGCCGCGGCGCGCTGGCGCCGCCGATTTGGTGATGCCGAGCAAACTGACTGGCATGCTCGCTAGCGGACGGGCCATTCTCGCCACGGCGAATCCGGAAACCCAGCTTGCGTATGTATTGGAAGGCTGCGGCCTGGTGGTCCCGCCGGAGTCCCCCGAATTGGTGGCCGAAGGATTGCGCCGGCTGGCGGATGATGCGCCACTGCGCGAGCGCTTGGGTACGGCGGGGCGGGTTTATGCGGAGGAGCATCTGGGCCAGGAGCAAGTACTGGCGCGGTTCTTGGAGAGATTGTGCCTTGCATGCGAGATGGGAGAGGCTCCCTCTAAGCTGGATCAAAGGTAGAATCCACTTCCTTGATTGAGAGGAACGGCATGCCATCGAGATCCAGCGGTCTGATTCGGCCGCATCACCCGAAGTTTGCGATGTTTCACCGCCTGCTCGATGCGGTGATCGTGCTGTCTGCGCTCGTATTCGCGGCGACCGCCTACGACGGCGCAATGAAAGACGCGTACTGGCTTGCGGGTCTGCTCGCGGTGCTGGGCTTGCAGGTCGCGGGGGAGATTACCCAAATCTACGCGTCCTGGCGGGTGTATACCCTGCGGCAGGAAGTGTCCGAACTCGCCCTGGCGTGCCTGGTAGTTGGAGCCTTGCTGGTCACCGGCGCATTCGTCAGCAAGACCTCGGACCAGTACTCGCGCGTGGTGATGGTGCTGTGGTGGACGCTCGCGTTTTCCGGTCTGGCGGTGGAGCGTTTTGTGATCCGGGTGTTGCTGCGGGCGAGCCGCGCGCGCGGGCGCAACACGCGCTCGCTCGCGATCGCCGGCGCGGGCGAGCTGGCGCAGCGGGTGGCGGAGCGCGTGCTCTCGACCGGTTCGCTCGGGCTGCGGCCGATCGGTTATTTCGACGACGATGTTCCAGTTGGAACGAATCTACCGCATGGGCCGGACCTCGCGGTGCAGGGCGATCTCGAGGCGCTGGTCCGGCTCGCCCGAGAGGGTGGCGTGGACTACGTGTATATCGCGCTGCCGCTGGCTGGTGAGGAACAGGTCAAGGCGCTGATCCACGATCTTTCCGATACCACGGCTTCGGTGTTCTTCGTCCCGGATTTCTTTGTATTCGAGATGTTGCAGGCGCGCTGGACGGAGATCGACGGCATGCCCTTGGTGAGGGTGTTCGACACGCCGTTCCTCGGGGTGGATGGGGCGTTGAAGCGCATGGAGGATCTGCTGATCGCGGCGGCCGCGCTGACGGTGACGGCGCCGCTGATGCTGGCGATCGCGCTTGGGGTGAAGCTCTCCTCGCCCGGGCCGGTGCTGTTCCGCCAGCGCCGCTACGGCTTGAGCGGCAAGGTGGTGGAGGTGTGGAAGTTCCGCAGCATGGGCGTGCAGGAGGATGGCGACGAGATCCCGCAGGCGCGGCGCGGGGATCCGCGCGTGACGCGCTTCGGCGCCTTTTTGCGCAGAACGTCGCTGGACGAGCTGCCGCAGTTCTTCAACGTGTTGCAGGGGCATATGTCGGTGGTCGGTCCGCGGCCGCACGCGGTCGCGCACAACGAGCAGTACCGCAAGCTGGTGCCCGGTTACATGCTGCGCCACAAGGTGAAGCCGGGCATCACCGGCTGGGCGCAGGTGAACGGCTGGCGCGGGGAGACCGACACGGTGGAAAAAATGCAAATGCGCGTGGAGCACGACATGCACTACATCCGCAATTGGTCGCTCGCGCTGGATATGAAGATCGTGGCGCTGACGGTGGTGCGGGGATTTTCGGGGCCGGGGGCGTATTAGGGGTCTGGTGGTTCTGTCGGAGTCTCCCGAAGCGATGGCCGAAGGATTGCGCCGGCTTGTCGATGATGCGCCGCTGCGTGGCAGTCTTTGACAGAGGTGCAGAGAAGCCTTTGTCGAAATTCGTACCGGGGAAATCCGCGAGGGTCGATTGCTGCCCTTAAGCGCGGCGCGCGGACCCGCGCGTGACGCTCTTCGGCGTGTCTTTGCGCAAGGAAGCTGCGAAACCTGCCGGTGCATGAGTACATTCCGGATTGGTAGATCATCGTCATTGCAGAGACCAGGAATCAACTTATGCCTTCGTATCCCTGGAGCGGCTGATGGATGATTTTCAGGCTGAAGTGCAGCGAATATTGCAGGAGGTAGAGTCATGAAGGCGATTATTGGCGTTCAGTCCCTCGACGGGTTTTTCCAGGAAGGCAAGGATTTCGCTCGCCGTCTGGATGCCGGGGAGAAAATGCATGAGGGCGATTTCCAGCTTTCGTTCTCCACGCCCGCACAACTGGTGGCGGAACTGTCGCCGAAGCGCATGGAGCTGTTACAGGTACTGAAAAAAGCCGGTCCGCTCTCCATTCGAGCGCTGGCGAAGATGATGGGCAGGAACTACAGCAACGTTCACGCCGACGTGCGGCGACTGATTGAGCATGGCTTGATCGAGAAGGACGCCGGCGATCATGTTCTTGTGCCGTGGGATGATGTTGTGGTGCGCATGGATGCCTCGCTCATGCGTCGCGCTGCGTAAGGCTCAAGGCCCGTTCGCCGCTGGGTGCAGGCGCACGGGTCAGCGTGTTCGGCTCGAGGGCGCTGGATAACCGCAAGGGCGGCGATATCGACTTGCTTTTCGAAACGGATGCCGTGCTCGAGAACCGTGCCCAAGTGCTTTGCCAGTTGCACGGTGCACTGACCCTGGCGCTGGGAGAGCGCAAGATCGATGTTCTTCTCATGGACGCCGGTACCCCGCCTGCTCCCGTTTTCGAAATTGCCAAACGTACAGGGATTCGGCTATGAGCCTGCGTTACCTGCCGGAGCACGCCGAAAGCGCCGAAGTCTTCATCGGTGCCCGAAAGCTGAGAAACCTGCTGGTTCATGAGTACATGGCAGATACCCTGCTGTTTTTGCAAGCCCTGTTGTCAGCTCGTGAGTCTGCGGAAATGCTTTTTCGCGCGGTCGCAGCGATTGAAGCTGAAGCAACGGCTCTTGGGCTGCACAGTAAGTCCTGACCTCAATAAACCCGCTAGTGCCGGCGTGAGCGTGGCCGGCCCGCGCCCGCCGCGCGGTGTGGCGTTCTACTTGAGCAACCTGGGCAAGAATCAGGTGCTGGAGCGTCTGCCGCAGGCGGCGCGTTTGCTCGCCGAGCCGCGGGGGGCGGGCGCCAATGATATTTTTACTAATTGCATCTAGTATTATTACTAGACAAGCATTTTAAATAAAATTATACTCGTTCCATGTCATTCCCCTACGAACGCGCCTTTGTGGCGCAGCTTGAAGCGCGTCTTCGTGGCGAACCACCGCTGATCCAGGTCTTGGTTGGCCCCCGTCAGGTGGGCAAGACCACCGGCATGCGCCAGCTTCTCGCCCGCACTTCAGGCAATTACCACTATGCCAATGCCGATGACTTGCTGGTGACCGACCGCGCTTGGCTGCTGGAGCAATGGCAGAAGGCTGTGTTGCTGGGGGATGGTGCGCTGTTGGTCATCGATGAGGTGCAGAAGATTCCCAACTGGTCCGAGGCCCTCAAGTCTATGTGGGACATGCATCCGCGCCGATTGCGGGTGGTGGTGCTCGGTTCCAGTTCACTGCAGATCCAGACCGGACTGACCGAGAGCCTCGCCGGTCGTTTCGAGTTGACCCGGATTTACCATTGGACTTTTGCCGAGCTGAAAGCAGCGTTTGGCTATGATCTCGAGCGCTATCTTTTGTATGGGGGCTATCCGGGTTCGGTGGCGTATGAGGACGAATATGACCGCTGGTACGCCTATTTGAAAGATGCGATCGTGGAGGCGGTCATCGGCAAGGATATCCTCCTGAACCGCAAGGTGGCCAATCCGGCCCTGTTCCGGCAGGCTTTTGAAATCCTCTGCCGTTATCCGGCCCAGGAAATAAGCTACACCAAGCTGCTTGGCCAGTTGCAGGACAAGGGCAATACCGATTTGATCAAGTATTACCTCGAGCTCTATGGTGGCGCGTTTCTGATTTATTCACTGGAAAAATATTCCGCAAAGGGCCGGCTGACACGCACCTCCAGCCCCAAAATCCTCACCGCCTGTCCTGCCCTATGCACCATGACCGCCGGGCCAAAAGCGCTGGCCGACCCGGAGCAGCGGGGACGCGTGTTTGAGCTGGCGGTGGGAGCCCAGTTGCTGCAACTGCCGGGAGAACTTTTTTACTGGCGCGAGAAGAACGCCGAGGTCGATTTCGTGTACCGTTATCAGGGGCGGCTCTACGCGCTCGAAGTCAAATCCGGCAGAAAAAAATCCGCCAAAGGGATTGGGGCGTTCTTGAAGCACTTTCCCGAGGCAAGCCCGGTTATCCTGACCCCGGATAATTTTCCTCTCCTGTCCGAGGACCCAGGAAAGTTTTTGGCCACCCTCCAATAATCCGCGTGGACTCGGCGTTCATCGTGTGGTCGCTCGCTGCACTGACTGCTCAAGGGGTTTTACAACGCGTCCTACGACCGCCGCGGCCAGGCAGTACAGGCGGATTTCCTGTTCCTGCGCAAGGGCACGGGAGGGGCGCCTGATCATGAAGGCTGAAGGGATTGAGTTCACCGCAAATTGGAAGCGAGTCTTGACTATTTTCCAATACGCTCCATAATAGCCATATGGAGCGCTACCTCGTCAAGACCGCAAGGGCGGATCTCGCCAAGAAGCTGGTTTTCCTGGTCGGCCCGCGCCAAGTGGGGAAGACAACGCTTGCCAAGGCGCTGATGGCGCATTACCCGCGGGCACAATACCTCAATTGGGATGTCCCCGCCGACAGCCGCATTATTCTAGGCCAGACTTGGAGTCCGCGCGCGAAGCTGGTCGTTCTGGACGAAGTGCACAAGATGCGCGGCTGGAAGGCCGCCATCAAGGGCGTCTGGGACGGCCGGGCCGAGGGGCAGGCCATACTCGTTACCGGCAGTGCGCGCATGGATACCTTTCGCCAGAGCGGCGAATCGCTCGCCGGCCGCTATTTCAGCTTGCGCCTGCATCCGGTTTCCGTGCGGGAATGGTGCACGGCTTCGGCGGCGAAGCCCGAGGACGCGCTGGACCGGTTGCTCGAGCGTGGTGGTTTTCCCGAGCCCTTTCTCGCGCAGGATGCGGCGGATGCGGATCGTTGGCGCCGGCAATACCTGGAGGATTTGATTCGGGAGGACGTGGTCGAGTTCTCCCGAATCCACGAGGTCCGGGCCATGCGCCTGTTCGTCGAGATGCTGCGCGAGCGGGTCGGCTCGCCGCTGTCGCTGGCCTCGATTGCGCGCGACCTGCAGCTGTCGCCCACGACCCTCGCCAAGTACCTCGATATCCTGGAGGCGCTCTATGTCGTCTTCACCGTGCGCCCGTACCATCGCAATCTTGCGCGCGCGGTGCTCAAGGCGCCCAAGGTGTACTTTTTCGATACCGCCCTGGTGGCGGGCGACGAAGGCGCGCGCTTCGAAAACGCGTGCGCGGCGATGCTGCTGAAGCACGC
Organism: Betaproteobacteria bacterium; assembly: GCA_004298385.1. Taxonomy (GTDB): domain Bacteria; phylum Pseudomonadota; class Gammaproteobacteria; order Burkholderiales; family SG8-39; genus 2-12-FULL-64-23. The sequence goes on along the minus strand of SCTX01000040.1, from coordinate 42,217 downwards.
TCATTACCTGCAGGATGTCGAAGGTCGCGCCGTCACGCTGCAATACATTCGCGACAAGGAAGGCAATGAGGTGGACCTGGTCCTTTGCCGCAACAACGTGCCCGTCCTTCTGGCCGAGTGCAGTCATTCGGACACTGCGGTCTCGCGGTTCATGGCAGGCTTGGCGGCGCGTTTTCCGAAGGCCCAGGCGTTCCAGGTGGTGCGCGAACTCAGGCAGGAGGAAAAGCGCGGCGAAGTTTCCATCGTCCGCGCGGCAGAATGGCTTGCGGAACTGGCCGCCTGAGCGTCGGCGCGCTTGTTTCATCCCGTCCCGCCGCAATCGAGCGGAAAGGTGGGCGGGGCCATCCTCCAGTTGTGGTGCGCATGGATGCCTCGCTCATGCGTCTCGCCGCGTAAGGCTCAACCAGGCCCGTTCGCCGCCGGGCGCGGGCTGCGTCCAACCCGGATGTGGACTTCGCGCACGCCGGCAGACGCGGATCAGTCGCATTGCCGGCGGACCTGCATATTGGCGTGCACGGCGCTTGCCGGTAATCCCGGCGCTCTACGCGGGGCCTGCGCCGCAAGCCGGACCGCTGTCAGGATTGAGGAGCTGGTCTTCGCATGCCTTCGGCCACCCGTTGAATCACGATGCCGAGCAGGGCGCCGATGGCGTTTACGCTGACGTCGCCGGTTTCAAACGCGTGGTTGTGGGTGACGATCTGCGTGGCTTCATGAATCGCGCCGATGGCGGCGACGAGGACCGCCATGTGCAGCGCCGGCCGCAACGGCCAACCCAGACCAAAAGCTAAGGCAATGAGGGCGAAGGCGGCGATGTGCGCAATCCAGTGCAGAATGCCGGGAAAGGCGTGGCCCGCGGCCGGAATGCTGCTGACGGTAAAGAGACCCAGCGTCAGCAGCACGGCGGCGGCGCGGGCGAGTTTGGTGACGCGGGCAAGGGTGGTCGCATTCATGGGGCAGGGCAGTGTATCAACTGGATCCGCGGGGTCAAGTCTTGCCTTGACGCATTTGCCTCGACATGACTGCCGTTTGCGTCAATGCAAGACCTGACTCCATCAACTTTTCCCTTGTTCGCGCAACAGCCGCAGGATGGTTACGCAGGGCGGCATTGTGGGTTGTGTTGCCCGATCTGAATCTGGGCTTGGAGCCGCTCAAGTTCATGGAATTTTCACTTCAAGGGACCACGCAGGGCTGTGTGATCGGGCGCGCGGGCGCCTGCGTTGTGAATCTGCCTGCACCAGAACGGTACGCCGTGCACAAGCTCATTGTCTACGGTGAGCGCCCGGTGGCGGAGCGCGCAAAGGCGGCGAAGGATATCCTGCAGGCCACCGTACTGGCTGAATACTTCGCGCAAAGCGGGCAGGCCCGGGCATTCAACCAGGCATGGCGCGACGCGCTTGGCCGTGGCCCGGGGTGGCGGCGCCGGGCGCTGCAGGGGCAAAAGGCGCTGCTGCGGCTCGCGCCCGAGCTTGGCATCCCGGCGCTGTGGAAGCACTGATGCATCACTTCTCTTGGGGGACGGGATCATGAAGACGATTTATTATCCGCAAGACGATATTCTGGAAATCCGCTTGAGTGACAAGCCGGTTGCCCGTGAGGTGTCGCAAGACTGGAATGTTAATGTCATCTATGCTGAGGACGGGTCCGTCGTGGAACTGGTGATTCTGGACGCGGTTAAGGCGGGGTTCATTCCCTTTGAGGGCGGTGATCGGAAGGCGGCTTGACCGGGCCGATTGCCAAACGGTGCCCGGCGCGAGGTAGAACTGCATTGGTATGAAGCTCACGGGATCGGAAAACGAGAATTGAAGATCAAGAGATACCTGAACGAAAAATGAAACAACCGACTAAGCCATTTGCTTTGTGTGTAGACAACACCGATTACAAGGCATCGCTGATCCCGGGCAAGGTCTACCCGATCATTGCTGATCCGCGTGCCGCCAAGGACGACTTGGTGCGTATCATGGATGAAAGTGGCGAGGACTACCTATACCACGGGAGTCATTTCCTGTTCGCCGACTTTCCGCGAGCGGTAACAAAGCGAATTCTCGAGTTGGAACACGCCGGCTAGTCGCGCATCAACGCCGGCGCTGCGGCGCGGCCTTAGGCAGGAGGCGGGGCTTCGAGGCGTTGTAGCGCAGGCCGGTACGCGGCACGATGCCGCGCCACAAGGTGAAGCCGGGCATCACCGGTTGGGCGCAGCCGAAAAGCCGGCAATGCCACATAGGGTTGGTTCATTGCTAAGCTCGGGAATGAGCCTTCAGCCATTCCTTTAGCGCCGCGTTCAAGCGCGTCTGCCAGCCACGTCCTGTGGCGCGGAACTGCTCGACGACATCCGAATCCAGCCGAATGTTTACGTGAGCCTTGGGACTCGTGGATATCGGACGACCCCTCTTCGGCTTCAGCATTTCGGCGGCGCCCACCTTTCCAAAGAGGCGGGGCAATACCTTTGCGGCGGGTTCGGCGCGAGCGAAATCCACCTGCCCCCACTCCGGATTGTCAGGGTCGGCCGTGATGCCCACATTGATGGCCGCATCCTCCGCAGCGCTAGGTGTCTTGATCTTGCGTTTGCTCGACATATTGACGCACCTCTCGACGATTCGCACGGCGCAGGCTGATGACACGAATCTTGCCCGCCCGTGGCGTGAATACCAGGTTAAAAAGACGATCTTCGATCAGACCAAAGGCTGAATACCGCGGCTCGCGGTAATCGCGCCTGGCGTCGGCAGCCATGATGGCCGTATCCCACTCGAACCCTTCGACAACCGCAAAATCAATGCCGTGCTTGGCGAGATTGTCGGCGCGCTTGGTTTCGTCCCAGTCATAGATCACAAGGTTTATTGTATCCACATTAATTATGTGGCGTCAATCAATATCACTGTTTTGCAACTGGCTCTGCAAGAGGATGGTGACCTTTTGTGTGCCGAAGTGGCTCATCATCCACAGCTCTGCGTCGCGGGGGTAGGCAGAAGGCGTATTGGGGAGTGGTGCGAGGTCCCCGCTCCTCACCTTGACCCTCTCCACCTCACCCCTCACCCCGGCCGTCTCTCCACCTCGCGCCGTAGTCGCTCCGATTCGGCAGGCACACGACCGTACGCAGATACGGTCGTGTGTCCAGCCTCATCGCCGCAAGCGGGGCGAGGGAGAAAAACCCGCAAGCGCGGCGCCGGGCCGGCGGCTATGCGAGCTTGCTCGCGAACAATGTGATTCGTGGGAAAGCTCGCTCCTACGGCTACTCGCGCTACGGAGCCTGCATATTCAAGCTTCCATCGAACGCCTATAATCGCTGCATGAGCCAACGGATTCTCGACAATTTGCAGCGCTGGGCCCGCGCCTGGAATATTGCCGGCGCACACTTGGCGAGCGAACGCGCCGCCGGTCTGCGTTCCATGACTGACGACGAAGCGAGGAAGATCATCGCGCGCATTTTCAGCGGCCCCATGCCCGCACGGATTGCGCGAGAGTCGGGCCTCCTGGAGCAACAACGGCTCTTTCGTCAATTGAAATGAGCATCCCGGCAGGCGTCATTGGCGCCGCATGGGAGGCGCAACAAAAGTTGTCGCGTGGGGGATTCCGCTTCTGCTTCATCGGTGGCTTGGCGCTCCAGCGCCGGGGTGAGCCGCGATATACGCAGGATGTCGACCTGACCTGACCGTCGTCGACTGGTTGGGGTGAGGGGCGCGTCGGAGGGGGTCTCATATGGCAGCTAACAGGCGTACCGCAAGCGGCATTCTGACTACGCTGTTGCTGGCAATCTGCCCGGTATTCGCCGCGGCACAAGATGCCGCCGAGCCGATGGCGGCGCTCGACCTGCAATTCGATAAGAAAGCGGCGGTTGAAATCACCCGGCTGCGAAAACAGATCGTCGATTTGCACCGCGCCGAGGCGGCACAGGCCAGGGCGAAAAAACGCAACAAAGCCGCGCTGGTCGAACTGCGCAGGAAGATGGAAGAGGCCAGAAATGCGCTCTCCGATCTGGCGGTGGACTACGTCGCCCAGATCGAAATGGCCGAGGCGCTGGTGCGCCTCGATTACGGCCGGGCGCTGGCCGATCGGTACCGGACCGGTTTGTCCGACACGCTGTGGCGCCTGGACCGGCGCGCGAATGCCGGCGATGCGCGTGCAAGCGCAACGCTCGGCGGCTTGTACCGCTTGGGCATCGCGGCCGAGCGCGGCGAAACCAAGGCCTGCGATTACTACCGGCGCGCGGCGCAGAAAGGGCACGTCGCGGCGCTGTTTCACGCATCGGCCTGCGGCGATCCGAAATCGGAGGCGGCCCTGCGCATGCTCGATCTCGCCGCGGAAGGAGGCCATCCGCTGGCGCAGGAAATGAAGGGCCGCCAATGCCTGGGCAGGAATCCGAACGTGGAATGCGGCCTTGTCTGGCTCGGACGGGCGGCCGCGCAGGGGCGGGCGGGCGCCCTGAGTCTGCTTGGCTGGACCTATTCGACCGGGGAGTTCGTCGCGCGCGACGACAAGCGCGCGTTTGGCTATTTGATGGACGCGGCCAGGCTCGGCGACGCCGCCGCGCAAAACAACGTGGGACAATTGTATGAAACCGGACGGGGCGTGCCGGCGAACGCCGGCGAAGCCTTTGCCTGGTACAAGCGCGCCGCCGAGGCGGGCCTGGGCAGCGGCCAGGTCAATCTGGCGCGATCGTATATCGAAGGCCGGGGAACCGCGCCGGACCGGGCCGCCGCGCTATTCTGGCTGGAGCGGGCGCAGAAGCAGGGTGTCGCGGAGGCGGGGAAATTGTTGGAATGGATGGCGGCGCGCTAACAGGACGTCAGAAAAAACTCTCTTCCACCGTGATCATGTCCCCGGGTTGAATCGGGGCATTGAGATCGACTTTCTTCGGCGTATTCGTTGGATCGCCTTCGCGCACGATGAAAATCTTGCTCAGGGAGGCGCGCTCCTTGAAGCCGCCGGCAATAGTGACGGCCTTGCGCACGGTCAGCCCAGGCTGGTACGGGTAGCTCCCGCCTTTTTCAATCTGGCCGTTGATGAAAAACGGCCGGTACTCATCTATGGTGACCGATACGCGCGGATTTACCAGGTAGCGCCCGCGCAGGCCCTCGGTGATCATTTTTTCCAGGTCGCCGACGGTTTTGCCGCGGACTTCGATTTCGCCCAGTACCGGGTAGGAAATGGTGCCCGCGTCGGTGAGGCGCGCTTTTTCTTTTTTCAGATCGTCTTCGCCGAGGACCGTGATGCTGATCACGTCGCCGGTCGACAGCTTATATTTGGAAAACATCTCGCTCTTCGTGGACGTGTCGGTATCCGACTGCGCCCAGGAGCAGGCGCAGACCAGACACAGGCCGGCGAAGAAGATGAAACGGCGTAGAAGTGTCATTGGTAGCCGTACTCCACAATGGAAAATTCTATCAGAGGGTGGCATTGAGGAACAGCATGAGCACATTGCGCTTGTAGTCGAAATTGCCGTCGTCGGAATTGCGGATGGTGTGCGCGTAGTTCCCGCCGAAACTCAGCCAGCGGCGCATTTTGTAGTTCGCCTTGAGTCCATAGTCCTGGGTATTGTCGGTGCGGGCCGCGCCCTGGTAGGCGTCGGTGAGGTAGGAAGCCATGGCCTCGGTGGTGAACGTGGTGGACCAAGCGTGCGTCCAGCGCGCCCCGGTGGAGGTTCTGTCGATGAAATTGCCCACCCCGCCGCTGGTCTCGGCCGGGGCCCGGTTAAGGCTCAAATCGACATGCGAATAGGTGCGGGGGCTCCAACGCACCTGTCCCGTCCAACTGATTCCCGTCGAACTGCCTCGGGCGGAGTCATCGAAATCCTTTCTGGTCGCGCCGAACCTGAACGTGCCGCTGGTTTTCGCGCTCGCCTCCCAGGTCGCCCCCGCCAGGAACGCGTTTTCAATGCTGCCCAAAGTGGAAGTGGAGAGAACGTAATCAATCTTGCTATGCTTGCCCTGGAACAGCAGCGTGGTCTTCGGTCCGATACGCCAGTAGAGGGTGGCGCCGAGGTTGTCGACCACGCGGTCGCTGGCGACGGTGGTCGCGCGGTTGTTCAAGTACTCGCGCCGGACCTGCCCCAGTTCGAGGTCAAGGTGCCCGCGGGCGCCTTGGGCGCCATAGGAAAAAATGCCCTGGCCACGGGTTTGGCGGTAATGGTCGGGAGCCGTCGAGAGGGAGTTGTTGGTAGAGCCGCGCGGGTCCACGCCGTCGAGATACTCGGCCTCCACACGGGCGCGCAGACGCGTGCCCAGATTGAGACCGGCCAGGCCGCCGAGGCTGGTATTGGTATAGTTCTCCGACTTATTATTTTGATACTCGCCTATGGCCGAGCTCATGCGCAAGCTGAAGGTGTTGCCGGCTTGCTTGGTCTCGAGGCGCAGCGCCGGGGTCAGCACCAGGATCCGGTCGCCCGTCTTGTTGTTCGGGGTACTGTAAATATTGTCGTTGTGTTGCATCTCCGCCGTCACCGAGGGATAGGCCGTGATGAGTACATCCATCAGCTTCAGAGTGATCGCTCCCGCCGGCGCGGCGCCGCTTTGGGATGCCGCAGTACCGGTCGATGGATTTGGTCTCGCCTGATCCGCCGATCCGGCGGGCAAGACCTGCCCCGGCTGTTGCGCGAAGCTCGCCGGGCTCAGCAGCGCCATGCCCGTCAGTGCAAACAGCAGCGCGGGACTTATGTATTCACGTTTGCGCATTGCGCCTTGATTCTCGTGTTTCGCTGGTTGCGGCGGCGGGCCGATACTGAAGCAAACAATTTTAGTCTAGGGGATATTCCGAGCGCTTGTTTCGCGGGATAGGCAACTGTCAAATTTTGTGTACGCCGGCGGTTGTTGTCCGGCCCGCCGCTACGCGCCGCAAGCCGGATTGCACCAGGAGGACATAAAGCGCGAACACCGCCATGGCGGTGTAGAACATGACATATTCCGGAATATGCAGCGCCCAGCCCGCGGCCCCCGCCGCGGCGAGCGCAAACGCGATGAGCAGAATCAGCGCGACGGCGCCTCCCGCCGGCATGCCGAGATCGATCAGTATATGGTGCAGATGGGTGCGATCGGGACGAAACGGATTTTGCCCTTTGGCCAACCGCCGGCTCATGCAGACTATGGTGTCGCTGATGGGAATCGCCACCAGCCAGATCGCGGTGACGGGCGCGAACAATGGTGTGCGCGACTGCGCTGCATCCACGGTGAGCCACGCCAGCACGAATCCGAGCGACAGGCTGCCGGCGTCGCCAAGAAAAATTGCGGCACGACTGCGCCACCGCGTACGCAGATTGAACGCCAGGAAAGCCGCAATGCAGCCCAATAATCCGAGCGCGAGCGCATGCGTGCCCGAATTCGCCGATACCACGCTCATCAGGGCGATCCAGAACACCGCGATGAAGACCAGACCGCCCGCAAGGCCGTCGGCGCCGTCACAAAGATTGATCGCGTTGACCACCCCGATTACGGCAAACGCCGTGAGCGGCACGGCGAAGCGGCCCAGCATCAGGGGCTTGTCGCTCACCAGATCGCCGAGGGAAAGCAAAATCAGCCCACCCCAATAGCTCATCAGCAGCGCGGCCGCGATTTGCGCCGCGAATTTGATGGCGGGTTGCAGGTCGAACATGTCGTCCGCCGCGCCGGTGAGCGCGACTATCAAAAGTCCCGCCCAGAACGCCGGGTGCACCTGGCCCGCGAATTGCGCGAGCAGCGCCGTCAACGCCAGTCCGGCCACGATCGCGAGCCCGCCCACGGTGGGGGTATTGTCGGTGTGATCCTTGCGCCCGCCGCCGGGATGATCGATCAGGCCATAGCGTTCCGCCCTGGGGGCGAGGAAGCGGATCAGGCCCAGCGTCAAGCCGAAGCCCAGAAGCGCAACAATAATGGGGGACGAACTCACGCCGAATCCTGCTTCTTCGCGCCGATGCGGGCCTCCTGCCCCGCGAACAGTCGCCGGATATTTTCCCTGTGCCTGTAGATCAGCAGCGCCGCTATCGCCAGCACGGCCGGCAGCAGCGGGCTCGCCGCGCCGAACAGCCAGCCGGTGTAAAACGGCGCGAACACGGCGGCAATGATGGAGGCGAGCGAAACCATGCGAAAGCACAACATGATGACGAGCCAGCTTGCGAGCGTCGCCAGGCCGAGCCAGAGGTCGATGGCGCACAGGATGCCGAGCGCGGTCGCAACGCCCTTGCCGCCTTTGAAGCGGAAAAACACCGGGTAGAGGTGGCCGAGGAACACCGCCAGCGCGACCAGCGCGATGCCGGTGATGTCCACGCCATAGTCCGCGGCGAAATGCCTGGCGAGGACCACCGCCAGCACGCCTTTCCCGGTATCGCCCGCGAGCGTCAGCGCCGCCGCCGGCCGTTTGCCGGTGCGCAGCACGTTGGTCGCGCCGGGGTTGCCCGAGCCGTAGCTGTGCGGGTCGGGCAGGCCGAACATCCGGCTCACGATCACGGCGAACGAAAGCGAGCCGATGAGATACGCTGCGGCTACGAAAACTATGGTCGCCATCTGAATTGAATTGCCTTGAAGCTCATTACAAAATGAGGGGAACCTGCCTCATGCTCCCTTAGTTCAGGGGGCCGTTTCGGTAATTCCGAAACGGCCTGTTAGAATGCGTTGCACATTTTACGCGGGATCCGAATCCCGCCCTAGCACCCATCCCGCCTTCCCCGACATGGATATAATATTTTTGCGCGAAGTCAGGCTGGACGCGCGCATCGGCATCTACCGGCGCGAGAAGTCCATTACCCAGACGGTGGAATTGGACCTGGACATCGCGCTGCCCGACGAGCGCGTGTTCAAAAGCGGCAAGATCGCCGATACTATCGACTACGCGGTGGTGGTCGAACGCATCCGCGCTGCCCTGGTCGAGCGGCACTACGGCCTGGTGGAGAACCTGGCCGAGCACGTGGCGCAGATCATTCTGGATGAATTTCACGCACCCTGGGTGCGCGTCGGCATCGCCAAGATCGGCGCCCAGCCGAGCGCGCGGCGCGTCGGCGTGGTGATCGAGAGAGGCAGGGAAAAGTAGTTCGTTTCGACTGCTCCCGATCCCGTCGTTCGGAGTCCCCTTCCGGGGATGAACTCTGCGAGGAATCTGCTTTTTCGAACAGCAGATTCCTCGGGCCTTGCCCTCGGAATGACAGATTCCAGGCGAAGGCTATCCGCGCGGATGGTGCTTCTGGTGCAGCAGCTTCAGGCGCTCGCGCGCGACATGCGTATAAATTTGCGTGGTCGAAATATCGGCATGGCCGAGCAGCATCTGCACCACGCGCAGGTCGGCGCCGTGGTTTAGCAGGTGGGTGGCAAAGGCGTGGCGCAGCGTGTGCGGCGACATCGGCTTGCCCGGGACCGCCGCGCGCGCATGCTTCTTGATCAGATACCAGAAGGCCTGGCGCGTCATCGCCGCGCCGCGCGCGGTGACGAAGGCCGCGTCGGACTGCGCGCGCCCGAGCAACCGCGGCCGCCCTTGTTTCAGGTAGCGCGTGAGCCAGTCCGATGCCTCCTCGCCCATCGGTACCATGCGCTCCTTGCCGCCTTTGCCGAACACGCGCACCACGCCCATGTCCTGGTTGATCTCGATGAGCTTTAGCGCCACCAGTTCGGACACGCGCAGCCCCGTGGCGTAGAGCATTTCCAGCATGGCGCGATCGCGCAGGCCCAGGGCGGATTCCACCTCCGGCGCCGCGAGCAGTGCTTCCACGTCGCTTTCAGTGAGCGACTTGGGAAAGCGCTGCGGCTTTTTCGGCGTGTCCAGCTTGAGCGTCGGATCCGCGGCGAGCCGGTTTTCACGCAAGGCGAAGCGGAAAAAGCGCTTGAGGCTGGAATGCAGCCGTGACTGCGAGCTCGCGCGCAGCTTGGCCTGGGTGTAGCGGAAGGCGAAATACGCCGACAGATCTTCCTCATGCGTATCGAGCAGCGCGCGCGAGCGCTCGCGCGCCAGCCAGTCGCCGAACAGGGTGAGATCCCGCCGGTAGGCTTCGAGCGTATTCTTGGACAGGCCATCCTCGAGCCAGAGATGGTCGCAGAACTCGTCCAGCAAGGCCGCGTCGCTTTCCGTCATGGTGCTCGAGGCAGGCGCCGGGGCATATAGCTGAAGCTGGCGACAGCAGGACCAGATCGGCGAGCCATATGTATGTAAGCAAATGTTTTTATGGAATAAATATGATGAAGCGATGGCGCGAACATGGCGGATTATACAAGTAAGTCGGAAAACCGGCCTAATCCAGGAAAAACCTGCTAACATATTGAATTTTCTGGGCTTCCAAAGCCGCCCTAGGGGCGGCATGGCCCCGGTATTTCAATCTGGGTTCGAACAAGTTCAGGCGGAGGGCAGGCGTCTGTTTGCCGCTGTTTGCTTTTGCGCCGGTTCGCGACACGACCTGCGATTCTCTTTAGACTGTTTCCCCATGACCCGCCCGATACGCAACATCGCCATCATCGCCCACGTCGACCACGGCAAGACGACTCTGGTCGACAAGCTGCTGCGGCAGTCCGGGACCTTCGCCGCCTACCAGTATGTGCAGGAGCGGGTGATGGACTCGAACGACCTCGAGCGCGAGCGCGGCATCACCATTCTCGCCAAGAATTGCGCCGTCACGTACGAAGGCACCCACATCAACATCGTCGACACGCCGGGCCACGCCGACTTTGGCGGCGAGGTCGAGCGCGTGCTGTCGATGGTGGACAGCGTGCTGCTGCTCGTAGACGCGGTCGAAGGTCCGATGCCGCAGACGCGCTTCGTCACGCGCAAAGCGCTGGCGCTGGGGTTGAAGCCCATCGTCGTCGTCAACAAGGTCGACCGCCCCAGCGCGCGGCCGGACTGGGTGGTGAATCACACGTTCGAACTGTTCGACAAGCTCGGCGCGACCGAAGCCCAACTCGATTTTCCGGTGATCTACGCCTCCGCGCTGCACGGCTGGGCGGTCGCCGATCTGAAGGACGCGCCGCCCTCGATCGACGCGCTGAAAGACGACAAGCTCTACAACATGCGGCCGCTGTTCGACGCCATTCTCAAGCACGTGCCGGTGCGCAATGACGATCCGGACGGCCCGCTGCAACTGCAGATCTGCTCGATCGACTACTCGAGCTACGTCGGCAAGATCGGCATCGGCCGCATTTCGCGCGGCCGCATCGGGCCGCTGCAGGACGTGGTCGTGATGAACGGTCCGGATTCGCCGCCGCTCAAGGCGCGCATCAACCAGGTGCTGACCTTCGAGGGCCTGGAGCGCGTGGTGTCCGAGGAAGCGGTGGCCGGCGACATCGTGCTGGTCAACGGCATCGAGGAAGTCGGCATCGGCTCGACCATTTGCGCGCCGGAGAAACCCGATGCGTTGCCGCTCTTGAGGGTGGACGAGCCGACGCTGACGATGAACTTCATGGTCAACAATTCGCCGCTCGCCGGGCGCGAGGGCAAGTTCGTCACCAGCCGCCAGATCCGCGAGCGCCTCGAGCGCGAGGTCAAGAGCAATGTCGCGCTCAGAGTCGAGTTCACCCAGGATTCCGATACCTTCATCGTCTCCGGACGGGGCGAACTGCACCTGACCATCCTGCTGGAAAACATGCGCCGCGAAGGCTACGAGATGGGCGTCGGCCGCCCGCGCGTGGTGATGAAGGAGATCGGCGGCGTGAAGCAGGAGCCGTACGAGCTGCTGACCGTCGATGTCGAAGAGGTCCACCAGGGCGCGGTGATGGAAGAGCTCGGCCGGCGCAAAGGCGACATGCAGGACATGGTCTCGGACGGCCGCGGGCGCGTGCGCTTGGAATACCGCATTCCGGCGCGCGGGCTGATCGGATTTCAGGGCCAGTTCCTGACGCTCACGCGCGGCACCGGGCTCGCCAGCCACATATTCGACGACTACGGCCCGGTCAAAGGCGACATGGACGAGCGCCGCAACGGCGTGCTGATCAGCCAGGAGGACGGCGCCGCCGTGGCCTACGCGCTGTGGAAGCTGCAGGAGCGCGGCCGCATGTTCGTCGCCCCCGGCGAAGCCCTATACGAAGGCATGATCATCGGCATCCACTCGCGCGACAACGACCTGGTGGTCAATCCGATCAAGGGCAAGCAGCTCACCAACGTGCGCGCTTCCGGCACGGACGAAGCGGTGCGCCTGGAGCCCGCGATCGAACTCACGCTGGAGAAGGCGGTGGAATTCATCGCCGACGACGAACTCGTCGAAATCACCCCGAAGAGCATACGCCTGCGCAAACGCCACCTGAAAGAGCACGAGCGCAAGCGCGCCTCGCGCGCCCAGGCCGCTGCTTAGCCCTGTTGCGCATAAATCGACTGCCTCATCTCGTTGCAGTCGTCCTGCGCCTGTCGATTCTGAGGTGAGGGCAGTTGCGCGCAATCGCGCGCCAACCCTGTTTTTTGGCGCGGATGAAAAGCATATCCGCACCAAAAAACAGGGTTATGCAATTACCCCGCAACAATTGCCGCATCCGCGCGAATGTTTTTGTCATTTTGGTTGCGGCCAACGGCCGCGCTATGGATAAAAACAAGGACGACTCGGGGTTTTATCCAAGATCGGCGATTGCATGCGGACGGCTTTTCGTCCGCATGCAATCGCCGATCCGCGCGGACGGGTCGCCGTCCGCGCAAGCATGATCACTTCAGTTCGATGTGTGGTCCGACGCCGATCAACGACGACGTAGCGGGCCTCGATAACCGCGAACCTTAAGCCGCGCTTTCCGCCGCGGGCTTCTTCAGCAGCTGCATCGCGATGACCAGCGCGAACAGGCCGATGCCGATGAAGTCGAACAGCGCTTTCGGATAGACCAGCAGTACGCCGGCGACGATGAGCATGGTGCGCTCGACGCCGCTCGCCTTCTTGAACAGCCAGCCTTGCAGTCCGCCGGCAAGCGCGGCGATGCCGATGGCGGCGGTGATCGACACTTCCGCGATCTGCAGCCAGGGCGCGTTGCCCAGATTCTTGAACGAACCCATCAGCAGCAATCCCTGACCCGAGTTGTCGAGCACGAACATGAACGGCACGAGGAAGGCGGGCGCGGTGTATTTCCACGATTGCAAGGTCGTCTTGTACGGATCGCCGCCGGTGATGGCGGCGGCGGCGAACGGCGACAGCGCGGTCGGCGGTGATACTTCGGAGAGCACGGCATAGTAGAAAATGAACATGTGGGCGGCGAAATCCGGCACGCCAAGCTGAATCAACGCCGGCGCGGCGATCACCGCGCAAATGATGTAAGAGGCGGTGACCGGCACCGCCAGCCCCACGATCCAGACGATGGCCGAGGTGAATATCGCGGTCAGCAACAGCCGCATGTCATGCAGCAGCTCCGGCGTTTTGTCCGCGCCGAACAATGCCCACAGATTGACCAGGCCCTGGCCGCCCGAATCGGCGTAAGACAGCACGATGGAGCTGAATTTCAGGCCCAGGCCGGTGAGCGTGACCACGCCGACGATGATGCCGGCGGCCGCGCAGGTGGCGGCGACGTTCAGCACGCCGACGGAGCCGCCTTCCATGGCTTTGATGAAGCGCGTGGACAGGTCCGCGTCTTCGGCGCGCAACTGGCTCCAAAGCGCCGCGGCCAGGCCGCCTAACAGGAGCGCCGTGGCGAGCACCGTTTCCCAGTTCGCCGACAGCGGATCGAGCAGCTTCCAGGCAAGCCATGCGAGCGGCAGCGCTACCAGCATGGACACCGCCGCCGGCTTGAACGGCAACAGCGCGCAGTCGCGGTTGAGGAGGCTCATCAGCAGCGACACCATCGTGGCCCAGAACACCGACAAGACCGGAGAAAATCCAATCAGCATAAAGACGACGATGGCGATCAACGAAAGGAAATGGAAGCCGTAGCTCTTGGTCAGCGCCCACGCAGTCGCATGTTTTTCGATCGCCACGTTCTGGATACCGAACTTGCGCGCATCCATCTCGACCATGATGAAAATCGAGAGGTAATAGAGCACGGTCGGAATGGTCGCCATCAGGATCACGTCCAGATACGAGATCTTGAGGAATTCGGCGATGAGAAAGGCGGCGGCGCCCAGCACCGGCGGCGACAGGATTGCGCCCAACCCGCCCGCCGCCAGCAGGCCGCCGGCGGCATCCTTGCCGTAGCCGGCCTTGGCCAGCATGGGATAGGCGACCGAGCCCAGGGTCACCGTGGTCGCGACGCCCGAGCCGGAAGGCCCGCCGAGCAGAAACGAGGCCAGCACCACGGTGCGCCCGGCGCCCGAACGCTTGCCGCCCATGGCGGCGAAGGAAAAGTCGATGAAAAACTTGCCCGCGCCGGAGTACTGCAGGAAAGCGCCGTAGATGGTGAACAGGATGATCAGGGTCGAGGACACGTCGATGGCGACGCCGAATATGCCCTCCAGCGTCATGTACAGGTGGCCGACGAGCTGCGGCAGGCTGAAGCCCCGATGAGTCCAGGGCGCGGGCAGTGCCGGACCGAACAGCGCATAGAGGATGAATCCGACGACCACGCCCGGCATGATCCAGCCCGAGGTGCGCCGCGCCGCTTCCAGAATCAACAGCACCAGCGCGATGCCAAGTATGCTGTCGAGGGTGTTGGGAGCAGTGGCGCGGTCGCCGAAATCCTCGCCGTAATACATCATGTAGGCGATGATGCCCACCGAAATCGTCGCAGCAGCCACGTCGTAGAAGCGCAGCCGGTGGCGCAACCGTTTCGCCGCGGGAAACAACAGAAACGACAGCGCCAGAGTGAAGCCCACGTGCACCGCGCGCAGGATGAAGGCCGGGATGATCGCATAGGCGGCGTACAGGTGGACCAGCGACATGACGATGGCCGCCGCCGTAAGCGCCTTTCCCAGGGTGCCGCCGAAGCGGTTGGAGGCGCCTTCCTCCTCCTCGATGAATTGCTCCGCCTTTTTCAGCGCTTCTTCGCTGACGACTACGTCATCCCGCGGTTTGTTGTAATTCTTGTCGGACATCGGTTCCCCTTATCGCGCCAGGCGTCACGCAACAAGAAAAGCCCCGCTGCCGGAATCAGCGGGGCTTTGTCGACTTGCCGCTATTTCAGCGTAATGCCCTTCTCGGAAAAATACTTGATGGCTCCCGGATGGAACGGTACGGGCGAAGCGGCGTTGGTCTGGTACTTCAGGTCGAAGTTCTGCGATTCCTTGTGCACCGCAATCATCTCGTCCTTCTTGTCGAAAATGGTCTTGACAATGTCGTAGGCCACTTGGTTCGGAAGGCTGGCATTGGCCACCAGCAGGTTCCACACGCCGGTGATGTGATTGGTCGCTTCCTGGCCCGGATAGGACTTCGCCGGGATGGCGTCGCGCGAATACAGCGGCCCGTATTTCTTGTTCATCGCGTCGACCGCGTCGGCGTGGTCGATGAGTTTCATCTTGACCCCGGGGGTTGCGGCAAGGTCGGTGACGGCCGCGGTGGGCACTCCGCCGACCCAGAAGAAGGCGTCGATCTTCTTGTCCTTGATCGCGTTCACGGATTCGGCCACGCCCAGGCGCTCGCGTTTCATGTCCTTGTCCTTGTCCAAGCCGGCGGCCTCGATCACGCGAAAGGCCATTACTTCGGTCGCGCTGCCGGGGGAGCCGGTGGACACGCGCTTGCCTTTCAAGTCGGCCATTTTGCCGATGCCCGTGCCCTCGATGGTGGCCACGTGCATGCGGTTGGGATAGAGCACCATCAGCGTGCGCACCGCGACCTTGCCGCTGTCCTTGAACTTGTCCTGGCCGTTGTAGGCGTCCCAGGTGGCATCGGCCATGGTAAAGGCGACTTCCGACTGGCCGCTGCCTATCAGCTTGAGGTTGTCCACGGAACCGCCGGTCACGCGCGCCGTGGCTTGGTAGCCGGGCACGTACTTGGACAGGAGATTGGCCAGGCCGCCGCCCAGCGGGTAATAGACGCCGCCGGTTCCGCCGGTGGTGATCGACAGGTTGACCTTTTCCTGGGCTGTCAGCGGTACGGCGAGCGCAATCAGCGCCGCAATGCTCATCGCCTGCAGTAGTTTCCTCATTTGCGTCTCCTCAGTTGGTTTTTTGCGTCATTGCCGGCGGCAAAGTCGTGCGCCGGCTGTCGATAAAGTATATACCGACTGCCGTGGATGCTTATCCGCGTAGTTACGCGGGACGCGGCACGGTTGGATCGATCGCGGATTTCCGCCTCGATGGGGCCAGCGGCTATACTCTCGCTTTCTGGATTCTTTCCGAGATCATCATGCACGCTCTGTCATGAAAGGCGTAGTCCTGCCGCTGGCGATTACGCTCGCGGTCCAGGCCCTGACTTCCATGGCGATGATCGCGCCCGCGGTGATGGCGCCGGTAGTGGCGCCCGAACTTGGCGTCTCGCCGCAGGGCATCGGCTGGTTCGTGGCGCTGGAATATTTGTTCGGCATGCTCTCCGGACTTGCCTGCGGCGCCTTGATCGGGCGATTCGGCCCCTTGCGCGCCTGCCAGATCTCCGTCTGCCTCGCCGCGGCGGGTCTCGTTGCCGGAGCGGGTGCGGTGCTGCCCGCGGTATTTGC
Source organism: Betaproteobacteria bacterium (assembly GCA_004298385.1). Classification (GTDB taxonomy): domain Bacteria; phylum Pseudomonadota; class Gammaproteobacteria; order Burkholderiales; family SG8-39; genus 2-12-FULL-64-23. The sequence continues at coordinate 25,793 of SCTX01000040.1, read as the reverse complement.
CGCCGCCGCCTTGATCGGGTCCGGCTACGGGCTGGTCAATCCGGCGAGCTCGCATATTCTTGCCCGGGCGTCACCGCCGCGCATGATGTCGCTGATTTTTTCGATCAAGCAGACCGGCGTGCCCTTGGGTGGCGCGCTCGCGGGCGCCTTGGTGCCGCCGCTCATCCTGTACCTCGGCTGGCGCTGGAGCGCCGCGGTGGCGGCGCTGCTTTGCCTCTCGCTTGCGTTCTTGATCCAGCCCGCCCGCATTGCCGAGCATAGAGGCGCCGGAATCGGCGCTTCGGTAAGTTTTTGGGCGCCGCTGGGCATGGTGTTCGCGAATCCGCCGGTGCTGGAGCTGGCTATCGTCTCGATGATTTTCGGATCGGCGCAGCTCGCTCTCATCGCCTACTTCGTTTCCTATCTCAATTTGGAGTTGGAATACAGCCTGGTGGTCGCCGGCTTGATCTATTCTTCCGCCCACGCGGCCGGAGTCGTCGGACGCATTTTCTGGGGCGCGGTGGCCGATCGCTTTTCGCCGCGCCGAACCTTGGGCCTGCTGGGCGTGCTGATGGCCTTGTCGGGCGCGGCGGCGGCAGGTTTGAGTGCGGACTGGCCGCTGCCGCTAGTGATTTTGGTGAGCACGCTGTTTGGAGCCTCCGCGGTCGGCTGGAACGGGGTCTATCTCGCCGAAGCGGCCCGGCTTGCGCCCGCGGGTCAGGTAGGCGTAGTCACCGGCGGCATACAGTTCGTGACTTTCCTCGGGGCCTTGGCGACGCCGCCACTGTTTGGCGTTGTGGTCGGGCTCGCCGGAGGCTACGGCAAGGCTTACCTCGTGTTCAGCCTGTTGCCGGGGCTGGCGGGCGCATACCTGCTTGCTCGCATGCAGCGGAGCTGAAGATGCAGGCGGAACCGTCTGCGCCGGAGCAATCGCCGCGCGAAGCGGTGATCCTCGCGCACGGCTTGTGGATGGGCGGCTGGGCGATGCAGGGCTTGCGCCTGTTGCTGTCGCGCCGCGGCTATGCCGCTTATGTCTTCGACTACCGCACCCTGGCGCACGGCCTGGATGAACATGCGCGCCTGCTCGCCGCGCGCATGGCCGAATTGCGGCAACCGGCGATTCATCTGGTCGGTCACAGCCTGGGAGGCCTGGTGATCCTGCGCTATCTGAGGAAATATGGCGAACGGCGCGTCGGCCGCGTCGTGCTGCTCGGCACACCCGCGCGCGCGTGCATGGCCGCGCTGCGCTTCGAGAATATGGCTGTGGCGGAGCGGATGTTGGGCGCCAGTCGCGAGATTTGGCGCAGCCTGCCGGATGATTACCGGCCGCGGTGCGAGTTGGGGGTAATCGCCGGCAGCCGCCCCTGGGGCCTGGGAAGTCTGGTGATGCGCCTGCCGGGCACCAACGACGGCCTGGTGCGGCTGGAGGAGACCGAGGTGGCGGGCATGCGCGATCGCATCGTGTTGCCGGTCAGTCACAGCGGCATGCTCGTGTCCGCGCGCGTCGCGCGCGAAGTCGCGGCTTTCCTCGAACGCGGAGCGTTCGATCACGACGGCCGCGGAGCGTTCGATCACGACGGCCGCGGCGCGTTCGAACGCGAAAGCCGCGGCGCGTTCACGCGCGAAGGGCGCTGATGCGTGTGCGCTGCCTGCTGCTCCTTGCAGCGCTCGCGCCGCTTTTTTGCGGCTGCGGCACGCTGCGCTACTACTCGCAGGCAGTGAGCGGGCACCTGGACCTGATGCGCCGCGCTTCTCCGATCGAGGCACAACTCGGCAGCGATGCCGTCGCGGCGGCACTCAAGGCCAAGCTGCGGGCTGCGCTGCGCATTCGCCAGTTCGCCAGCCGCGCGCTCGGTCTGCCCGACAACGGCAGCTACAAGAGCTATGCCGATCTGGGGCGGCAGTACGTTGCATGGAATGTATTCGCCGCGCCCGAATTTTCGATCGAGCCGATCCGCAGTTGTTATCCGTTCGCCGGTTGCGTCGGCTACCGCGCTTACTTCGCTGAAGCCGATGCCCGGGCCGAAAGCGCGGCCCTGCGAGCGCGGGGCTATGACGCCTATGTGGGCGGCGTACCGGCTTACTCGACTCTGGGCTGGTTCGACGACCCGCTGCTCAACACCTTTATTCACTACCCCGAAGCGGAGCTCGCGCGCCTGATCTTCCACGAACTCGCGCACCAGTTGCTCTATGTCAAGAACGACACGCGTTTCAACGAATCCTTCGCGACGACGGTGGAGCAGGCGGGCGTGGAACGCTGGCTCGCGGAAAACGGAAACGAGCGCGAGCGCGCCGCGTTTGATCGTTCGCAACGGAGGAAGCGCGAGTTTGTCGCGCTGGTGCTGAAGTATCGAACCATACTGGAGCAGTACTACCGGCAGGATCTGCCCGCGCAAGAAATGCGCTTGGGCAAGGCGCGGCGCTTCGCCGAAATGGAACAAGAGTACCGTCGGCTCAAGGCCTCATGGGGCGGTTTCGCCGGCTACGAGCGCTGGTTTGCCGGTAATCCCAACAACGCGACCCTCGCCTCGGTGGCGCTGTACACCGAGTTGGCGCCGGCTTTCCGCGCGCTGCTCGAGCGTGAGGGCGGCGACCTGCAGCGCTTCTATGCCACGGCGAAAGATCTGGCCAAACTGCCCAAGGAAGAGCGCGAGGCGCGGATGCGCTCCGTACTCGAGAATTGAGCTGCCGTGTATCGCAGGCAGGAGCGGTGATACGTAGTATGCGACGAACGACCTCGCGCGATGCGCGCGCCAACCATGTTTTCCGCGCGGATTTCTCCCGCTTGTGTCTTTGCTTCGAGTAGTCCGGAATGAGCCGGCCCTCAGGCCGGCCGGGAGCCGCATTGTCTCAAATTTTCGCCGCCGCGGAGAGCGCCTGATCCAGATCCCAAAGGATATCGTCGATCTCCTCCAGCCCGACCGAGATGCGGATCATGTCGGGCGAGACGCCGGCCGTGATCTGCTCTTCCTCGGACAGTTGGCGGTGGGTAGTCGAGGCCGGGTGGATCACCAGGGTGCGCGCGTCGCCGACGTTGGCGAGGTGGCTCATGAACTGCGCCGCATCGATGAAGGCCTCGCCTGCCCTGGCGCCGCCCTTGACGCCGAAGGTGATGATGCCGGCGCAGCCGCGGGGCAGGTATTTCCGGGCGAGCGCGTGGTAGCGGCTGGAAGCGAGTCCGGGATAGTTCACCCAGCTTACCTGCGCGTGCGCTTCCAAAAACCGCGCCACCTTGAGCGCGTTGTCGCAATGCGCTTTCATGCGCAGGTGCAGGGTCTCCAGGCCCTGCAGCAGCATCCAGGCGTTGAACGGCGACAGCGCCGGGCCGAAGGTTCTGAGCGTCTCCATGCGCGCCTTCATGGTATAGCCGAAATCGCCGAAGGTCTCGTAGAAGCGCACGCCGTGATAGCCGCGCGAGGGCTCGGTCATGCCGGGGAAGTTGCCGTTGTCCCAGGGGAATGTTCCCGACTCGACGATCACCCCGCCCATGGTGGTGCCGTGCCCGCCGATGTACTTGGTCGCCGAGTGCACCACGATGTCCGCGCCGGACTCGAACGGGCGGCAAAGATAAGGCGACGCGAAGGTGTTGTCGACGATCAGCGGAATGCCGGCCTCGTGCGCGATGTTCGCCACCGCTTCGATGTCGAGCACGTTGATCAGCGGGTTGCCCAGGGTCTCGGCGTACAGCGCCTTGGTCTTCGCCGTGATCGCGCGGCGGAAATTCTCCGGATCAATGGGATCGACGAAGGTGGTGTTGATGCCGAGCTTGCGGAAATTCACCTCGAACAGGGAATAGGTGCCGCCGTACAGGGTCGAGGCCGATACGATCTCGTCGCCCTGCTCGCACAGCGTGAGCAGCGCCGTCATTTCCGCCGCCTGGCCGGTGGCGAGCGCGAGCGCCGCGCGCCCGCCCTCCAGCGCCGCCATGCGCTCTTCGAACACCGCTGTGGTCGGATTGGAGATGCGCGTGTAGACATTGCCGAAGGTCTGCAGGTTGAACAGGCTCGCTGCGTGCTCGGCCGAATCGAACACGTAGGAGGTGGTCTGGTAGATGGGCACGGCGCGCGCGCCGGTGGCGGGGTCGGGGATTTGCCCCGCATGCAGGCACAAGGTGCCGAAGCCGAATTCTCTGTCCGCCATGTTCTTCTCTTGACTCAGTAAGACAGCCAACGCGGACGTTTGGCGGAGATTACGCCGGTATTGACTCCGGCCCAGTTCAGACCTCCGAACAGGCGCGCGTGCTCGATTTTCACGCAACGGTCGGTCACGGCATCCAGGCCCGCGGCTCTGGCCTTGAGCGCTGCCGCTTCGTTCTTGACGCCGAGCTGCTGCCACAGCACCTTGGCGCCGATGGCGATCGCGTCCTCGGCGATGGGCATGATGTCTTCGGCCTTGCGAAAGCAATCGACGATATCCACTTTCACCGGAATGTCGCGCAGGCCCGCGTAGCATTGCTGCCCCAGCACCTCGGCGTAGGCGGGGTTGACCGGAATGATGGTGTAGCCATGCTCCATCATGTATTTCGCCGCGAAAAAACTGGGCCGGTACCAGTTGGCCGACAGTCCGACCACGGCGATGACACGGTTCTCCCGCAGGATGCGGCGCAGGGTTGGGATGTCGTTGTGCATGAGCGAGCCGGGGGCGGGGACCGTGGCCAAATTGTAGCGTAAAATCATCCGGCCTCCTTTCCGCTTTTGCCCTTTTTCCAACCATGAAGAACGAACTGAAAGCACGCACCGGCGGCCAGTTGCTGGTGGACGCGCTGAAAGTGCACGGCGTCGATACCGCGTTTTGCGTGCCGGGCGAGAGCTATCTTGCCGTGCTCGATGCGCTCTACGACGCGCGCGAGGCGATCAAACTCATCGTCTGCCGCCAGGAAGGCGGCGCGGCCAACATGGCCGAGGCTTACGGCAAGCTCACCGGCAAGCCGGGCATCTGCATGGTGACGCGCGGCCCAGGCGCGAGCAACGCGGCGATCGGCGTGCACACCGCGCATCAAGACTCCACGCCGATGATCCTGTTCATCGGCCAAGTCGGAAGCGATTTCGTCGAGCGCGAGGCATTTCAGGAAGTCGATTTCCGCCGCATGTACGGCCAACTGGCCAAATGGGTGGCGAGCATAGACCGTGTCGAGCGCGTGCCGGAATACCTGAGCCACGCGTTCCATTGCGCCATGTCCGGGCGCAAGGGCCCGGTGGTGCTGGCCCTGCCGGAAGACACGCTTAACCGGACCGCTGTCGCCGCCGACACCGACCCCGACCCCTACCAGGAGGTGCTGGCCCATCCCGGCGCCGGCGACATCGCCAAGCTGCGCGCCATGCTTGTCGCGGCCGAGCGGCCGCTTGCGATACTCGGCGGAAGCGGCTGGAACGCCAATGCCTGTGCGGATCTCCGGAAGTTCATCGAGGCGAACGGCCTGCCCGCGGCTTGCGCTTTCCGCTTCCAGGATCTGTTCGACAACAGCCACGCGAATTACGCCGGCGACATCGGCATCGGCATCAATCCGAAACTGGCGCAGCGGGTGAAGGATGCGGACCTGCTGCTGGTCATCGGCGCGCGCCTGGGCGAGATCACCACCAGCCGCTACACGCTATTGTCGGTGCCGCGGCCGGCGCAAAAGCTGGTTCACGTGCACGCCGGCGCGGAAGAGCTGGGACGGGTGTACCAAGGCGATTCTCTGATCAACTCGGGCATGCCGCCGATCGCCGCCGCGCTCGCCGCCATGCCCCCGGTCGAGGCCGAGGCGTGGCGCGAGTGGACGGCATCCGCGCATGCGGACTACCTTGAATGGACCAAACCCAGAACCATGCCGGGCAAGGTGCAGTTGTGGGACATCGTCGATTTCCTCAAGCGGCGCCTGCCCGCCGACGCCATCCTCGCCAACGGCGCGGGAAATTACGCGAGCTGGCTGCACCGCTTCTATCCGCACCGGATGTTCCGCACCCAGCTCGCGCCCACCAGCGGCGCCATGGGCTACGGCGTGCCCGCCGCGATCGCGGCCAAGATCGCGCATCCGCAACGCATGGTGGTCTCCTGGAACGGGGACGGCTGCTTTCTCATGTGCGGGCAGGAACTGGCCACCGCTATGCAGTACGGCGCGAATGTGATTTTCATCGTGGTCAACAATGGCATGTACGGCACCATCCGCATGCACCAGGAGCGCGAGTATCCGGCACGGGTGCACGGCACGGCTCTCACGAACCCGGACTTCGTCCTGCTCGCGCGCGCCTACGGCCTGTACGGCGAGTTGGTCGAGGAAACCTCCCAGTTCGCCCCGGCGTTCGAGCGCGCGGCGGCGGCGGGGAAGCCGGCGCTGATCGAATTGAGGATCGATCCGCAGGCGATTACGCCTAATACCACGCTCGATGCGCTAAGAGAGCAGGCGCTGAAAAGGAAGGGCTGAGACGAGTCTCTAGAACTCATCTCAAAAATACTGCCGCATGAGAATCGAGAGACAACCGAGCTGGACAAAGCCCAGGAAATTGGCCGCGTGATACTCATGGCGGGACAGGATACGACGAAAGTGCTGCAACCAGGCGAACAGCCGCTCGACTTTCCAGCGGCGCTTGTACCGGCGCAATGCGCGACCAACCTGCGTAACAGGGCGGATTCGATTGGCACGGTGTGGTGCGATCAACTCAATTCCCTGCTGCTCCAGCTTGGCATCGAGTTTGTCGCTGTCGTAGGCCTTGTCTCCGATCAGTCGTTCAGGGGTATCGGCAACAAACCGGTCTTCAACAGTATCTTCGACAAGGGTGACTTCATGTGGAGAAGCAGATGCAACGTGTATGGCGGCAGGAAGATCATTGCCGTCCGCCACAGCCATGATCTTCGTACCTTTGCCCCGCTTGGTCTTTCCCACTACGAAGGTGGCGTCTATGAAGCATTCGGACAGGTCCAGCTTGCCTCGGCTTCGCAAGTCCTCCGCCAAGGCTTCCAGCACCGTCTTGAGCGTGCCTAATTCGACCCACTCCTGGAAGCGTCGATGGCAGGTCTGGTATGAGGGAAAACGCCCGGGTAAATCCGCCCAAGGAGCGCCAGTGCGCAATATCCAGAATATGCCGTTCATTACGGCCCGATCCTCGATTCGTGGTCCCCCATATTCTAAATGGGACCTTGGTCACGTATCACGCTTCCAGCAGATCCACGACAGTTTGGACGGGTGGCAAACCAGTGTTCTACATGCCGGAGATGTTCTCGCGATCTTGCCTGAGTATGCGGAGTATGAAGTCGTCAGTAGATTGCTCACTGAGTCAAAAGACGACTCTGGGGAAGGCACTGAGCAAGCCGAGGATGGGGACGAGAGCGCAGGGACAGAAAGCAGTAGTTAACGCTTCCCCATTTCACTTCCTTCTCGTTTTCCGATCAGGTGATGCCTTTGCAGTCACCCCAATTGTCACCCCACACGGTGAACTGGCGTGATGATCACAATTTGGAAACGCCTTTGAAGCCACACAGGGAACGTTGGTGTGGTCAGGTGACAAATCTGATTGCTGAAAATCCGTGTGTCGGTGGTTCGATTCCGCCCTTAGCCACCACTTCCTCCGATTCAGTGATGCAGTATCTTCGATAAGAACTGCTGCGCCCGCTCCGAGGGCCGGTCAGGCAAGCATGCTTTTGTCAAGTTGCCGGATCAGCGCGATGAGCTTCTTGTCGACAGTCAGAACGCCGCAGCCGTGCCGGCGTGCCAAGATGACATAGAGCATGTCGTACACGGAGTGCTGGTAGCGGATGGCCGTGGCCAAGGCTTCCGCGGCAAGTTGTTCGTCGGCCTCGAAAATGTCCACCAGGCCGACGGCCTCGGCGTAACGGGTCAGCGCCATTTCTTTTTCCAGCTCGCCGATACGGGCATATTTCCAGAGAGTGTTGGCGATTTCGCCGTGAAACAGGGCGGGTGCGATGACCAGGTGGCTGTGTTTTAGCTTTTCGATGAGGCCAGCGGCGAGCGCGGTGCGCAGGATAATGTTGGCGGCTGCCGAGGCGTCGAGGACTGTGCGCATGCGTTAACGCTCCCGGTCTTCGCGGATCAACTTTTCGGGCGGGGTACGCGGCGTTTGAGTCCCATGGCTGGCGATTTCCAGGCTGATCGCATCGAGAATCCGCTCTCGCCGCCCGGCATTTTCGCTTCCGCTTGCCTTGCGCAGCTCGATCAGCGCCTGTTGCGCCAGGCTCCGATGCGCCTGTTCGGCGCGAAAGCTCAGGGTTTGATACAGGTCGTCGGGAAGGTTGCGTATTTGCAGGGAGGGCATGGCCGTTGTTCCTATAAAGGATAGCCTTCATTATAATGCATGCACTGTGATGACATCAAGCTTCGTTAATGTCCCTGGAGGATTTGGACGAGCGCCAGTTAGCCAGCGATGATCCGCGCGGCTTTTTGAGCCGTTAAGCGGGTAGCCGCAGTTTGTCTGCGTTCCGCGATCGTCTCTAATGGTGAAGGATCTTCGACAGGAACTGTTGCGCTCGCTCCGAACGCGGCTTGCCAAAGAAATCGTCCTTGGTCGCGTCTTCAACGATGCTTCCCTGGTCCATGAAGATGACGCGGTGCGCCACCTTGCGCGCGAAGCCCATCTCGTGGGTCACGCACATCATGGTCATGCCCTCCTGCGCCAGCTCGACCATCACGTCGAGCACTTCGTTGATCATCTCGGGGTCGAGCGCCGAGGTCGGTTCGTCGAACAGCATGGCGATCGGGTCCATCGAAAGCGCGCGCGCGATGGCGACGCGCTGCTGCTGGCCGCCGGAGAGTTGCCCCGGGTATTTGTCCATCTGATCGATGAGGCCCACGCGGTCGAGCATCTTTAGCCCCCGCTCTCTGGCTTCGTCCGGACTGCGGCCGAGGACCTTGATCTGGCCGATAGTCAGGTTCTCGGTGATTTTCATGTGCGGGAACAGCTCGAAATTCTGGAATACCATGCCGATTTTTGCACGCAACTTCGGCAAGTCGGTCTTGCTGTCGCCGACGGAGATGCCGTCGACGGTGATTTCGCCCTTCTGAAACGGCTCCAGCGCGTTGACGGTCTTGATCAGCGTCGATTTGCCCGATCCGGAAGGGCCGCACACCACCACCACTTCTCCTTTCCTGACGTGGGTGGAGCAGTGATTGAGCACCTGGAAGCTGCCGTACCACTTGCTCACGTTTTTGATCTCGATCATGTTCGGATTTCCCCGGTTGGGCCGGCTTGGCGCTTAGCGCACGATCGCGATTCTGTGCTGCAGGCGCTTCACCATCAACGAAAGCGTGTAGCACAGAACGAAATAGACGATGGCCACGAACAGGTACATTTCGACGATGCGGCTGTCGCGCTGGGCGATCTTGACCGCCGCGCCGACGAAATCGGTCACGTTCAAGAGCGACACCAGCGACACGTCCTGGAACAGGATGATCGACTGGGTCAGCAGCACCGGCAGCATGTTGCGGAATGCCTGCGGCAGTATGATCAGTTTCATCGACTGCCAGTAGGTGAGGCCCACGGCGTAGGCGGCGCCGATCTGGCCGCGCGAAATGCTCTGGATGCCGGCGCGCATGATTTCGCAGAAATACGCCGCCTCGAACATGATGAAGGTGATGTAGGCGGAGCGTTCGGCGCCGATCTGCGGCGGCCGCTCCGACCCCGTGACCTGCTGGATCAGCACCGGCACCAGGAAATAGAACCAGAAGATTACCAGCAGCAGCGGCAGGGAGCGCATCAGGTTCACATAGCCGGCGGCAACCAGCGCCACCGGCTTGAACGACGATAGGCGCGCCAGCGCCAACAGCGTGCCGAAGACCGTGCCCCCAAGCGCCGCGACCAGCGTCAGTTGCACCGTGTACTGCAGCCCCTTCAGCAGATAAGGCAGGGAGCGGCCGATGACGTCGAAGTCGAGCTCGCCCATTACTTGCCGCCTGCGATGTAGCCCGGGACGGCCACGCGCCGCTCGATCAAGGCCATCACGCGGTTGGCGCTCATCGCGATCACCATGTAGATCAGCGTCGCCGCCGCAAACGCCTCGAAATAGCGGAACGTCATCTCGGCCATTTCCCTGGTGCGGAAGAACAGTTCAACCAGGCCGATGGAATAGGCCACCGCCGTGTTCTTGATCAGGTTCATCACCTCGGAGGTGAGCGGGGGGATGATGATGCGGTAAGCCATCGGCAGCAGCACGTGGCGGTAGGTCTGCGGCCGGGTCAGTCCGATGGCGTAGCCGGCGTCGCGCTGGCCGTGCGACAGCGACTGGATGCCGGCGCGCACTTGCTCCGCAATGCGCGCCGAGGTGAACAATCCGAGACAGACGATGGAGGTGACGAACTGATGCTCGGTCGGGTCCAGCGACACGACCCACGCTTTCACCGCCGGAACCAGGCCGGGCACGACGAAATACCAGACAAAAAACTGCACGATCAGCGGAATATTGCGGAACAACTCGACATAAGCGTTGCCGGCGCGCACCAGCGAGGGTTTGTCGGTAGTGCGCGCCACGCCCACTATCGATCCTAGGGTGAATGCCATGATCCAGGCGAAAAACGCGGTGCCCAGCGTCCAACCCAAACCAGATGCCAACATCTCCCACCAGGCGCCGTCTCCGTCAGGCACCTGTTCGATAAAGATTCCGAGGTTCATGCTTGGCCTCTCCGACGCGAAGGCCTATCTCGCCTGCACGGGCAAAAAAGCCGGATCCGCGCGCGCTCCGGCGTTTTCCCTTCGGGCAGCTTATACGCCTTTGTCGTTAGGATTCTTGAAGGCTTCCTTGATCGCGGGCGTCATCGGAAACTTCATATTGATGTCCTTGGGTGGTATCGGCTTGGTGAACCACTTGGCGTAAATCTTGTTGATTTCCCCCGATTTCATCACCCCGCTGACCGTCTTGTCCACCAGCGCCTTGAATTGCGGGTCGTCCTTGCGCAGCATCATGCTGTAGGGCTCCTGGCGCAATGACTCCGGAATAATTTTGTAATCGGACGGTTTCTTCGAATTGGCAATCTGCCCCGCGAGCAGTATGTCGTCCATGACGAAGGCCTCGGCGCGGTCATCGGCCAACAACAGAAAAGATTCGGCGTGGTCCTTGCCGTAGATCTCTTTCACCTCGATCTTCTCGGTTTTCTTGTACGCCTTCAGCAGCGGTACCGAAGTAGTGCCCGAGGTCGTGGAAATCGTCTTGCCGTTCAGGTCTGCCAGTCTTTTGACTTTTGATTTCTTCTTTACCGCAGCCGTGACATTTATTACAAAATAGGTCGGACCGAAGGCCACCTGCTCCTGCCGCTTCACCGAGTTGGTGGTCGAGCCGCATTCCATGTCGATGGTGCCGTTTTGCAGCAGCGGGATGCGGTTGCTCGAGGTGACCGGCTTCAGGTCTACCTTGAGGTTCGGCAGTTTCAGTTCCGCCTTGACCGCATCGACGATCTTCAGGCACAGGTCCATGGCATAACCGATGGGTTGCTGCTTGTCGTCGAGATAGGAGAACGGAATCGAGGACTCGCGGTAACCGACCGTGAAGGCTTCGGTTTCCTTGACCTTCTTCAGGGTGCCGGTGAGTTCCTGCGCGGCAGCCGACGCGATCAGGGCGGCCGACAGCAACAGGGCAGTGGTGACTGGGGCGTGGCGTTTCATGAAATGCTCCTTATCTCGATTGTGGGGCCGGCCTGGCGCGGGCGCGGTTCAGGGCTGATTGTGCAGCCAATTCTACTCATCAGGCCTGCTCTTGTCCAAGCAGAGCCGGAACGTGTGAGCCGGAACGCGATTTCCGTCTGGGGGGAATAAGCCGCCGGCTTGTTGTTTGCTCCATACGCTCTTGCCTAAGGCGCGCGATACGGCTTCCCCTCCCGGTACAGTTGCAGCCGCGCGCGCGCGCCATCGCCCTGCGTGCGCGCGAACTCGACCGACTCCAGAGCGGCCTCCTGCCATTTGATCGCGTCTTCGAACTTGCCCGCCTCGGCGAGCGCGGCCGCATAGGTATCGAACAGGCCTGGTACTTTCCAGCCGCTGAGGTTGCAGGCGTTGCGCGCCAGTTCCACCGCCCGCCTGCCGTCGCGCCACTCCGCCCGCTTTGATGTCGCCAGCAGCCAGGCAAGCTCGTTCAGCGCGACCGTGTCGCGCGCGTCGAGACGAATGGCCGCGTCGAAATCGGCCACGGCGCGATCAAGCTGGTCGAGCTTGTGGTAGTTCATGCCGCGTTGGCGCAAGGCCAGGGGGAAATCCGGTTTCAGCCCGAGCGCCTCGGTCATATCCTCGATCGCGCGTTGATAATCCCGTTTTCCCGCGTGGACGAGGCCGCGGCTGTAATAGGCGTAGGCGTTCTTCGGGTTGATGCGTATCGCCTCGGTGTAGTCCTGGAGCGCCCGCTCGGGCTGGCCCGTCCTCGTATAGGCGTCGCCGCGGCTCTGATAGGCGAGCGCGTAGCGCGCGTCGAGCCGGATCGCCTCGCTGTAGTCCTGGATCGAGCGCGCGTGATCACCGATCGCGGCGTACACGGCGGCGCGGCTCTGGTGTGCCTTGGCGTCGCGCGGGTCCAGGCGTATTGCCTGGTCCAGGTCGAGCAGCGCGCGCTCGAACTGCCGCTGCCGGATGAGGGTTCTGCCGCGAAAGAAGAAAGCCTGCGCCTCGTCCGGGTCGAGGCGAATGGCCTCGCCGTATTCCCGGATCGCGCGCTCGAGTTCACCGGTCAGCTCGAAGCTCCCGCCGCGCCTGACATAGGCGTATGCGAATTGCGGATCCAGCGCGATTGCCTGGCCGAAGTCGGCAAGCGCGCGCTGGTTCTGGCCCATGGCTTCGTAGGCCGCGCCGCGATTGACGTAGGCTGAGGCGGAGTTCGCGTCGATGCGGACCGACTCGTCCAGATCCTTCAGCGCGCGTTCGAACTGGCCCAGGCTCGCGTAGGCGGCGCCGCGTCGCTCGTAGGCCTGTGCCAGGCAGGGATCGAGTCTGATCGCCTGGGTGTAATCCAGGATCGCGCTGGTGTGCTGGCCCATGCGTTCGTGCAGCACGCCGTGGTCATAGTAATCATGCGCGCTGCGCGGTTGGCGCTGCAGAATCTGCTCGTAGTCCTTCACGGTCGGCGCGCGCGCCGGCGCGCGCGCGGCCGGCGCCGAAGGCGGCCCGGCGCAGCGCAGTTGCGGTGCTTGCGCGCGCGCGCCGGCCGCGAGCAGGCAAGTGCCCAGCAACAAGACCTTGCTCCGTGTGTGCCTGGAGATCATGTTCGGATGAAAACGCCCGTTCCACGAAGTCTTACGGGCGGCTACTATATCAGTACAAGCCAGGACCTGACGGTGCAATCAATGTCCGAACCAGTGATGTGGGCGTCCCATCCCGCCGCGTTCCCGTTGCACGCGACGCTCGCACATCGCTTGACTTATCCCGCGGCGACACTGACCTGAAGATGGATTCCTCCCGACATCGCAATATGTCAGCCGTGCCATTCTCCAGAACGGCTGATTTCCTCATGCAACCAGTCAGGATCTAGATCTGCGCCGTTTGGCCAGGTTATGACTCCGAGTTCGACACGTGCTTGTTCGAATACTGCCGGATCGGTCAATGGCGCAAAGATGCCGGCTTCCTTGGCAGAGACCAACGAGGAAAGATCGGCAATCCCGCTGATACCGTCGACAAACGTCACGGCAAGTCGATATCCGGGCCGCGCGCCGATTGCCTTGACCCGCCACGGCGCAGCGGGAATTACTCCAGGGGCTCGATTCGTTTCGGCGGCTGTTTCGACTGACACAGGTTCCAATCCTCCATCAACTCAGCACGGTGTTGTACCGCCCATTCCACTACCAGCGCTAGAGCACGGCGCGGCAGATTTCCTTTGATGACTTCGAGAGTCCGAATATCGATCTGGACTTCGAATTCGGCATACAGTGGTGAAAGTGCGGCGGTGCATGTTCTCGCCAGAACATTTGAATGACGATTCCGAAAAAGCTGCTAATCGTTGGCATGACGAAATCATAGGCCATGTATGCGCCAAAAACAAACGCCAACTCAAAGGCACGGGCGTCGCCTGAAAAGCTCGCGCTGGTGACATTGATCACCAACCCAGAGCAAGGCGCGCAAAATTACGCCGCCTTCTTCTTCCCCAGCACCCGCTTGAGGTATCGCCCGGTGTAGCTCGCCGGGTTCTCGGCCACGTCCTCGGGCGTGCCCTGGGCGATGACGCGGCCGCCGCCTTCGCCGCCCTCGGGGCCGAGGTCGATGATCCAGTCCGCGGTCTTGATCACATCGAGGTTATGCTCGATCACCACTACGCTGTTGCCGTGGTCGCGCAAGCGGTGCAGCACGTGCAGCAGCAGGCCGATGTCCTGGAAGTGCAGCCCGGTGGTGGGCTCGTCCAGGATGTAGAGCGTGCGCCCGGTATCGCGCTTCGACAGTTCCAGCGACAGCTTCACCCGCTGCGCCTCGCCGCCGGAGAGCGTGGTCGCCGACTGGCCGAGCTCGACATAGCCCAGGCCGACATCGAGCAGGGTAGCGAGCTTGCGCGCCACGACAGGGACGGCGCCGAAGAACTCGTGCGCCTGCTCCACGGTCATTTTCAGCACCTCGTGGACGTTCTTCCCCTTGTACTGCACTTCCAGCGTTTCGCGGTTGTAGCGCTTGCCGTGGCAGACGTCGCAAGGCACGTAGATATCGGGCAGGAAGTGCATCTCCACCTTGAGCACGCCGTCGCCCTGGCAGGCCTCGCAGCGCCCGCCCTTGACGTTGAAGGAGAATCGCCCCGGCCCGTAGCCGCGCTCGCGCGCCGCGGGCACGCCCGCGAACAGTTCGCGGATGGGCGTGAACAGGCCGGTATAGGTGGCCGGATTGGAGCGCGGCGTGCGCCCGATCGGGCTCTGGTCGACGCTGATCACCTTGTCGAAGAATTCCAGTCCGCTGACCGATTCGTGTGGCGCGGGTTCGGCGCTGCTGCCGTAGAGGTGCTTGGCCGCGGCTTGGTAGAGGGTGTCGTTCACCAGCGTCGATTTGCCCGAGCCCGATACGCCGGTGACGCAGACGAACAGGCCCAGCGGCAGGTCCAGGTCCACGTTCTTGAGGTTGTTGCCGCTGGCGCCCTGGAGCCGCAGCATGCGCGCCTTGTCGTAGCGGTGGCGGCGTTTCGGGCTCGAGATTTCCATGCGCCCGGAGAGATACTTTCCGGTAAGCGAAGCGGGGTTGCGCATGATTTCCTGCGGCGTGCCCTCGGCCACCAGCTTGCCGCCATGCTCGCCGGCGCCTGGGCCCATATCGACGACGTGGTCCGCCGAAAGTATCGCCTCTTCGTCGTGCTCGACCACGATCACCGTATTGCCGAGGTCGCGCAAGTGCTTGAGCGTTGCCAGCAGCCGACCGTTGTCGCGCTGGTGCAGGCCGATCGACGGTTCGTCCAGCACGTACATGACGCCGGTGAGGCCGGATCCGATCTGGCTCGCGAGCCGTATCCTTTGCGCTTCGCCGCCGGAGAGCGAGTCGGCGGAACGGTCGAGCGAAAGATAATCCAGGCCCACGTTATTGAGGAAGGACAGGCGCGAGGTGATTTCCTTCACGATCCGGTCGGCGATCGCCGCCCTGTGGCCGGGCAGCTTCAGGCCCTGGAAAAACGCGAGGCCGCGCTTGAGCGGCATGGCGCTCACCTCGAAAATCGCCATGTCGGCGATGCGGACGTTGCGCGCCTCGGCGCGCAGGCGCGTGCCGCGGCAGCCCGGGCAGGGCTTGGTGTTGAGATATTTCGCCAGCTCCTCGCGCACCACGATGGAATCGGTCTCGCGATGGCGCCGCGAGAGATTCGGGATCACGCCCTCGAAGTCATGCTCGCGCATCACGGTGCGGCCGCGTTCGCTCAGGTAGAAGAAGGCGACTTTTTCCTTGCTGCCGTAGAGCACGATGTCCTGTGCCGTTTGCGGCAGCTTATCGAACGCGAGCTCCACGTCGAAGCCGAAGTGCGTGGCCAGGCTGGTGAGCATCTGGAAGTAGAACTGGTTGCGCCGGTCCCAGCCCTTGATCGCGCCGCTGGCGAGACTCAAATGCGGGTGCGCCACCACGCGGCGCGGATCGAAGAACTCGATCGCGCCCAGGCCGTCGCATTCCGGGCAGGCGCCCAGGGGATTGTTGAATGAAAACAGGCGTGGTTCCAACTCGGCCAGGGAATAACTGCACGCCGGGCAGGCGAATTTGGCCGAAAACAGGTGCTCCTTGCCCGAGTCCGTTTCCACCGCGATGGCGCGGCCATCGGCGTGGCGCAGTGCGGTCTCGAAGGATTCGGCCAGGCGCTGCTTCAGTTCCGGCCTGACCTTGATCCGGTCCACCACCACGTCGGTGGTGTGCTTGACGTTCTTCCCGAGCTTGGGCAGGGCGTCGATGTCGTAGATCTTGCCGTCCACGCGCAGGCGCACGAAGCCCTGCGCGCGCAGCTCGGCGAACAGATCGGCCTGCTCGCCTTTTCGTCCGGCGACGACGGGGGCGAGGATCATGAGCTTCGCGTCCTCGGGCAGCGCGAGCACGTGGTCGACCATTTGCGCCACCGACTGCGCCTCCAGCGGCAGCGCGTGCTCGGGGCAGTAGGGCGTGCCGACGCGGGCGTACAGCAGGCGCAGATAGTCGTGGATCTCGGTCACCGTGCCGACGGTGGAGCGCGGGTTGTGGCTGGTGGCTTTCTGCTCGATGGCGATTGCGGGCGACAGCCCCTCAATCAAGTCGACATCGGGCTTTTCCATGAGCTGCAGGAACTGGCGCGCGTACGCGGACAGCGATTCCACGTAGCGCCGCTGGCCCTCGGCGTAAAGCGTGTCGAAGGCGAGCGAAGACTTGCCCGATCCCGACAGCCCGGTGATCACGATCAGCCGGTTGCGCGGCAGATCGAGATTGAGGTTCTTCAGATTGTGCGTGCGTGCGCCGCGTATCCTGATTTCATCCATAGCTTGGGCGCTGGCCGGAGATACAAACCTGCTAATATACGAGATTACGCCGTTTCCGCGCTACTGCCACGTTATGTCGTCCGTTTCCCCCAACCGCATGTCGCCCCTGGAAATCCGCGCAAGTCTTTCTCTTGCCTCGATTTTTGCCCTAAGGATGCTGGGCCTGTTCCTGATTCTGCCGGTGTTCGCGGTACATGCGCTGCACCTCAAGGGTGGCGGCGACCACACGCTGGTGGGCATTGCGCTGGGCGCCTATGGCCTGACCCAGGGGGTATTGCAGATCCCTTACGGCATGGCCTCGGACCGCTACGGCAGGAAGCGCATCATTATCCTGGGCCTGGTGCTGTTTGCGCTTGGCAGCTTCATCGCCGCCATCGGCGACGACATCTACGTCGTCATCGCCGGACGGGCCGTCCAGGGCGCGGGCGCGATCTCCGCGCCGGTGATGGCGTTTCTGTCTGACCTGACGCGCGAGCAGCACCGCACCAAGGCGATGGCGCTGGTGGGCTCGAGCATCGGTCTGATGTTTGCCCTGTCTCTGGTCGGATCGCCCCTGCTCTACCGCCACATCGGCATGGGCGGAATTTTCATTCTCACCGGCGTGCTGGCGCTCGTGGCGATCTGGGTGGTGGTGAGCGTAGTGCCGGAAGAGACGCTGGTGAAAATCGAAGCCGAGGAACATGTCGAACCGGCACGGCTGGGCGACATGCTGAGAAACACGGACCTGCTGCGGCTTAACTTCGGTATTTTCTCGCTGCATGTGGTGCAGATGGCGATTTTCGTGGTCGTGCCGCTCGCACTGGTGAGCACGGGCGGGCTGTCGGTGGATCAGCACTGGAAAGTCTATCTGCCGGTGGTATTGGCGTCCTTCGTGCTGATGCTGCCGCCGATTTTCTACGCCGAGAAAAAAAACGGCATCAAGCCGGTATTCCTCGCCAGCATCGCGCTGATGGCGGTGGTGCAACTGGGCTTCGTGTTCGCGCTGAATAATTTCACCGCGCTTGTCATCCTGCTGCTGGGCTTCTTCGTTGCTTTCAACGTGCTGGAGGCAAGTCTGCCGTCGCTGGTGTCGCGCACGGCGCCGGGGCGCGCGAGGGGTACTGCGTTGGGTGTCTATAACACGACGCAGGCCTTGGGCCTGTTCGTCGGCGGCGCCGCGGGCGGCTGGCTGATGCAGCATCAGGGGCAGGCGCCGGTGTTCGTATTCGGCGTGGCGCTGATTGCGTTGTGGGGGGCAAGCGCCGCGGGCATGCGTGTGCCGCAGCGCGCGCGCGAACGCGGCGTGGATACGGTCGGAGGCGCGGCGCTCGGAAACGAGTCGGCGCGGTGACGCTGTACGAAAGTCAAAGAGGAGAGTTGAAATGGCATCGGTCAATAAAGTGATAATTGTAGGCAACCTCGGCAAAGACCCGGAGATCCGCTACATGCCCGACGGCACGGCGCTGGCAAACGCATCGGTGGCAACCACCTTCGCTTGGAACGACAAGGCAAGCGGCGAGAAGAAGGAGGAGACTGAGTGGCACCGGGTCAATTTTCGCGGGCGCCTGGCGGAGATTGTGGGCGAATACCTCAAGAAAGGATCGCAAGTGTACGTCGAGGGGAGGCTGCGAACGCGCAAATGGCAGGACAAGGAAGGACAGGACCGGTACACCACCGAGATCGTCGCCGAACGCATGCAAATGCTTGGTTCCAGGAGCGGCATGGGCGGCGGCGAAGCGCGCGAGACGCGTGAGCCGCCACCCGAGGGCGCGTCCAGGCCGGCGAAAAAACCTGCCGGCCAGCTTCAAGACATGGACGACGATATTCCCTTCTGATCTTTGCGTGAAGGTGGGAGGAAGGTGGGACGAGACCCGCATTTGCCCGCCTAGCTCCTTGAAAAGGCTGGGTTTGCCCATATATGGCGCATGGGAGAGCCCTGCTTTTCCGCTATAATTAGCGTTTTTTCGCTGTTTGGAGGGCATTATGCCTATCTACGAATATCGTTGCTCGTCCTGCGGGTTCCAGAAAGAGTATCTGCGAAAGGTGAGCGATCCCTTGTTGAGCGTCTGCCCCGAATGCAGCAATGAAACTTTCGGCAAGATGCTTACCGCCGCCGGTTTTCAGTTGAAGGGTGGCGGCTGGTATGTGACCGACTTCAAGAACAGCGGCGCCAGACCCGCGGCCAAGACCGAGGGCAAGAGCGAGACGGCGGCTAAGGCCGAGAGCCTGAGCGAGGGCAAGGGCGAGGGCAAGGGCAAGGGCGAGGGCGAGGGCAAGAGCAAGAGCGAGAGCAAGAGCGAGAGCAAGAATGAAGCCCGCCCTGCTGCAGCTACGGCGCCGGTTTCTCCTGCGAGTACATCCAGGGCGGAATGAAAAAATACCTCATCACCGGGCTGCTGATCTGGATTCCGCTGGTCATCACCATCTGGGTACTCAAGCTGGTGGTCGATATACTCGACCAGAGCTTGCTGCTGCTGCCGCCGGCGCTGCGCACCGAGAGCTGGCTCGGTATCCATATTCCGGGCTTGGGCGTGCTGTTGACACTGCTGATCGTGTTTCTGACGGGCGCGGTCACGGCGAATTTGATCGGGCAGCGCCTGGTGCATTTCTGGCACGAAATCCTGCACCGCATCCCGGTAGTGAGTTCGATTTATTCCAGCGTCAAGCAGGTGAGCGACACGCTGTTTTCCTCGAGCGGCGATGCATTCCGCAAGGCGCTGCTGGTGCAGTGGCCGCGCGAGGGCATGTGGACGATCGGATTTCTCACCGGAACGCCCGGCGGCGACGTCACCCGGCACTTGCGGGGCGATTACGTCAGCGTGTACGTGCCGACCACGCCCAACCCGACCGGCGGTTACTTCGTGATGATGCTGCGCAAGGACGTGATCGAGCTCGACATGAGCGTGGACACGGCGCTCAAATACGTCATTTCCATGGGCGTGGCCTCGCCGAACGGCGGCGGGAAAAGGAAGTCATGATTTATACTTGCCCGGTTAAATCGCGCCCGCCGTTGTTGCAGAGTTGCGCTGTTGCGCGGACGAAAAGCCGTCCGCGCGGATCGCCGATTGCGCACGGATGAAAAGCACATCCGCACGCAATCGGCGATCTTGTATAAAACCCCACACTGTCTTTGTTTTTGTCCAAAACACGGTTGGCGCGCGCAGCGCGCTGGTCTGCGCGCGGCCTGCTGCGGTATTTAAGACGCCATATATAGCCATTACTCATTGCCGATAGCCAATACTAATGCGTACCCACTACTGCGGCCTGGTCAGCGCCGCCCAGCTCGATGAGACCGTCACCTTGTGCGGATGGGTCAACACCCGGCGCGATCACGGCGGCGTGATTTTCATCGATTTGCGCGACCGCGAGGGCCTCGTGCAGATCGTGTGCAATCCTACGCGGCCGGAGGTATTCGCGGTGGCGGAGAAAATTCGCAATGAATTCGTGATCCGGGTGGCGGGCAAGGTAATCCGGCGCGAGCCGGCGCTGGTGAATCCGAAGTTGAAAAGCGGCGAGATCGAGGTGCTGTGCCGCGAGCTCGAGATCCTCAACCCGGCGGTCACGCCGCCGTTCCAGCTCGACGAAGACAAGCTGTCCGAGACCACCCGGCTCACTCACCGCGTGATCGACCTGCGCCGCCCGCAGATGCAGGCGAACTTGCGCCTGCGCTACAAGGTGGCGATGGCGGTGCGCAGGTACCTGGATGAGGCGGGGTTCATCGACATCGAGACGCCGATGCTGGCCAAGTCCACCCCGGAGGGAGCGCGCGACTACCTGGTGCCTTCGCGGGTGCACCACGGCATGTTTTTCGCTCTGCCGCAATCGCCGCAGTTGTTCAAGCAACTGTTGATGATTGCGGGTTTCGACCGCTATTACCAGATCACCAAGTGCTTCCGCGACGAGGACCTGCGCGCCGACCGCCAGCCCGAGTTCACCCAGGTCGATATTGAAACCTCATTCCTGGGGGAGGAAGAAATCCGCGGCATCATGGAAGGTCTGATGCGCGCCGTGTTCAAGCACTCGCTCGATGTCGTGCTACCCGATCCCTTTCCGGTCATGAGCTATGCCGAGGCGATGGCGCGCTACGGCTCGGACAAGCCGGACCTGCGCGTGCCGCTCGAGTTCACCGAGCTTACCGACATCATGAAATGCGTCGAGTTCAAGGTGTTCTCCGGCCCGGCCAATGCGGCAGGCGGGCGCGTCGCGGGCTTGCGCATTCCCGGCGGCGGCGCGCTCACGCGCGGCGAGATCGACGCTTATACCCGGTTCGTCGCCATCTACGGCGCCAGGGGCCTCGCCTATATCAAGGTGAACGAGGTCGCCCGCGGCCGCGAGGGCTTGCAATCGCCGGTCGTGAAGAATCTTTCCGATGCGGCGCTAGCCGCCGTGGTCGCGCGCTCCGGCGCGAAAGACGGCGACCTCGTGTTCTTCGCCGCAGACAAAGCCAAGATCGTGAATGACGCCCTAGGGGCACTGCGGCTAAAGATCGGCCATGAAAAGGGATTCGCCGTCCAGGGCTGGAAGCCGTTGTGGGTGGTTGACTTCCCCATGTTCGAATACGACGAGGAGGCCAAGCGCTGGGTCGCCATGCACCACCCGTTTACCGCGCCCAAGGACGGGCACGAGGACTACCTCGCGACCGATCCGTCCAAAGCGCTTGCCAAGGCCTACGACATGGTGCTGAACGGGTCGGAAATCGGCGGCGGTTCGGTGCGTATCCATCGCGAAGAAGTGCAGTCCAAGGTGTTCCGCGCGCTCGCCATCGACGCTGCGGAAGCGAAGCTGAAATTCGGCTACCTGCTCGACGCCCTGCAGTACGGCGCGCCGCCGCACGGCGGCATCGCTTTCGGCCTGGACCGCATTGTCGCGATGATGGCGGGCAGCGAATCGATCCGCGATGTCATCGCCTTCCCGAAAACGCAGCGGGCGCAATGCCTGCTGACCCAGGCCCCCAGCGCGGTGGACGAGAAACAGTTGCGCGAACTGCACATCGGATTGCGCGGCGCCGAGAAACAGCCCGTATAGAGCTAGAACGCCCGGCTCCAGCCCGCGGATTGACCCCGGACCAGCAAGCATGAAGCGGCTCGTCATCATCATTTGCACGCTGTTGGCCTTGAGCGGCGCGGCGATTGCGCGAGCTCCGGTCCCGATCGGCGTTATCCCGGTCGCCGCCTTGCCCGCGGAAGCGCGCGCGACCCTGGCGCTCATCAAGGCGGGTGGGCCGTTTCCCTACGCTGGGGACGGCAGCGTGTTCGGCAATCGCGAAAAAATGCTGCCTCCGCGCCAGCGCGGCCATTACCGCGAATACACGGTGAAGACGCCGGGTGCGCGCGATCGCGGCGCGCGCCGCGTCGTCGCCGGCGCGGGTGCCTCGGGCGACGTGCGCACCTCCGGCGAGTACTATTACACTGATGACCATTACAATTCGTTCAGGCGCATTCGTGAGTAACTCTCTGGTTCAACTGTTGCAGGACAAGGACAAGGCCGGTGTCTACCTGACCGGTCCGGACACGCGCCTCATCGCCGAGGCCGCGCAGGCGGCGGGCCTCGCGCTGTGGCGCGTGGACATCGGCCATGTGCACGACCGGCAGGACTTCACCGGATTGGTGGCCAAGGCGCTCGCTTTCCCCGAATGGTTCGGCGGCAACTGGGACGCCTTCGAGGATTGCCTCGGCGATCTTTCCTGGCACCCGGCACCCGGCTACGTGCTGCTGTTCGAGCATGGCAAGCATTTCGGCGCCGGCCACAAGCAGGAGTTCGTCACCGCGGTGGAGGTGCTCGACGGTGTCGCGCAATACTGGCAGGGGCAGGGCAAGCCGTTCTGGGCGATCGTCAGCGGTCCCGACGGCTGGGATGCCGGATTGCCGGCATTTCCGGTCGCGTGACCTCTTTCCCATCATTCCGAGCGAAGCGAGGAATCTGCTTCTTATGCGCCAACAGCGGATTCCTCGGACTGCGTCCTCGGAATGACCTGCTTGCATGACGTCCCGCTTAAAAATCCCGCGCTCCGTCCTGGTGGTGATCTACACCGCCGACTTGCAGGTGCTCATGCTGGAACGCGCCGGCTGGCCCGGCTTCTGGCAGTCGGTCACGGGCAGCATAGATCATGAGAACGAGCCGCTCATCGAAACCGCCGCGCGCGAAGTGCGCGAGGAGACCGGCATCGACGCGCGGCAGTACGCGTTGGAGGATTGGGGCATCGAAAACCGCTTCGAGATCTTCAAGCAGTATGTCAGCCGTTACGCCGACGGGGTGACGCATAACCAGGAGCATGTATTCGGACTGGAGTTACCCGCGGTGGTGCTGGTGCAGCTCGATCCGGCGGAGCACCTGCGTTACGAATGGCTGCCGTGGAAAGAAGCCGCCGCGCGCACGCCCTCGTGGACCAATCGCGACGCCATCCTGCTGCTGCCGCAAAAGCGCGGCGCGGGCGCATCTTGATCAAACTTGAATATGCTTCGGGTCCGGTTCAGTCTTTATAAGCCAATGGTCGTTCGGTGGCACGTCGCCAACAATTTCAGTGCCAGCGTCCTCGAAGCATGCGCTAACTCGCCCGACGCGAATGGTCGATGGCTGCTTGCGACCTGCTGCAAGCTGTCAGCCATATCGTCATGAGGGTCTGCTCATCGGCCGCTGCGATCAGTGGGGATCTGATGGCGAGGTAATCCGCGCTTCCGATTGGAGCGTCCGGTCGCGAAAAATGCGAGATGGCGCTATCGACCCTTGGAGCTCTGCATAACGGCCATTTGCGTGCCGTCCGGGGCGGGTTAAAGCATGGGATTGCGGCGCGCCGGCAAGCCGTTCCGATTTCGTGGCCGGATTAATTCGCCTATCCCTCTTGCACGAAGCCAATGCGTCGCTTCTTTGTGGGCTCAGGCGAATGCATGAGCGCGCGAATGGCATCCAGAATGCCGGCGATGGCTTGGTCTTGAGTGCAGAGCTTTCTCTCAATTCTGGCTTCGAGCTCGTCCAGGCGCCTGGCCAATTCCTTGTTGCTGGCTATCATTTCGCGCAGCCGCACGAAGGCGCGCATGATCTCGATGTTGACGGCGATGGCGCGCGGGCTGTTGAGTACGGACGAGAGCATCGCCACGCCCTGCTCGGTGAATGCGTAAGGGGCATAGCGCCGGCCGCCGCGGCCCGGTGTGTTTGAGATCACAGATTGTGATCTCAAAGCTTCCCGCTCATCGGCGTCGAGTTGAAACATGAAATCGTCCGGGAAACGCCCAAGGTTGCGCTTGACCGCCTGTACCAGCACCCGCGTTTCCACCCCATAGAGCGCTGCAAGATCGGCATCGAGCAGCACCTTATGTCTGCGCAGGACCAGGATCGAGCGTTCGATGCGCTCGGCGGGAATGGTGGCGCGGCTCATTTCAGGGTGCGAGTGGAGAAGTGCTCATAGATGGGTGTAACGCATACATCGCCTGACGCGCTGACAAACCGTGGTGCGTCCCCACTAATTATTGCGATAATAGGCCTCAAACCAAGACTTAGATGTTGTCCATCTGGGGAACGACATGCCCGAGAAAACGATTTGGGGAATTCATGGAGGACGCCACGGCGTTGCCGATGGTTTGTTCTTGCAGCGGAACGTCATTGCTCTGGGTTGGGGCCCGATGGGAGATGTCAGTGGGCTTGCACCTGATCGGGCTTCATTCCGGGCTGCAGTTGAGAAAGCATTTCCAGGCCGAAGCCCAGCGCAAATCAGCGTCTCATTTGGCCAGATATATCGATTTGTTCATGAATTGAACGTCGGTGACGTCGCTGTATACCCATCGAAGATTGACAGGCGCCAGCGAACAATGGCTTGCGGGACGACGCGTTGCAACAGGCGCGCGTCTGAAGCCAAACGATAGAAATCGCCAAGACTTCCAGAATTGGTGATCCTGTATTTGCGCGGGGATTTGCAAGGGAGGAAGCGCCCCCCTTGTTCGTGGAATAAGGGTCCTTCCACCGCCGGAGATACTCTGCTTGCTTTCAGCCCGTCCAAATCAAGAGTACGCGACGCAGTTCTCGCACACAGTCCCGCGCACGTCCTTTTTCAGATGGGCCGCGCGCAGTTTCACGAACGCCGGCGCATTCCAGGCTTCGATGAACGACTGCTTGGTCAGGTCGCCCATGGTCCAGTTGGCGGTGGCGTCGAAGCAGCAGGCCGAGAGCTTGCCCTCGGCGGTGACATGGCCCTCGGTGAAGGCCGACCAGCAGGGCAGGGGTTCGCGCAGGGCATCGATTCTTCCCTGGTTGCCGGCGGTGGGGCGGTAGCCGAGCTGCGCTTCGCGTGCGGTGGCGAAGGCGCCCATCGAATACAGCGGCAGCCAGTAGTGCTGGTCGACGTAGGGAATCACGCGTTCGCCGAGCAGCGCCTCCATCTTCGCCTGCTGCGCTCCGTCGTAGCGGATGGACGAGGCATAAAGCCCGGTGTTGTAGCCGCGCTCCCGGCGCAGTTCCCACCCCGCCCGGATGTTGTCCAGGGCGCGATGGAACAACCTGCCCGACACGCCCATGATTTTCTCGAACTGATCTTCGTCGGCGGCGTTTACCGACCATTTGAGCGAGTCCAGCCCGGCTTTCATGCAGGCCTCGATCGCTTCCGGGAAGGCCATCGACGCGTTGGAAGTGAGGAACACATAGGGCATCGCCAGCTCGCTTTTCAGATAGGCGATGCAATCGACCAGCAGCCTCGGGCCCATGAAGGACTCGCCCAGGTAAAACACGCCGATTTCCTTCACTCCGGCCGCGCTCATTTCGCGCGTGATGCGCTTGAACAGCTCGAAATCCATGTCCCACTTGGGCTGGACCTCGCGGTTGCGCAGGGCGCAGAAGCCGCAGCGGTAATTGCAGCGCGGCGAAATCTCGATTTTCACGCTTTTCGGCGCCGGCGGCGCCGCCTTCATGTATTCTGGCGGTATCTTGGTCACCGAGTCGATTCTGTCCGTAATCACGCTGACCCCCTGTTGCAGGCAGTGTTATACACTAACTGATC